>DATMXR010000209.1:0-2732 GCA_035561315.1 Feifaniaceae bacterium
ATATTGCTAATAGTATAGTAACACGGCTTTTTGCCGCTTGCAATAGGAGAAATGGCCTCGCCATAAAAGCAAGGGCCCGGAATCATGTCCGGGCCTTCTGCGCGTATTCATATCAACCTGAACCGGGCTTCAGATAGGCAGGTCCGTGCTGGCGGGCCGGCCCAGGCGCAGCGAAATTTCCTGCGCGGCGCCGGTCACGATGGGGGCCGTCTTCTGGATATGCGCGTCGCTCATGCGGCTGGACGGGGCGGATACGCTGATGGCGCCGATCGGCACGCGGCGGTAATCAAAAAGCGAAGCGCCGATGCAGCGGATGCCGCTTTCATGCTCTTCGTTGTCTATGGCATACCCGCGCGCGCGAATCGCGGCCATGTCCTGCATCAGCGCGGGCAGCGTCGTCAGTGTGGTGTCCGTAAAACGCCGGATCCGGGTACGGGAAAATATCCGGGCGATCTCCTCGTCCGGAAGCTCGGCCAATATGCTTTTGCCCACGGCGGTGCAATACATCGGATTGTGCATGCCCACATGGGAAGACATGCGCACGGAACTGTTGGAGGGATCGTGCTTGAAGAGATAGACGATCTCATCCTGATCCCGGATGACCAAGTGCACGACCTCCTGCGCGGTGACCGCCAGCTTTTCTAAGACCGGCACGGCGAGAGTCAGCAAATTGTGCCCGCTTAACGCCCTGCTGGAAATTTCCAGCAGGCGCATGGTAAGACGGTAATAGCCGGTCGTTTCATCCTTGCATACATACCCTCTGGCCGCCAAGGAATTCAAAAGGCGATAGGTCGTGGTCTTGTGCAGAGCCACCGCGTCCGATAACTCGGTCAGCGCCATGGGACGTTGGTTGCGGGACAGGGCTTCGATGATGTCCAGCGCTCTGTCGACCGATTGTACCGTTATTTGCGCCATCGTATACCAACCTTTTATCACAAGAATTGCTCAATGTAAAAATGTAACGTGCATTTAATATTAGCCTACCTTCCGGAAAAATTCAAGGAGAGATTTTCCCGTTTGCCGGGCAATTCCGGCCCGATAAATCCCATATTTGCTTTTTTGGAAAACGGGGTTGACGTACCCCGAAGCACATGCTATCCTATATTCACAGTTGCACAATATGCACCAATGTTTCATTGTACGAAACAAAAAAACATATTTTACGACACTGATTAAGATTTTTCGCAGAGGGAAGTATCACCCACATTTATTTTTTGAGAATCCGTTTAGACTTTTATAAAACAGCGGAGGTTTTCCATTACGATGCGGCAAACCATCATCGGCAATATCCAGGAGAAAAGGCTCATCGCTATTATTCGCGGCCTTTCGGCGGAGCAGGCGGTTGAAACGGCCCGGGCGCTCCAACGCGGGGGCGTGGCGCTCATGGAAGTTACATTCGATCAGTCCAGGCCGGAGTCCTTTGCGCAAACGGCCCGGGCCATCCAAGCCATCGATCAAATGGGCGTCATGGTCGGCGCGGGTACGGTGGTATCCACGGAGCAGGCGGAGCTGGCGGCGGCGTCCGGCGCAAAATACATTATTTCTCCCAATATGGACGGTTGCGTCATTAAAAAGACCCGGGAACTGGGCCTGGTATCCATACCCGGCGCCATGACGCCCACCGAGATTCTTCAGGCGGCAGAGGCCGGAGCGGATTTCGTAAAGCTGTTCCCGGCGGGGAACCTTGGTACGGGTTATGTGAAATCGCTGCTGGGCGGCCCGCTCAAGCATGTGAAGCTGATGGCCGTCGGCGGCGTTGGTCTTCACAATATGGCGGATTTCCTCAAGGCGGGAATCTGCGGGTTCGGCATCGGCGGCAGCCTTGTGAACCGGGATTGGGTGATTGAAAAGCAGTTTGAAAAGATTACAGAGCTTGCCTTGCGCTATGCGGCGGCGGCGCTCGGAAAAGAGGATGCGTAAATCGTGAAAAAAGCGGTCACATTTGGTGAATTGATGGCACGGCTCAACCCCCCGGCGAACGAACGCTTCGTACAGGCGGAAGAATTTGAAGTCAGCTATGCGGGCGGCGAGGCAAACGTAGCGGTTTCCCTGGCAAATTACGGCGTAGACGCCGCTTTTGTCACAAAGCTTCCCCAGCATGAGATCGGGCAGGCGGCCCTGAACCTGCTGCGGCAGTACGGCGTGGATACCCGGCATATCCTCCGGGGCGGGCCCCGGCTGGGCGTATATTATGTGGAAAAGGGCGCGTCCCAGCGCCCGTCGAAGATCATCTACGACAGGGCGGGCTCCTCGGTGGCGCTTTCAAAGCCCGGGGAATACGACTGGGACGCCGTTTTTCAGGATGTGAATTGGTTTCATTTCACCGGCATCACGCCCGCGCTGGGCGGCGCGCTGCCCGATATCTGCGAGGAAGCCTGCAAAAGCGCGAAGGCGCACGGGGCCACCGTCAGCTGTGATCTAAATTACCGCGGCAAGCTTTGGAGCCGCGAGCAGGCAAACGCCGTCATGACCCGGCTGATGCGGTATGTGGACGTCTGTATCGCGAACGAAGAGGACGCGGCGGATGTATTCGGTATCCGCGCGGCTTCCACGGATGTGAAAACCGGCAAGCTGAACAGGGACGGGTATACCGACGTGGCAAGGCAGCTGACCGAGCGGTTTCAATGCGCGGCAGTGGCCGTCACACTGCGGGGCAGCATATCGGCTTCCGTGAACGAAGGGGCGGGCATGCTCTACCAGGGCGGGACCCCTTACTTTTCCCCCAACTTCAC
>DATMXR010000210.1:0-4035 GCA_035561315.1 Feifaniaceae bacterium
TCCTCCTTCTACTATATAATCTTACTGCTATCCGTTCTTCTAAAACGGCGCAGAAGGGGGATCCTTCTGCGCCGCAAAACAAGCTCAGTTACGCGCTTTCCCACTGACGGATGAGCTCCTGCGCGATCTGCACGGCGTTGGTCGCCGCGCCCTTGCGGATGTTGTCCGCGACGCACCAGAAGTTGATGCCGCTCTCCACGCTGAAATCCCGGCGGATGCGGCCCACATAGACGGGGTCGGTATCCGCGGCCGCAAGCGGCATGGGGTAGACGCCGTTCTTCGGATCGTCCTGCACCACAAGGCCGGGCGCGCGGCGAAGGACCTCCACGAGTTCAGTCAGCTCGAAGGAACGCTCGAATTCCACATTGACGCTTTCGCTGTGGCCGTGGAACACGGGCACGCGCACGGTGGTGGCGGTGACCCGAAGCTCCGGCAGGGAAAGTATCTTGCGGCTTTCGTTGATCATTTTCTGCTCTTCCTTGGTATAGCCGGTATCCAGGAACGAGTCGATATGCGGCAGGCAGTTGCCCGCGATGGGGTGCGGGAACTTCCTGGGGGCGTTGCCCTTGATGCCCTCTTCCAGGTCCATATATCCCTGCTGGCCCGCGCCGGATACGGCCTGGTAGGTGGAATACACCACGCGCTTGAGGCCGTACGCTTCGTGCAGCGGCTTTAACGCCACCATCGCCTGTATGGTGGAGCAGTTGGGGTTGGCGATGATGCCCTTGTTTTTATACTGGGAGATGTGCTCCGGGTTGACCTCCGGCACCACAAGGGGGACTTCCGGGTCCATGCGCCACGCGCTCGAATTGTCTATCACCACGGCGCCCGCGCGCGCGGCGACGGGGGCGAACTGCTCGGACGTACCGCCGCCCGCCGAAAACAGCGCGATGTCTATATCGAGGCCGTCAAAGCAAGTCTCGGTCAGTTCCCGCACGGTGTAACCCTTCCCCATAAAGGGCAAAGTAGTGCCGGCGCTGCGTTTAGAAGCGAACAAGTAATAGTTCGCTACGGGCAATTTGCGCTCTTCGAGCACCTGCAGGAATTTACGGCCGACTATGCCGGTCGCGCCGACGACCGCGACGTTATACTGCTTCATTCAATAGGCCTCCTCATGTGATTAAGCGTACACTACGCAATATGCGATTGGGGGACAGTATAGCACAACGTACGTATCAAGTCAATGCAAGCCCCCTCCCCATGCTGTAAATATTCTATGATTTGCTCCTTGGATACGTTAAGCTTCCTTATATTATAGCGCCCTATATTCAACGTGAAAAGCCACCCCTGCGCATCCGTTCCCTTTGCTTGACAGCGTACGGTTGTTTTGCTATAATCAGTAGCGTTCCTGTCAGGGAGAGATGTCCGAGTGGTTTATGGAGCTGGTCTTGAAAACCAGTGATGCCGCAAGGCACCGGGGGTTCGAATCCCTCTCTCTCCGCCATCATCTCAACCAAATAAGGCCTGGAGAAGTACCCAAGTGGCTCAAGGGGCTCCCCTGCTAAGGGAGTAGGCTGGGGTAACTGGCGCGAGGGTTCAAATCCCTCCTTCTCCGCCAAGAGCCGGATATGCCGATAAAATCAGCGTTCCCGGCTCTTTTTTATTCCACAATGTTTTTCTGTGCCCTGTCAAAAATCCCGAAAAGTTTCCTAAAAAGCAACATAGCTACCTACACAACTACCTACAATAAAGCAATTAACTACCTACACAACTACCTACAATAAAAAATCCCCGCTGCCATGCCAAGCAGCGGGGAGTGCAGGAGGCCCGCCCAAGGGAAGGACGGCCTTAAGCGGGCAAGATTATTTTCCGGTCACGGCGTCGAACGCGCCGTTTGCCGCGAGACTGACCACCACTGCGTTGATGATGCACAGACCGCCGCCCGACCATGTGAGGCCATCGGTAAAGGCCGTAGCCGCCAGCAGCACCACCAATGCCACAAAGTAGCTGAATACCCGCGTGGGCAATTTGTCAAAGATAGCAATGCCTTTCAACATCTGCGTCACGCCTGCGGTTGCAAGGGTTGCCCCCGCATAAGTTGCGAGGGAAGTCCAAGAAAAGAACTCACTCATGATTTATTCCTCCTTTTGATTATCCAGTCGATCGATTCGTTTATGCGCTTGTTTGGCGCTTTCCTCCACACGGGCGAGGCGATCGGCAAATACTTCCATCCGCTGCGCCTGCGACCGCATATCAAGCTTGATATCATCAACGCCGCGCTTAATGTACTCGACATCAGTCTTGAGCACGCCGCCCTCGCTGCCGTCCTGCTTTGCGTCTTTTTTCTGTTCCCGTGCACGCGCAGACCATCCAAGCGCGATGCCACTTATTGCCGCAACCACACCAATAACCCCCGCAACCCACTCCATCCGCATACCTCCTACAGCCCCATCAGCGCCCTCATAGCAGCGTCCACCACGCCCGGCTTAACCGCAGCAGCACGTTCATAAAGCAGCCGCACAGCCTTGTCCGCGGCAGGGCCATAGATGCCATCAGCGCCGGTCTTTCCGATGTCATATCCCAATGATACAAGCCGGTCCTGAAACGCCCGCACATCGTCCCCGCGCATCATCGGAGAGGTAAGCGAAAGGTCGCGTACCACCGGCCACATGAGCATCCCCCTAAAGGCGTCCATATCGATCACCGGGCATTCGGTCCAATGCTCACCCTTGCGATAGCCCGGAACCTCGTTATGTCCAAGCACAGCGGACGCGGTAAGCTTGTAGAGCGTCATACAGTCAAGGGTTAGCCGCAACAGCGTTTTCATGGCCGCCTCTGGAATACCATTTCGCGCGTCTGCGAGATATGCGATTGATACGGAGCGGTCAGCCGCGCCACTCGACCAATCGTTTCTGACCGCGCCGTGCTTATACTCGTGCCCCCGGCCTTGGTAGGCCGTGCCGTCTGGCGCGACGAGCAGGGAGTAATACATTCCCCGGTCGCCCTCTTCCTGCCATTTCTCGTGTAGGGCTTTAATTTTCGCAGGAGTGGAATAATCGCCAACAGTGTGGTGAATCTGGATATGGTCGGTAACGGCTCGCTTTACGCATGCGCGAGGCCATTTCAGGCCGGTATCTACGATATACTCAAACATCAAATTCTCCTATTCCGCATCCAGTACGGCCCAAGACTTAGGCCCCACGATGCCATCCACGGTCAGGCTGTTGCGTTTCTGGAAGCTGCGCGTAGCCGCATCCGTCGCGCTGCCAAAATCTCCGTCAGCGCCCCACTTGCCCAGGTCGAGGCCCAGGGAAATAAGCTTGTCCTGCAAGAGTTTTACATCGTCGCCCTTCATGTCCTTGCGCAGCGTGCGACGTATGATTGGGTCGGGCGCTATGCCTCCGAACGGCGTTATCACCCAAATATCATCAAGCCGCAAAACATCCTCAAACGGAACAAAGCAAAAACCTTTCTGCCCAAACCCCGTACCCCAGCTTTGCGCGCAACGGAAACGATTATCACCTGCTTTCCAGTCAATGATGGCCATTGCATGAAATCCGTATGTAGGCGTGCGCATGCGGAACGTGCCGTTCTTGTCCGAATTGAATGATTCGCAAGCGCCACTGAATATCACTGCATGCCGGGCGCGTAGTGCGGCCTGAATTTCGCTTACCGTCCGCGCACG
Organism: Feifaniaceae bacterium; assembly: GCA_035561315.1. Classification (GTDB taxonomy): domain Bacteria; phylum Bacillota; class Clostridia; order Christensenellales; family CAG-138; genus JAEYLA01. The sequence continues at coordinate 3,626 of DATMXR010000210.1, forward strand.
GGCATACGGCCCGATCTTGAACGGAGCAGCCTTAGCACGGTAAGAGGCCAGATTTGCCTTTATGTGATCCTGGGCTTTCTGGACCTCATATTCCGCCGTGTAGTCACCGTGCTTTGCCGTGCCGCGCTTGTGAAGCGTGTCGCAAACCTCGCGCAAATACCGACCTTCGCCCTGCCAATGTTCCGGCTCGCGATCGCCGTAATGCCCACCCTTGCACAGCCGCATTCCCGTAACGGCCTCCAGCGCATATGCAGAACTATATGCGGTGCAGTTGCTTTCCTTTTGTTTTCCGATGATGGGATTGTACGGCGACGTATACCCCTCATCCTTTACGGCAGTAGGAATTATCGAGTAATCCCGCACATCGGGCGGGCTTATAAGTGCGCCTGTCTTAAACATGCTGTATCTCC
>DATMXR010000211.1:0-4105 GCA_035561315.1 Feifaniaceae bacterium
CGCTTTTTCGCCGCCAAGAAAAAGGAGCTGACCCGGAAGATCGTCGCCGCGCTCCTGAAGGACGGGCGGGCCGAGCTGCCCGGCTGCTATTCCGAAAAGACAGGCAAGACCTATGATGCCGTGGTGATGCTGGACGATACGGGCGGCCAGTACGTCAATTTCAAGCTGGAGTTTGCAAACGAGGGGGCGAAAGGATATGAGCGATAATCCCGAAACAAAGATGGCCCGCTTCATCGGCAGCCAGTATACTACGCTGTTCTATGTGCCGGACGGCGGGAACGTGGTGCTGACCTATTCGGACGGCGAAAAGCTCACGCGGGCCTGTAATTTTCTCGATGAGTACCATACCCGGATCGGCAGCAGCGTCTACCACATCTGCGAGTTTGCCGAGAGGATGGAGCGCAACGGCACGACCTATGCTCCGGAACAGCCGCCCATCCTGCCCGATCTCTGTTACAGCACCCTTCCGTCGAGCGGGGAGTTGATTATGATCGAGCGCAGCAAAAAGGGCTACGCCAAGTGCGGTTTCTCCACACCAAACCCGGAGCAGAACAAAATGACCGCCGACCGGCTCAACAGCCGCGCCGGTATCACCCGCCAGCAGGAAGCCGCTATGGTGGGCGGCTCCATGTTCGGCTGGAACGCCCCCGCCGCCAAGACCTCCGGTTACGATGTGCGCGGCAATCCCATCAAGCACTTAAAAGCCAGGGCGGCTAAAAACAAGGGGATGGAACGGTGAAGCTCTCCCGGTATGAGCAGGAAACCGTCATCAGCTTCAACGAGGAAGAACCCACGGCCAGCATCTACACCCACAACAATAAGCTGCGTGAAAAGCTGGAGCGTATGGCCCTGAAATTCCCTGAAAAAGTCCGGCTGGAGCGGCGGGGGCCGGATGGGGCCGTGAGCTTCACAGTGCCCAGACGCTGCGTGTCCGTCCGGAAACCTTACAGCGACGAGCGCCGGGCCGCCGACAGCAACCGGGCAAAAAAAGCGCGAATCAGGCCACCGAACAGGAGCATATGCTCCAAAACTGAATAACGACCGCGCCCCGGCATAGGAATACCCTTTCCCTGCCGGGGCTTTGCTTTTTAGAACAAACGGTCTATGAAAGGAGCGTTTTCTATGGCCGAATACGGCAAACCAAATGACCGACTGAAAGAGATCACCGACCGGCTGGAGCAGGGCGTCCAAGGCCTGTTCGACAGCGAACGGTACGCGGCGTATCTCACAACCATGTCCAAGTTTTACAATTACAGCTTCAACAACACCCTGCTGATTGCCCTCCAGCGCCCCGACGCCACACTGATCGCGGGCTATAACGCATGGCAGGACAACTTCAAACGCCATGTCAAGCGCGATGAACACGGCATTAAAATCCTTGCGCCCTGCCCAATCAAGCGGCAGGTGGAAATGGAAAAGATCGACCCCGTGACGCGGCGGCCTGCCATCGGGCCGGACGGCAAGCCCGTCACCGAAACGATGGAGGTAACGACTCCGGCCTTTAAGGTGGTGACAGTGTTCGACGTGAGCCAAACCGAGGGCGAACCGTTGCCGGCGCTGGGCATTGACGAACTGGCAGGCAGCGTGGAGCAGTACCCGGATTTCTTCGAGGCGCTAAACCGGGTTTCGCCTATGCCCATCGGCTTTGAAAAGATCGCCAGCGGCGCGAAGGGCTACTGCAATCATGAGGAACATCGCATCGCCATTCAGGAAGGCATGAGCGAAGTGCAGACAGTCAAAACGGCTATCCATGAGATCACCCACGCCCGGCTGCACAACATCCACCGGGAGAAGGAAAAGGACATTCCCCCGGAGCAGCGCAAAGACCGCAATACCCGCGAGGTGGAGGCCGAGAGCGTGGCCTATACCATATGCCAGCATTACGGGATCGAAACGTCGGATTATTCCTTCGGCTACATCGCTGGTTGGAGCGGCGGGCGGGAAACCAAGGAGTTGAAAGCCTCCCTGGAGCTGATCCGTTCCACCGCCGCAGGGCTGATCGCCGACATCGACGGCAATTTCCGGGAGCTGGTGCGGGCAAGAACGCAGGAAACGCGGGAGCTTACCCGCGCGGAGGCCCTTGCCGGGGACGTTGACGAGCTGATGCAGCATTACGACCCGGCCTATTTTGAAAGAGTAACGGACAGGGCCGCCCACCTGAAAGAACTGGCCGAGGTCATAGACCACGGCAACATGTTCCATGTGCAGGCGGCCATGCTCCATATCTCCGAAACGTCGCAGGAATACGGAGCGCGGGCGGCGGCCTTGTATGACCGGCTGGAGAACTACCGGGATACCTTCAGCATCTACCAGCTCAAAGACGGCCCGGAAACGCGGGACTATCGCTTTGAATTGCTAGAACGGCTGCAAGCGGCGGGGCTGCTTGTTGATCGGGCCAATTACAGGCGGGTTTATGACGCGCCCCTTGCCGCTGCGGATACCCTGGAGGGCATCTATCAGCGGTTCAACGCGAACCGCCCAGCGGACTATACCGGATATTCGCTTTCCGTCAGCGATATTGTGATGCTACATCGGGACGGCAGGGATACGGCACATTACGTGGACAGCTTCGGCTTCCCGGAAGTGCCGCAGTTTTTGAGCGTGCCCCAACCGTCCGCCAATCACCTTGAAACGGCGGAAAAGACCGTGGAGCAGAACTACAACATGCTGGACGGGCGTATCAACAACACCCCGGCGACGGATTCCGTGGAAGCGCGGGTAAAGCGCGGGGAAACCGTTACGCTCTCCGAAATCCTGGCGGACGCCAAGGAAAAGCCCTCCGTCACGGAACGGGTAAAGGCCCATTCGCCCAGGGAGAAAAAGAAGTCAATACAAAAATCAGAAATGGAGCGATGAACCATGATGAAAATTACCGTTGAGGAAAGCAATCTGATCTGCATTTACGATACCGGCGCGCGCGCCGGGACGCTGGCCGAGCTGCGGGCGGCCCTGCCCCTCATTGACGACCCGGACATGCGGGCTGTTGCCAACAGCGCGGCGGCCAAGCTGGGCAGCATGACCGACGCCGAGTTTGCGGCCATTGCCTTTGAACCCGTCCGTCCCGATGCGGAGGATGAACACGGAGGCGGCTGATATGGCGAACCGCAAACGAAGTGTCCAGCTTCATTTCATGGTGACGGAGCGCGAACGAGAGCTGATAAACGAAAAAATGGCGCAGATGGGCACCAAAAACATGGGCGCTTACCTACGCAAGATGGCGATTGACGGGTATGTGGTCAGGCAGGACTTATCTGACGTGGGGGAGCTTGTTGCTCTCCTGCGCCGGTGCAGCAGCAACCTGAACCAGCTCACGCGCCGCGTCCACGAAACCGGCAATATCTACGAGGCCGATATAGAAGACGTGCGCCAAAACTACAATCGTCTGTGGGAAATGGCGGGCCGGATACTCACCGAGCTGTCCGAAATACGATAAATGGAGTGTATGCTCCTGCGCCAATTGACAAAATGGACATTCGGCGCATCCGATATTATGATGAAATCGCAGGATAGAAATTTATCGCCAAGGAGGTTGCCTTATGAGGTGGATATTCAAAATACTGCTGTTTCCGGTCGTCGTGGCCTTGACCGTCTTTGTAGCAGCCTGCCGGTTCCTTTGCGCCTTTTCCACGATGCTGCTGTCCATACTGGCATTCATCGTCTTTGCCATCGCCCTGGGCACAATGATTTTGCTCCATGAAGTGCCCGACGGTCTGAAAATCGTGTTTTTGGCGTGGCTCATATCCCCGTATGGAATTCTGCTGTTCGCGTCCTTCCTGGTGGAGCTGGTGGATGCCCTGAACAGCAGAATGAAAGCGATTTAACCCATCGAAATATAAAAAAGATAGCCCATGGTTTTAATGAATCAGGGCTTCGGATGCTTCCGGGAAAACAGGAAAATATCTAATGAAAGGCGGCGGGACACGTTCCCGCCGTTCTTAATTGGAGGTGAACATCCTATGGCAACCACCCGGCTCATCTCGCTGCATACCGGTAAAGGCCGGACGATTGCGACAGCGCTTGCAAGCAGCATGAATTATGTTGAGAATCCCGAAAAGACGAATGGGGGGGAGCTGGTCACGTCCTATGCCTGCGACGCGCGCATGGC
>DATMXR010000212.1:0-5037 GCA_035561315.1 Feifaniaceae bacterium
GCGCCCGCATGCAGCGTGATATCCGCAAAATACAGCGCGCCGCTCCGTTCCGCCCCGCCGGACCGCCGGTAAAGCGCCCGCACCCGCGCGAGCAGCTCCTCCAGCGCAAAGGGCTTTGGCAGGCAATCGTCCGCCCCGCAGTCCAGCCCCGCCACGCATTCGCTTACGTCCGCGCGCGCGGTCAGGAGCATCACGGGGGTGGAGCGCTTTTGCCGGCGCAGGGCCCGCAGTATGGAAAGCCCGCTATGCCCGGGCAGGGCCGTGCCAAGCACGATGACGTCAAAGCAAACATTAAGCGCAAGGCGCATGCCCTCCGTCCCGTCATAGGCAATTTGCACCGTATAGCCGTTTTTTAGAAACGCCTCATAGACGGCGTCCGCCGTCGCCCGCTCGCTTTCCGCCAGCAGCAGCCTCACCAGAGTCACCCCATATCCGCAATCGCAGAGAATCCAAGTGTTACCGGTATCGTATCACACTTGTCCTCCGTTTTTTGGGCGCAAACCGGCTAAAAGCATGGCAAAAAAAGCACAGATTTTGGCTCGATTGTGACAAAGCCCCTTTCTTTAAGCTTTCTTAAAGGCACGTTCGCTATAATGGCAAAAAATGAAACGCGGGCCGTGGCTGGTTGAACGGCGGGGAGGGCAGGACAGGATGCAGCGTAAGGTCGGTGAAAAGGGCGGGCGCAGGCGCGGCGGGGAGGAGATACTCGCCATGCTGGGTGAAAAAGAGGAGCGGCCGCGCCCCAAAAGAAAAAAATGGATATTCCTTGCGGGCGGCGCGCTGCTTGCGGCCGCGGTTGCGCTCCTGCTGTTGCTGCCGCGGGAAGAGACGTCGCAAAGTGAGGCGCTTTACCGCGAATATCGGGTGGAGCGCGGGGATATCATCGTCGGGCAGAACGAAAGCTCCTCCATCTCGCTGAGCCGGGAAACCGTAACGTTCTCGGTCTCCTCCACCGTGGAGGAGGTATACGTCAAGGCGGGCGCCTCCGTGAAGGCGGGCGATCCGCTTTTAAAGCTCAGCGCGGAGGAGATTTCGGCGGGCCTTGCGACCTATGAGCTGGAGTTGGAGCAGGCGGCGCTGGAAGTCGAAAAGGCGAAGCTGGATCAGCAGACGGGCCTTTTAAAAGCGCAGCAGGAGTATGAAAGCAGCGTCCAAAACGGAAAGCTCGCCTCCTCCCAGGAAACCCTGACGGTCAACGAGCTGCAGCTTGCCGTGACCAACGCGGAAAAAGCCTATTCGGATGCACAGAGGGCGTATGAGGACTACTACCAGGCGAGCGCAAGCTTTGTTTCCAGAAAGGCGCGCCTTGAAAACCTGGAGGAAGCAATTGAGGAGCTGAAAGAGGAAATAGAGGACGAAGAGCAGGCGGCTTCCTCCAGCAGCCTTTCCTCTCTCAAAAGCGAGCTTGCTTCTTACCAGGAATACTACAACGAGTACAAGGCGGAGTTTACGGAAACCTACGGCAGCGGCGTGGAGGATACGGACGACGTGGCCGATCAGCTTGCAACTTTATCCGCCAATGTGGAAAAGACGCAGCTTGCGCTTGCAAAAGCAAACCTCGCGCTCAATACGGGCAGCACCGGCGCGGACCAGAGCAGCGCGCTTGCAAAAAGCGAGGCTTCCACGGCGGAAACCACGCTGGAGTTGAAGAAGATGCAGTTACAGCAGGCGGTGGATGCCGCCCAGGAAAAATACGCCCGGCTCGCGGCGGAAATAACGGAGCTCAAGGAAAGCATCGCGCTCGACGGGCTCGTGCTCTCCCCGTGCACCGGCATGGTGGCGGGCGTAAACGTGGAGGCGGGGGAGTCGTTCGACGTCACCTACAACGAGGACCTCGGCATGCTTCTGGAGCAGACGCTCTGCACGCTCACCGATATTTCAAGCGTATACGTGCCCATCACCATATCCGAGGAGGACATTCTGGACGTTTCCATCGGCCAGGAGGCGAACGTCACCATGAACGCGTTCGAGGGGCGCGACTTTGCGGCCGAGGTGGACGCCATCACGGTCGAATCCTCCCGTTCCGGCGCCGCCACCGTCAGCTATACGGTCAACGTCCGGCTCAAAGGCGAAAACACGCAGCTGATGTACGAGGGCATGAGCGCGGACGTCACGCTGATACAGCGCGCGGCGCTCGACGTCCTGTACGTCAATGCCGCCGCGGTCGCCAATACGAACGGCGTCGCCACCGTACAGAAGCTGGTAAACGGCGAACAGGTTGCGGCTGAGGTGAAAACCGGCTTTTCCGACGGGCGCTATGTGGAAATACTCGAGGGCCTGCAGGAAGGGGACACGGTGCTCGCGGAAAGCGCGGTGGGGCGCGAATGATGCAGCTTTCCGAAGTCCTGCGGCTGGTGTGGATCAACATCGTCGAGAACAAGTTCAAGATGATGATGACGTCGCTCGGCGTCATCGTGGGCGCGGCGACCATCGTCATCGTCATCGCCATAGGCCGCGGCGGGCAGGCGGACGTGGCGGACCAGTTCAAGAACCTCAACGCCGGCGCGATCGACGTGAGCGTGGGGGACGGCGTGGATATGGACGCCATGCTGCAGGACGGGCCGGGCGGAATGGGCGGCGGCATGCCGGATATGGAGTTCAATGAGATCCGCAGGCAGGCCGGGCAAAGCGGCGGGAGAATGTTCAGCATGACGCTGCCCGGCGGAGGGACATTTTCCTCAGGCGGAGGGATGCCCGGCGGAGGGATGCCGGGCGGCGGAAGCAGCCGGCAGACGGTCCGGCTGGATATAGACGATGTGGAGGACATCAGGGCCCTTGTTCCGGGGCTCAAGGAGGTCACGCTCCTGCAAAGCGGGGAGACCGCCGTGTACGGCGGCACGCTGGAGGAGGAAAAGACGTCCGCCGTGGTCGGCGTATATGAGGATTACCGGGATGTCAGCAACCTTTCCGTGCTCTACGGGCGGTTCATCGAGGAAACGGATATCGATTACGAGGATTACGTCTGCGTCATAGGCTACAAACTGGCCGAGGAGATATTCACCTACGCCGCCTACGCGTACGGGGACTATCTGACGATAGACGGCAAGAATTACGAGATCGTGGGCGTTCTCAACAGCATGGGCGACGTCTCCTCCGGCATCAGCCCGGATACGGCGGTCTACCTCCCCTATACCACCGCGCAGAAGCAGATATTCGGCTCCTCTGCGGAGCCCAAGATCGCCGCGGTAGCCGAAAACGTGGAGGACGTACCCGACATTATGGCGGATATCGAAACGCTGCTGACAGAAAATCACCCCGACGGCTTCTTTGACGTGGCCGACGCGGGAAGCGCCATGGAGGCGGCGTCTAGTTCCGCGAACACGCTGGCGCTTCTGCTGCTGGGCGTGGCGTCCATCGTGTTCATCGTGGGCGGCATCGGCATTATGAACGTCATGTTCGTGTCCGTGAAGGAGCGCACCTCCGAGATCGGGCTCTTAAAGGCCATCGGCTGCTCCAAAAGGACCATACTGCTGGAGTTTCTGCTGGAGGCCTGCATCATATCCGTCATCGGCGGATTGGTCGGCGCGGGCGTCAGCTTCGGGCTGCTGCCGCTGGTGGAGCTGTTGGGCATGCGGGTGGAGGCAAGCGTATGGGGATACCTGCTTGCGCTGGCGTTCGCGGCCGTCACCGGCACGGTGTTCGGGTTCTATCCCGCGTGGAAGGCGTCGAGGCTGGTGCCCATCGAGGCTATGAATCTGGAATAAGAAAGTTATGGGCAGAGATAAGGAGAACGCTATGAAACGAATCGTCGCACTGCTGTGCCTGCTGCTCCCGCTCGCTTTGTGGGGGTGCTCCTCCGCGGAGGCGGGGCCGGAAGGAGTCGTGACTAAGGGCGTGCAGCCGGTAACGGAGGACGCCGGAACCGCCGTATACGGAAGGGTGGAAAGCATCGTGGGCAACGAGGTCGTGCTTGCCCTGGGCAAGCCGCAGGTCAGCACCGCTTCCAGCCTGGAAACGCCGGAAGGGCAGGCCGCGCAGGGCAGGGCGCAGGAAGGGCGGCAGATAGAAATCGGCGAAGCGCCGGAGGGGGACGCCTCGGGCAGCGGGCCTTCCTTCAGCACGGGCGGGCGTTCCGGCGGCGGGGAAACATTCACCTCCGGCGGGCCCCAGGGCAGCGGACGGGCGCCCTCCGGTGAAGCGAACGCCCCGTTCATACAGCCGTCCGGCGATGCCGGGACGGTGCGCGGCGCGTCCCTGGAGTATACCGGCGAGACGGCGACATACCTGCTGCCCGTGGGCATGGCGATCGGCTCCGGGGATTTTTCCAGCGTCAGCGAGGGCATGGTGCTCGCACTTTCCCTGAACGGGGAGGGCGCCATTACCGCCGTGCGCGTACTCGGCTAGGAGGCGGGCATGGAACAGGCGGCGGCGGTCATAGACCTCAGGTCCATATACAAGCGGTTCTTTGTGGGGGACAGCGTGGTGGAGGCATTAAAAGACGTTTCCCTCACAGTGGGCCGGGGGGAATACCTGGGCGTGCTGGGGCCTTCGGGCAGCGGAAAGTCCACGCTTATGAATCTCATCGGCTGCATGGACACGTTCCAGGAGGGCGAATATTACCTGATGGGCCTGCCCATCCACGAGATGGAGGATGAAGAGATGGCCGTCATACGCAACCGGATGGTCGGCTTCATCTTCCAGAAATATCATCTTATCGGGAAGTATACGGTGCTGCAGAACGTCATGATGCCGCTACTTGTCCGCGGCGTGCCGCATAAGGAGGCCATGCGGGCGGCGCTTGAAAAGCTGGAGCTTTTGGAAATGACGGACCGCGTCACGCACAGGCCCAGCGAGCTTTCGGGCGGGCAGCAGCAGCGCGTGGCCATCGCGCGCGCGCTGGTGGGCGAGCCCAAGCTGCTGCTGGCGGACGAACCGACCGGGGCTTTGGATACCCGTACCGGCCGGGAAGTCTTAAAGCTGTTTCAAAAGCTCAACGATATGGGCCATACCATCGTCATGATCACGCACGATATGCAGGTGGCCGCCCACGCGCGCCGCGTGGTGCATATCGTGGACGGCGCATTGACGGACTAAGTC
>DATMXR010000213.1:0-16312 GCA_035561315.1 Feifaniaceae bacterium
TCAGGAGCTTGGGCACCATCAACGTCAGCGCCGTGGAGGACTATGAGATATTGAACGAGCGCTACACCGCGCTCAATACCCAGTGCGAGGATTTGAACCGCGCGGAGCAGGACCTCAACACGCTCATCGCCGAGCTGACAGAGACCATGGAAAAGCAGTTCCTGCAGCAGTTCACGCTCATCCAGCAGAATTTTTCCGCGGTGTTCGAGCAGCTGTTCGGCGGCGGCTACGCGGAGCTGCGCCTGTCCGACCCGAAGGACGTTTTAAACTGCGAGATCGACATCATCGCCCAGCCGCCGGGCAAGAAGCTTCAGCTTTTAACGCTGCTTTCGGGCGGGGAGCGGGCGCTTACGGCCATCGCGCTGCTGTTCGCCATGCTCAAGCTCAAGCCCACGGTGTTCTGCATACTCGATGAGATCGAGTCGTCCCTCGATGAAGTCAACGTCACGCGCTTTGCGAACTACCTGCGGGAATACGCGGACGATACGCAGTTCATACTCATCACGCACCGCAAGGGCAGCATGGAGGTCTGCAACGCACTCTACGGCGTCGCCATGGAGGAAAAAGGCGTCTCCAAGATCGTATCCGCCCGTTTCCAGGAGGCGGGCTAAACAGGCTGTAGGATAAAGGAAGTACCGGTATGGAACAGAAGACAGGCATATTCGATCGGCTCAAACAGGGCCTGAGCAAGACCAGGGACGGCTTTCTCGCCTCCGTGTTCGCGGGGCGGGACAGCATCAACGACGATTTTTACGAGGAGCTGGAGGAAGCCCTTATCATGGCGGACGTGGGCGTGGAGCTGACCGGCCGCCTGCTTGACGAATTAAGGGATGCGGTAAAGGAGCGGAAGCTCCACAAAACCGCCGAAGCGCGCGGGGCGTTAAAGAGCATACTCGCCGCGCATATGCGCACGGAGGAGCCCTTTTTGCCCGAAGACGGCCCCGGCGTGCTGCTCATCGTCGGCGTAAACGGCGTGGGAAAGACGACCTCCATAGGCAAGCTTGCCGCCTATTACAAGCAGCAGGGCAAAAAGCCCATGCTGGCCGCCGCGGATACGTTTCGCGCCGCCGCCGCGGAGCAGCTTCAAATATGGGCGGAACGCGCAAAGGTTCCTATGGTGCGCCACGGGGAGGGCGCGGACCCGGCCGCCGTGGTGTTCGACGCCATCCATTCCTTCAAAGCCAAGGGCTGCGACATTCTGATCTGCGATACCGCGGGGCGGCTCCACAACAAAAAGAACCTGATGCACGAGCTGGAAAAAATCCGCCGCGTCATATCCAAGGAATTGCCGGACGCCGCCTGCCGCGTGCTCCTTGTGCTGGACGCCACCACGGGGCAGAACGCCATCGCGCAGGCCAAGGCGTTCGGGGAAGCGACGGGTCTGACCGACGTGATTTTGACAAAGCTCGACGGCACCGCCAAGGGCGGCATGGCCGTGGCCGTAAAGGAAACGCTCGGCCTGCCCGTGCGGTTCGTGGGGGTGGGGGAAAAGATAGAGGATTTGCAGCCGTTCGACGCGGAGACGTTCTGCGCGGCGCTGCTGGGGGAAGAATAACGCAGGGGAAAGCGAAAGCGTGAGCATTTTGGCCGGGTTACGTTGCTCAGGCTCCGTAAATAAGGCTGCCGATTACAATTTATATACAAAGTCATTCGGACGGTATCGCGATGAATTGGAGCGGTACTGTCTCTTTTTTGGCCATAAAAGACGGACCTTTTTCGGGCGTTCTGAAAAAACAGTCAAGTATGAATTTTATATGAACAGTAAGGCCGCCGCGGGACGTTTCCGACGGCAGACCGTTATGTAAGTAACAATGGGAACAAAAATAAAAGAACTGGAGGGAATAGCATGCAGATCAGCAAGAACACTGTGAAGCGCCCGGTCAGCTTATTGCTTTTTGCAATATTGCTGATTGGCGTCTATCCGTTAACGGCCTTGGCGGCGTCCCGGGAATACGTCGCCGTTACCGACCTGAACGTCCGGCTGGGGCCGGGGACACAATATAACATTATCGGCGTGCTGCACAGGGACCAGGTTATTGAACGTCTTGGGACAAGCGGAAACTGGACGAAATTTCTGTTCAACGGACAAACCGCCTACGTATCGTCCCTGTATATCAGGCCCCGCACGCAGACGGACGGCGAGGGCGCCATGCAGGCAACCGCCAACGTCAACGTGCGCTCAGGACCCGGCACCAGCTACAGCAAGCTGGGGCAGTTGAAAAAGGAAGATACCGTGATGCGGGTAGGCTCTACCGGGGATTGGACCATCATAGAGTGGAAAGATGGCAGAGCCTATGTCAGCAGCGGCTATTTGCGCTTGATTTCGCCGGCGCAAGCAGCCGGCTCCCGTTTCTTTGCGCTCCCCAATGCGCGTCTCAGGTCGGGCATGGGAAGCGGCTACACCATTCTTACCACATTCTCAGAAGGCGCCTCGCTCAAAGGAAAGCTCCGCGCAGACGGATGGCTGGAGATTGACTGGTCAACTTACGGCACAAATATAAAGGTCTTAACAGGCTATTTACCGCCGCAGGAGTTTGCTTCGCTGCCGCAGGGCTTTACCGCCGCTTCCGGGAACCGATACCTGAAAAAGGACGCCTTCATTTATGCTGCCACAGGAGTCCGGCCGGTCGTTGCTACGGAACTGAGACAGGGGCATCTGGTCCAGCGCATCGCCGCCAAGGGCGACTGGGTGCTGATAGAGTATCTAAACGCCTCCTACGCATCGATGAGCACAGATCTTTACGGATATGTCAAGGCTTCCGATCTTGCGGGCGAGCCGGTGGCGTCTTCATCCAGGAATGCCCGGTATGTAAAGGAACTCAGCTGGGAAGTCGGCATGAGGATACCGATTTTCGCAGGACCCGGCACGCAGTACGAAAGAGTAACGGAGGTCGTCCCACGGCAAACGGTTATAGCAACGGGGCGGGTAGAGGGCAGCTGGACGCAAGTTTCGGCAAATGGATATACCGGCTATATCCTTACCAAATATCTTTCTACATCTCCGGTCTGGTAAATGGGACCCTGAACAAACAAAACACCAGCGATTATTAGCGCAACAAGAACAGCACCGGTTATTAAGAATTTCACCTTTTTCATATATGGCGCTCCTTAATATATGTTTGTGATACATGAAAGGCCGATGGCAATTGCCATACGGCCTTTCTATTCAAAATGATTTTCTTATTCGTCAAGATCCAGGTCCAGGTCCTCGTCGCGTTTCTGCTGCTTTGCGCGGCGGCCCTTCTTGGGCGCTTCTTCCACCGGCTCTTCACTTTCCGGAACGTCGTCCTCCTCAAAGAAATCGTCGTCGTCGTGCTGGAAGAGCCAACCGCCCCGCTTTTTGCGCGGCGCGGGCTTTTCTTCCTCAAATTCTTCCACGGGCGCGGGGGCTTGGGGCTCCACCGGCCGCCGTTCGGCCTGCTCCGGCGATGCATACTTGGGCGCCGCGGGCTGGGGTGCCGCGGGCGCGGGAGCTGCGGGGGCCTGTACGGCTTCCGCCTGCGCTACGCCCAGCTCGTTGCGGTTCTGCGCGACCATATGGTGGTATTCCATCAGGTAACGCTGCACGTCCGCCAATATGTCGTCCGCGTACTGCTTTGCGCCGTTGTACACGATGTTCGCGTTGCGCTCCGCGTGCTGCTGCAAAATCTCCGCGCGGCGCTGCACCTCGAGCGAGACCTTGTCCTCCGCCACGCGGGCTTCAAACTCTTCCTCGGCAAGCAGGCGGATCTTTTCCGCCTCGCGCTGGGCCTGCTCCACGATATCCACGGCCTCCTGGTTGGCGTGGTCAAGGAGCGTATCGGCTTCGATGAGCACGCTGTTGGCCCGGCGGATATCCTCGGGTATGGTGACCTTCAGGTCGCCCAACAGATCGTACAGCTCGTCCACATCCACTATTCTGCGGTTGCCGGTGGAGAATTTCTGGCGCGGCGCGCCCTCCAGCACCTGCTCTATCTGGGAAAGTACGGTGAATATCCGCAAGGACTGCTCGTTTTGTGTGCTCATCGCTTTTTACCTTTCAATGAATATGATAGCGCCCATCGCTTTGCCATAAGTAGCTCATCGCTTTGCCAACCGTTTTATGATCGTGCTCTTGTTTACTGCGGGCACCAGATCGTCGATATTGCCGCCCAGCGCGCAGACCTCGCGTATGACGCTGGAGCTTAGATACGAATGCTCCGGCTCGGCCATGAAGTATACCGTGTCGAGGTCCGGCGCCAGTCTGCGGTTCATGGAGCTGATCTGGAACTCATACTCAAAATCCATTACCGCGCGAAGGCCGCGTATGATATGCTTTGCGCCGATGCTGTGCGCGTAGTCTACCAGCAGCCCGTCAAACGAGCCGGAAGTGACGTTTACTAAGCCTTCCGCCTTCACGGCGTCGTCGATAAATTTAAGCCGCTCCTCCAGCGTGAAAAACGGATGTTTCCCTGCGTTCGTTAATACGGCCACCACCACGTGGTCCATCAGCGCCGAGGCGCGGCGCAAAATATCCATATGCCCCTCGGTAAGCGGGTCAAAGCTGCCGGGGTAGACGCCTATCTGCAATCGGGGCCTTCCTTTCCGCCCGTGCGGGCCGCAAAAAAGCTCAATCCGGTGTCCCCGTATTTGCGGGTGTCCACACAGGTGCATCCTTCCGGGGGGATGGGCGGCTCCTTCCACGCGTGCTCCACCACCGCCTGCCCGCCCTCGGCCACAAGGCCGTTTGCAAACAGGCTGGTAAGCGCCTGCTGCGCGCCCGCGCGGTAAGGGGGATCCAGAAATACGATGGAAAAGGGTTCCGTGCCTTTTAGCCGCTCCAAAGCCGAAAGCGCCTCATACTGCGTCACTGCCGCCCGATCGGAAAACCCGAGCAAATCGATATTTTTCCTTATGATCCCGCAGCATTCGCGGCTGTGGTCGTTGAACACGGCATAGCCTGCCCCGCGGGAAAGCGCCTCCAGCCCAAGGCTGCCCGAACCCGCGTAAAGGTCCAGCACCCTGGCGCCGGGCAGTGAAAACTGGAGAATTCCGAAGAGCGATTCTTTGACGCGGTCCAGCGTGGGGCGGGTAGCCTGTCCTTTTGGGGCAAATATCTGCCTTCCGCGCGCGGAACCTGCGATGATGCGCATGACTCCTCCCAATAATTCCAGTTTTTTCGCCTTTTATTGTACCATAAAACGCCGGGCGTGCAAATAATGAATGCCGTGTAAACATTTTAAGGAGCCTGCAGGAAGGGCTGCAACAATTTTCCTATGGGCTTGCAAGCGCCCCCGTATTAAGCAATAATAGATGCGGGAGGATATATAGATGCTTTTATTGAAAAACGGATTGGTTTTGAGTATGGCAAGGCCCGCTTTTACGGGCGACGTATTGATCAGGGATGGCAGGATCGCCGCCGCCGGGGAACATTTGAGCGAAGATGGCGCGGAGGTCGTGGACTGCACGGGCAGGTATGTGCTGCCGGGCTTTGTGGACGCCCATTGCCACATCGGCATGTGGGAGGACGGCATGGGGGAAGAGGGCGCGGACGGCAACGAAAATTCCGACCCGATCACCCCGCAGATGCGGGCAATCGACGGCCTGAACCCGTTCGATCCCTGCTTCAAGGAAGCCCGCGCCGCGGGCGTCACCACTGTGGTGACGGGCCCCGGCAGCGCAAACGTCATAGGCGGGCAGTTCGCGGCGTTAAAGACATACGGGCGTTATATCGAGGAAATGGTCATTCAGGACCCCGTCGCCATGAAGGCCGCGTTCGGCGAAAACCCCAAGCGCGTGTATACCGAGCAAAAGGAAGCGCCCTATACCCGCATGGCCATCGCCTCCCTGTTCCGGGGCGCGATGGTGGAAGCGCAGGAGTACGAGCGCAAGCTCAAGCTGGGCGAGGAGGACGCGGATAAGCTGCCCGACAGGGACCTGGGGCTTGAGGCGCTGCTGCCCGTGCTGCACGGGGAGATCAAGCTCAAGATGCACGCGCACCGCGCGGACGATATTTTGACCGCGCTGCGCCTCGCGAAAGAATTCAACCTTTCCGTCACGCTCGACCACTGCACGGAAGGGCATCTGATATTGGACGTATTAAAGGAGCAGACCGAAGCGCTGGGTGCTGGCGTCATATTGGGGCCGCTGTTTTCCGACCGCTCCAAGATCGAGCTCAGGAACATGACGTTCCGCGCCCCCAAACTGATGCATGAGGCGGGCATCCCCTTCGCGCTGATGACGGACCATCCGGTCATTCCCATACAGCATCTGCCGGTCTGCGCCGCGCTCTGCGTGCGCGAAGGGCTGGATGCGGACGAGGCTTTGCGCGCCATCACGATCAACGCGGCGAAAATCACGGGCATCGAAAAGCGCGTGGGGAGCCTGGAAGCGGGCAAGGACGCGGATATCGCCATATTCGACGGGCCTCCTCTGGACGTCAGGAGCCATTGCCTGCGCACCATCATCAACGGGAACACCGTGCATCTTCTGGATGCGTGAGCGGGGAGGGTATCATGCTTCGACCGACACACGTCATCGTTGATCTTGACGCGCTCAGATATAACATATCCGCCCTGCGCGGGCATGTGGGCAAGGATACGAAATTCATGGCGGTGGTAAAAGCCAACGCCTACGGCCACGGCATCGTGGAGACCTCGCTCGCGGCCCAGTACGCGGGCGCCGAGTACCTGGGCGTATCCATTCCCGAGGAGGGCATGAAGCTTAGAGACGCGGGGATAAAGGCCGATATCCTCATACTGGGCGGCATGCTGCCCGAATCGGCGGAGCTTGCCGTTGCTTACAATCTCATTCCCACCGTATACAGCGCGGCGCTGCTTGAGGCGCTGCAGCGGGAAGCAAACAGGCAGAATTCCGTCTGCCGCATCCACATCAAGGCGGATACGGGCATGAACCGCATCGGCATAAAGACCGTGGAAGAGTTCAGGGCGCTGTTAAAGCAGGCGCTTCACAGCCCCAATATCCGGGTGGAAGGCCTGTTCACGCATTTTGCCGTGAGCGAGCTCGCGGACAAGAGCTTTACCAGGGAACAGGCCGGGCGGTTTATGGAGTTTGTGCGCGCCGCGCGCGAGATGGGCGTTTCCCCGCTGCTCCACGCGAGCAACAGCGGCGCTTTATTGGATCTGCCGGAGGAACTGAGGTTCGACCTGGTGCGCGCGGGCATCGCCATGTACGGCTACCATCCCGGCCCCGGCTGCGGCGAGGGCGTGGACCTCAAGCCCGTGCTTACCTGGAAGACGGCCGTCACCCATGTGAAAAGCATCGACCCCGGCGATACCGTCAGCTACGGGCGGCGCTATACGGCAAAAGAGCCCCGCGTGATCGCGACGCTGCCCGCGGGCTACGGGGACGGGTACAAGCGCTGCCTATCCAATAAGGCGTATGTGCTCATACACGGCAAGCGCGTGCCGGTTGTGGGGACGGTCTGCATGGACCAGTTCATGGTGGACGTCACGGAGATAGAGGGCGTCAAGGTCGGGGACGAAGCGGTATTGCTCGGCCGCCAGGGCGGCGCAAGCTTTGACGCGGACGATATGGCGGCTTTGGCCGACACCATCAGCTACGAGATACTGCTTTCCATCAACGACCGGGTGCCCCGCGTCTATACCGGCGGCTACCGGGCCTAAAGACGCCATAAAAAGGGGGGACGTTTGTGCGGCAGGTGCTTACCCCCGCGCAGATGCGCGGCATGGAAGCGGAGCTGATAGGAGGGCGTCATATCCCCGGCCTTGTGCTCATGGAGCATGCGGCGGCGGGGGTAAAGGACGCCGTTCTGCGCCTGCTCCCGGAGCATGGGCGCGTATTGGCCGTATGCGGCGGCGGCAACAACGGCGGGGACGGGCTTTCTGCCCTCCGGCAGCTCCATGCGCTGGGCGTCAGCGTGGAGGGCGTGCTGCTTGCGCCGCCGCAAAGACTGAAGGGCGACGCGCTGCTGCAATATGAAATGGCCGCCGCCTGCAAGATCCCCATATCGGACGCTTCGGGCGGGGCGGAGTTCCCCGTTTCGGCCGACGTACTCATCGACGCGGTGTTCGGCACAGGACTCAGCCGCAACGTGGAGGGCATATTTCTGAAAGCCATCGCGCGGATGAACGCGTCCGGCGTTCCGGTGGTTTCTGTGGATATCCCTTCCGGCATAGACGGCGGAACCGGCCGTGTGCTCGGGGACGCCGTGCGCGCCAGCGTGACCGTGACGTTTCAGCACAAAAAGCTTGGGCACCTGCTTTTCCCCGGCCGCGCGTACGCGGGGGAGGCCGCGGAGGTCCCCATAGGCCCCGCGATCGACGTGCCGGAAGCCGCGTTTATGTTGGAGGAGGCGGATGTCCGCCGCCTGCTGCCCCCTCGCCCGCAGGACAGCCACAAGGGCCAAAACGGGCGCGCGCTTTTGGCTGCGGGCAGCAAACATTACGCGGGGGCAGCACTTCTTGCCGCCAACGCCGCGCTGCGCGGCGGATGCGGGCTGCTGCACGCGGCGGTGCCCAGGGGCATCCACTTCATGTTCGCGCGGTGCCCGGGGGCGATCTGCCATCCCGTGGGGGACGGCGACGAATGGACGTCTGACGCCGCAGCGGAAGCCGCGGCGCTGATCACAAAGGCGGACGCGCTCGCCATAGGCCCCGGCCTGGGCGGCGGGGAGGGCGTCGCGCCGCTCTTGAAGGAACTGCTCTTCTCTCAAAAGCCGCTCGTCATCGACGCGGACGGTCTGAACGCCGTTTCTAAAAATAGGGAACTCTTCTCTTTGCTGCATCCAAATGTCATACTCACCCCGCATCCGGCGGAAATGGCGCGGCTTATACAGGGAAGCGTGGAGGATGTGTTGCACGCCCCGCTCGATACCGCGAAACGGGCTGCGATTAGCTGGGGCTGCACGGTGCTGTTAAAGGGCGCTACCACCGTCATTACGGACGGCGCGCGCGTATGCCTCAATACCACCGGAAACTCCGGCCTGGCGAAAGGCGGCAGCGGCGACGTATTGACCGGCGTCACGCTTTCCCTGCTCTCGCAGGGGCTTACTGTATTCGACGCCGCCTGCGCGGGCGCCTATCTTTTAGGGAGCGCGGCGGAAAAGGCGTATGCGCTGCTCGGGACGCGCATGCTGCTGGCCGCGGACGTCATCGACGCGCTGGGCGCGGAATAAGGATGATTGGATATAACATAATGCATGTTGCGTTTCACGAAGCCGTACCGGATGAGCTGCTGAAATTTGCCGTGATCGCCGCGCGCCACGCGGGCAAGTGGGTGTTCTGCATGCACAAGCAGCGGGATACGTATGAGATTCCCGGCGGGCACAGGGAGCCGGGGGAGAATATCCTGTTTACCGCCAAACGGGAGCTGTTTGAAGAAACGGGCGCGCTTTCCTATACGCTTGCGCCGGTCTGCGCCTATTCCGTTTGCCGGGATGGGGAGGAAACGTTCGGTATGCTCTACGTTGCGGAGATAGAGACATTCGGCGACCTGCCGGATATGGAGATGGTGGGCGTATACTGTATGGGCGCTCTGCCCGAGCGCTGGACGTATCCGCAGATACAACCCAAGCTGCTCGAACGGGCAGAAGCCTACTATGCAAAGAGCGCATTCTGAATTTACAGAAGGGGAGCATCGAGACCATGGGAGAAAAAGAAGTCCTGTTTGTGCTGCTGGACCGGTTCGCGGATTGGGAAGCCGCCTCTCTGGCCGCCGCGCTCAACGAGCTTAGCCCCGGCCGCGTCAAAACGATAGCGCCCGCGCGTGAACCGGTTTCTTCCATAGGCGGGTTCCGCGTGCTGCCCGATTATGGCTTTGCCGCCTATAACGGAGAGTTTGACGCCCTTATTTTGATCGGCGGCAATTCCTGGAGAAAGGAAATTGCAAAAGAAGTTCTCCCGCTGGTGCAAAAAGCCGTGGAGGATCAAGCGGTACTGGGCGCGATCTGCGACGCCACGGTGTTCCTGGGCATGAACGGGTTTTTGAATGAGGCGGCGCACACCAGCAATATGCTTAGCGACCTTAAGGCCGCGGCGGGCGGACGCTACACCGGCCAGGACCGCTACCAATTGCGGCCAGCCGTGCGGGACGATACGCTCATTACGGCCAACGGCACCGCGTTTTTGGAGTTTGGCAGGGAGGTATTGCTCGCTTTGAAAGCCGCGCCGGTGGAAGAGATAGAGGAGTGGTACCGGGAGTTCAAGCTGGGGTACTACGGGGCGCGGGAGGCGGGGCAGCAGCGGCAGGACCTGCCGTAAACGGGGCGCCCCGCCGCTTGCCGGGAGCAGCGCCGCTACTTTACCGCCCCAAAACGATCCTTCTCCACAGATACGGCATCAGCCCCAGCTCGTTTTTGAGCCTGCGCTCCAGCGCAGCGGAAAACGCGCAGGCGTTGTGCACATCCTCTTCCATGGGTTCCTCCAGCCCAAAGCGCATGCGCATAACGGGCATACTTAGGGCCGTCATGTCCTTTCCGCCAAGCTGTTTGTCGACCCGGCGGGCGAACGTCAGCATGGTGTCGTCCGGGTTCTGCTTTACCCCCCAGAACGCCATCTGGCGCACGATTCTTGAGTAGCACGCGTCGAGCCGCCCGCCCAAATCTTCATGCTGGCGGCGTATGCGCGCGTAGTAATGCCTGGCGTCGGTCAAAAGCATGGAAAGCCGGACGTACGCAAACACGGCGAACGCCGCGACAAGGGAGAGTATCGCGATGGCCGTCGCTTTCAGGCCCGCGGACATTCCGCTTTCCTGCGTGGAGGTCTCGGGCTTTTGCGCTTTTTTCGCATCCTCCTCTTCCGCGGCGGAGGAGGGCGAAACGGGCCGTTCGGGCCTGAAATCGTCCAGCTCCTCCTGTATGACGGTGGGCTCGTAAAAGTTCCAGCCCGTCCCGTCGAAAGGCACCCAGCCCATTCCCTGAAAATAGATTTCCGTCCAGGCATGCGCCGTGGCGTTCGTGGCGACGTAGGCGAGCGACGAGTTGATCTCGGGGTCCTGCTTGAGCGCAAAGCCGGTCACATACCGCGCGGGAAGCCCCGCGCAGCGCGCGAGCACCGTCATCGCGCTGCCGTAATACACGCAGTAGCCCTTGCGCGTTTCCAGGAAATAGTCCACAAAATCCCTGTCCTCCGGCGGCGTGCCGGGAGCAAGGGTGTAGACGCAGTTTTCATAAAGCCAGCGCTCGATCGCGAGCGCTTTTTCATAGGGCGTCGTACAGCCTTCCGTGATCCGCTCCGCGGCTTCGTATACGGAATTTGGCAGCGTTTCGGGCAGCTGCAAGTAGTAGTCCTGAAGCTGTTCAAAGCCCTTGTCTTTGGATGCGGAGGCCGCGGCCTCAAGGGCGAGCATGTTTTCGTCAAACCCGTCCGTACCCCGGGCGAATACCAAGGTTTCGGCCGCATAGTGGAGCGACCACTGCACTCTTTTTGTGGTAAGCTCACCTTGGCGGTTGTAATAGATCTGGTGCGCGTCAAAATCCGTCCGCTTAAAGGATTGCAGCATGCCCGCGTAAAACACGGTGTTGCCGTGCATATCGTGGGAGATGTTGAGCGTAAGCGGGGAGGCGACCCTGTAATAAAGGTCCTTTGCGGGCCTGCCCCCGTAGGGTTTGTCAAGCCCGAATACCTCGCGGCGCTTTCCCTGCCACAAAGGGCTCGTCAGCCGGTATCCGCCCATGTCCCCGGCGTCCGTCCATCTCGAGCCGTCGTAGGTATCAAATACCGCGCCGGTCAGGCGCACCGGTATCGTGGTCCGTACCCGCATGACGACGGTGCTGTCCGGCACGATATCGCCGCCCAGCCGGTCCCCCAGCGGCGAAAAGCCGGATTTCCCGATATCGAACGTGCGCATGGCGGAAAAATCGTCGTCGTGGCCGTCCAACAGATCACCGATGTCCTCCACAAAGTGAACGAGCGCGTCCGAACGCAGGTCGCCGTCCTTTTCGGGGGAGAAGGCGAACGCAAACAAGAGGATCACGGGCAGCACGGCGATGGCGAACATCTGCAAAAGCCCGCCCGATATGCGGTCCGGCCCGGGCAGGGTTTTGTTGATCCCGTTGGCGGTCATGCGCGCCATGGAAATGAGAAGGACCGATAAAAGCAGCACCAGTATGGGGATGAGCAGCGCGGATTTTTCATAATGCTGCCAGATCAAAAGTCCCAGCGCGATGGGCGGCAATATGACAAATGCGAACAGCCGTTTAAAATACAGGTTTGTGAGCCCGGCCACGGGCAGCGCGAATACCAGGCGGATGAACGTGAGGCCGCCGTCGGCATACGGGGAGTCGCTCGGGTACCAGGAAAAGCACCAGCGTATAAAGCCGCCCGCATATGCGAACAGCCGGTCCGCCGTGCCGAATATCAGGGCGTAGGATACGGTAAGGACAGCCGCCGCCGCAAGTATGGCGGGGAATATCCACCATTTGTAGGAAAACAGCAGTATCAGCCCGATATCCGCCGCCATAATGAGCAGATAGGTGAACATACCGGCCTCGAGGTTCAAATGCGGAAAAACCGCGGCGCAAACGGCCGCCCCCAGCAGGATGCAGGAGACTGCGTCGGCCACGATATCAAACGGTTTTGTCCGGACGCCCTTCATACTCCGTTCCCCGTCATTCGATGCTGTCGAGGGCTTGCGCCGCGTTGCATCCCGGTTCCACATAAAGCGTATACACGCGCCCGCTTTCCCTGGAACCGCCCACCAGTACCAGCGTCACCGAACTGAATTCCATAAGGGAGCGCTCCAGCGCGTCCGTAAGCGCCGGCGCCGCCTCCCTGGTCAGCACAAACAGGGCCCGCGCCGCGCCCGCCATGCCGGAGGCCCTTGTTATTGCGCTCAAAAGCCCGCCATGTTCAAACTGCAACAGCGCAAGCCGCTGCTGCAGCTTTTCCATATCCGCAACATTGGCGTACTCCGTTGGCTCCTGCGTATCGCCGGGGAGCACCTGAACCACGCGGCCGCGCAGCACGTTGTGCAGCGCGATGCTCATGGCGCATTCGCATACGGTGTCCGCGTAAACGAGCGCGTCCTCGCCCGTTAGTCCGTGCGCGAACGTATCGATCAACACCAGCGCCTGCTCCCGCTCGGGGCGCTCGTATTGCTTCACAAACAGCGCGCCCTGCTGCGCGGATTTTTTCCAGTGCACGCGCTTGAGCTCGTCGCCCGTCTGAAAAAGCCTCGCGCTGGATACGCTGTCCCCGTGCACGGATTGCCTGAGATAAGAGTTCCGGAACAGCTTTGCGTCCGCCATGCTGGCGGAGACCGCGCCCTGCGTTTCCGCCTTGGGCAGCACGAGCATCTCCTGCATGCGGTAATACGGGCGCCGCCGCATATCGATGCGCAGCGTGGTCAGCCCGAAAATATCCGTGACCCGCACATTTGTCATCCCCACCTGGAATTTGCCCCGGTAGGGCGTGGAGACGGGGATATGGAACTCCTTCCACGCATGCGGCGGAAGGCTGAAAACCAGGTTGATGTCCTCCCGCATGGAAACCACGTCCACATGCACTTCCACCAAAGAGAGCGGTACGGGCCGCTCGTTCCTTATATCGAGGTGCAGCACAGTCTCCCCGCCTTTGACAGAGACCTTTTTCCCCAACTCCTGCTTGTAGGTGATGACATATATCGTCCAGAGGTTCAATAAAACCACGGCGATCACCGCGAAAAGCTGCGTGGCGAACACAAGGAAATAGATGCGGAGGCCGGAATACATCCCCGCAAGATAGCACGCGGCCATTATGGAATAATAGATCCGCCGTGTGCGCTTCATGAGACGCCCGGGACCCGTATGGTCCGGAGTATGGAGCGGATCAGCCCCTGTGGCGTTTCCGCCTTCTGGTTTTGCTGGGGATTGAGCACAAGGCGGTGGGAGAGCACGGGCTCCGCCATAAATTGCACGTCGTCGGGCAGCGTGTAGCCGCGGCCGTTGAGCATGGCGTTCGCCATGGCCGCGTTCATAAGCGCCAGCGAGCCGCGCGGGCTCACGCCCAGCGAGATCTTCTCGTGTTTGCGTGTCGCCTCCGCGATGGAAACGATGTATTCCATCACGGGCTTCGCGCATACGATCTCGCTGTGGCGGGCGCGCAGCTTTAAAATATCCTCGGCGCTCGCCACGGGTTGTAACGCGTCGATCGGCTTCGCGCCCTTGTTGCGCATGAGGATATCGATCTCCTCGTGCCGCTGCGGGTATCCTACGGGGATTTTCAGCAGGAACCGGTCCAGCTGCGCCTCGGGCAGCGGATAGGTGCCCACGTGCTCCACGGGGTTTTGCGTGGCCAGCACGATAAACGGCTGCGGCACGGGGTAGGTGACGCCGTCTATCGTGACCTGCCCTTCCTGCATCACTTCAAGGAGGCTCGATTGCGTCTTGGGGCTGGTGCGGTTGATCTCATCCGCCAGCACGATCTGCGCCATCACCCCGCCGAAGTTGACCTCCCGCTCGCCGGTCTTCAAATTGAAGCTTGTAAAGCCGGTCACGTCGGAAGGCAGGACGTCGGGCGTGAACTGTATGCGCCGGAACGTGCAGTCGAGCGTTTTCGCAAGCGCGGAAACGAGCGTGGTCTTCCCCAGGCCCGGGACGTCCTCGATCAGGACGTGGCCGCCGGAGAGCAAGGCCGCAAGCACCATATCCACGACAGTCCCCTTGCCGACGATTACCTGCCCGATATTGTCCTTTATGCTGCGTATGAGTGTAAGGGTTTCGGTTTCGCCGCTCATTACATTGCCCTCTCATCCTGATTTTGCGGGATCGGCCGGTTGGTAAAATGTGTTGTATACAATATATATCGTACCCGTTCCGGTCCGCAAGAGGTTTGCTTAAGACGGGGGAATTCCCTTCATATGCGATGCCGTTGTTCCGGGCTCCGGGCGGCACGCCCAAAAGTCAGCCGGCGGGCGGGCCGTTTCGTCAATCCCCGCTGGCGCTCATTAAAAAATCTGCTATACTGTTCAGTAGCGTTTGAAACCCGCAAAGGGAAAAGGAGAGATCGTTGCTGTGCGGATCGGCGTAATCGGCTGCGGAAGATGGGGTTCCTTCATCGCCTGGTATCTGGATAAAATCGGCCATACCGTTTCGCTCTACGGCAGAAGCGGTTCTTCTCGCATGGAACAGTTTTTGCTGGACCGCACAAACGGGCTTGTGACGCTTGAAAAAAGCGTCCGGCTCACGACCTCGCTTTCGGAGGCTGCGGAGGCGGAGACGCTCGTCGTTTCCATAGGCGCGCAGGGGCTGCGCGCTTTGATGGAGGAGCTAAAAGGGCTGCGCCTTACAAATAAGACGTTCGTGCTCTGCATGAAGGGAATAGAGATCGGCTCGGGCAAAAGGCTGACGGAGGTCGTCGCGGAGTATATGGACCCGACCTGCCGCGCCGCGGTCTGGCTTGGCCCAGGGCATGTGCAGGAATTTGTCGGCGGCACGCCCAACTGCATGGTAATAGACAGCGGGGAGGAGGCCGTAACGAAGGTGCTGGTGGAGGCGTTCTCCAGCGAGCTGATCCGCTTTTATTACGGCCGGGATTTAATCGGCAACGAAATCGGCGCCGCGGCAAAAAACGTGATCGGCATCGCGGCGGGGATATTGGACGGCCTTGGCCTTTCCACGCTCAAGGGGGCTTTGACCTCGCGCGGCACGCGCGAGATCGGGCGGCTCATTGCGGCCATGGGCGGCAGCGAGCTTTCCGCCTACGGCCTTTGCCACCTGGGGGATTACGGCGCGACCGTGTTTTCCCCCTACAGCCACAACCGGCGCTACGGCGAGGCGTTTGTGACGGGGGAGCCGTTTGAGGGCCTGGCCGAGGGCGTGTATACCGTGCGCGCGCTGATGACGTTAAGCGAAAGGTACGGCGTGGAGCTGCCCATATGCGCGGCGGTGCACGCCGCGCTGTATGAGGGCGTGGATGTAAAGTACGCGCTCGAGCGGCTGTTTACCCGCAGCCTGAAGCCGGAGTTTTAAGCTAAAAAAACCATCGGCAAGTCCGGGAGACTCTGCCGATGGTCATATCCGCACCGGGGCGGGTCAGGAAAAAACGAATTTACCGGGCGGTCATCATCTGGTCGATATAGGAACGCAGCGTAGTGCCATCCACAGTGCCTAGCAAAGTGCCCAACGTCACGAGCAGGGCGACGGCCACGCTGACATTATCAATGTTGATATTGGTACTGTTGTTTCCGTTCCCGATATCCCGCAATATTGTCCTCAGGCGCTGATCCTGGTCCTGATCCTGATCCTGGTACTGATCCTGAGTCTGCGCCTGGATCTGATTGTCTTCAAAGTTTTCGAAATCATTATCAAAGCGCCGGCGGCAGCAACAACGATTATAAGACATTAGCTCTCCTCCTCTCTGGGTTGATTAGTATATAATATTATGAACCTTTTCGG
>DATMXR010000214.1:0-25118 GCA_035561315.1 Feifaniaceae bacterium
GTGTTATATTATTATGGCGCGCACCGCAAGAAGTTTCCGGCAAATCTTTCTATATAAGCGGCATCTCCATCCAGTCAGACTCTTCAGGCCAACGATTGCCCTGTTCTTAAAAACGACAGCACCGTGTCTATGAGCGCCAGGCGCTTGCTGCTGAAGCAATGCGTGGTATCGAGCGTCTCATATTCCACGCTGCCGCCCTGCGCAAGAAGCGCGCGGTACAGCGGCTCGATATGCAGTTCGGGCGGCGAGACGTCGTCCCGCGCCGCTCCCACCAAGTAGACGGACTTGCTTGAAAGCCCCCGTGCAAGGGCCGGAAAGCTCCACTCCCCCGCGCGCGCGTCAAGCTCGGAAAAGAACGCCTCCAGCGGCACGCGGTCGATGCCGACCGTATCGGAAAATTCCTCCCGCAATACGGCGCGGGTCTCCGGCCGCGCCGCCGCGAGTGAAAAATCAAACGGCGCGATCCCGACAACCGCGGACAGGTCCTCCCGTGCGGCCGCGGCGGCGAACGCCGCAAAGCCGCCGGTGCTGTGCCCGATGAGCGAGATACGCTTTTTGTCCCATCCATAGAGCGCGGCGTTATCCTTGAGAAAATCGATGGACGTATGGACGTCCTCCACCGCGCCGCCCAGGCGGAACAGCCCGTCGCTCCCCCATGTCCCGCGGTAATGGATGGCCAGCACCGCACAGCCCGCGCGCTGCAGGGCGTGCGCCAGGTCGAAGTTCGTCTCATAGCCCGGGTATCCGTGCAGCAGCAGGGCAACCGGATGCCCGATATCCGCGTCCACGGTGAACAGGGTTCCGGACAGGCGCTCGCCCGTCCCGCAGGCAATGGTTACGCCCGTTACTTTTGGGCTTCTACAGGGTACGTCTTCCGGGGCGTCTTCCCGTACGGGGTCGAATGACATGGTTCCTCCTTGACGATCATACTTTACTATTTTCCGCCATGGGCTATGGGCAGCCCGGCGTCAGGTACAAACTGCCGGAAAGCGCGGCGCCGTCCGCCGCAACGGGACGGAACGTGCAATAAACCTATTAGCATATATGATTATAATGAATAAACCTTATCACAGCAGCATGGAAAAAGCAAGCGGGAAAAGGGTCCGCTTTCTTATTTTAGAAGAGGCGTCCGCATGATTTCGGGCATACAGGAAGAACCGGATTTTCGCAACTATATTTTTACCGTATTCATATTGACACTTCGGCGCGAATATTGTACTATAATACCATCAACTTACCGGTCGGTCAGTCAGGAGAACGCAATGCATAGTGAGAATATAGAAGCAAAAGAGAGAATACTCCGCGCATCCATACAGCTGTTTTCCGAAAAAGGGTTTGACGCGACGAGCGTTACAGAAATCGCGCAGTCCGCCGGCGTCACAAAGGCGCTCATTTATTATTATTTCAAAAGCAAAGAGGAAATCCTTGATTATTTGGTGCAATCCCTCCGGGATAGGACGACGTCCATAAAAATGGACTTCGTACACGCGAATATCGTGCAGATGATTCATGACGGGCGGCTGGATATCATGCCCGACCGGCTGAGCTTTACCAGCGAAGAGGATACTTCTTTTTTCCTTGAAAACGGATATAAATATTTCAGGGAGGTACTGGATTTTGCGCTGGAAAACCGCACAATTATCCGGATATTGATGTCCGAATCCCTAAAAAGCAGCAAAAACTGCCACGAACTGTTCTATTTGATGAGCCTTGCGGCGGGAAGCGGCGAGGACCCGGCTTTCCAAACGATCTCCCGGGCGGACAGCGATTTCAACTACTCGGCAGATATGGTGATGTTCAAGTTTTTTTATACGACTTTTCCGCTTGTTAATTTTGCCGTTTACTATGACGACTATAAGGCGGTCAGCGGGCAGAGCGACGAAGCGCTTCGCGCTTCATTCCTGCAAACGTTCAGAATCATTTCTTCTTCCATGATTTCCGGGAAAGATATTTTGCTTCATACCTGATGGCGCCGGGATTGTTTTTACGGGATGCTGACTGAACGGTCAGTCGGTTACGTGGGGATACAGAAAAGGGACGTTCCATCCGGTCCGTTTTTTGCGCAATTCTGACTGTACGGTCAGTCAATAATATAGAAGGAGGACTCATTATGAAAGCCGTTCAAAAAACCGCCGTCAACCTGCTTCTCCAGTACATGTCCGACAACCCTATGGAGAAACTCCCCAAAATGCTCGAAATAGCGGAAAAGCTGGACCGCGATCACCTGCAGGCGACGCAGATCCAGGCTGTAAAGGAGGCGCTTCTGGACGAGGAAGGCGTCTGGCACGGATTTGCGGAGGATGTGTTCCGCGACATCGACATCAAAGTGCTCAAAAAAGCGATGGAGTGCTTCTTTGTCAATGCCAGCCTTGCCGGAGCGCCGGTCAAAAAAGCGATGGAGGAGAAATACGACTGCAATATCCCCTGGACGATTCTGATGGACCCCACCAGCGCCTGCAACCTGTCCTGCACCGGGTGCTGGGCGGCGCAATACGGGGATAAGAGCAGCCTTTCCTTCGAGACGCTCGACTCCATCTGCAAGCAGGGCAAGAAACTCGGGATCTATTTCTATATCTTCTCCGGCGGAGAGCCGCTGGTACGCAAAAAAGACATTATCCGGCTGTGCGAAGCCAACCGGGATTGCTTCTTCTTCGCCTTTACCAACGGCACGCTGGTGGACGACGCTTTTTGCGAAGAAATGCTGCGCGTGGGCAACTTCACCCTTGCCTTTTCCATAGAAGGCGACGAGGAAGCGACCGATATGCGCAGAGGCGCCGGCACCTATCAAAAGGTCATCGCCGCGATGGAGCGCATGCGCCGTCACAAGCTCCTTTTCGGGTATTCAACCTGCTACCACCGTTACAATACCGAAAGCGTGGGGTCCGACGCGTTTGTGGATGATATGATCGCGCGGGGCTGCCGGTTTGCATGGAACTTTACCTATATGCCGGTCGGCAAGGACGCGGTGACCGATCTGCTGGCCACGCCCGAACAGCGCGCGTACATGTACCGCAGGGTACGCGAAATAAGGGCGGCAAAGCCGATATTCGCAATGGATTTCTGGAATGACGGCGAATTCACGCAGGGCTGCATCGCCGGGGGACGCAGCTATCTGCACATCAATGCCGCGGGGGATGTGGAGCCCTGCGCGTTTGTGCATTATTCCAACGTGAACATTCATGAGGCCACGCTTCTGGAAGCGCTGCAGTCCCCGCTGTTCATGGCCTACCGCCGCCGCCAGCCGTTCAACCACAATCACCTCAGG
This sequence comes from Feifaniaceae bacterium, assembly GCA_035561315.1. Taxonomy (GTDB): domain Bacteria; phylum Bacillota; class Clostridia; order Christensenellales; family CAG-138; genus JAEYLA01. Next base: position 3,266 of record DATMXR010000214.1, read on the forward strand.
CCCTGCCCCGTGCTGGACAATCCCGAAGCGATCCGCGAAATGGTATACGAGTCCGGCGCCAAGTCCACCGACATGGAAGCCCCCGAGGATGTGAACGACCTTTGCTCGAAGACGGCGGAAGCGGCGCAGCGATGGGCGGCCACGGCGGAAACCCTTTGGGCGGAGAATCCCAAGAGCCGCGAGTATGAAGCCAGCGCCGCAGGTCAGGCGGAATAGAAGGGAAAATCAACGCGGAAAAAATTGCAGCCAAAAAAGAGGTGAATGATATGGGCAGGAAGAGAGCGCCGCCGCGCAAATGGCCCCGAAATTCTTTCCAAGCGCACCGTACGAAAGGAATGTGGCCATGCAGATTAATCAATCTTCCATGCAATACCTGTTTGGCGATTTGCGGGGGGATCTCATCTCCGGCGACACCCATGCGACCATACAGGCCTTTTTAGCCATTGAAAACTTATATATCGCGGCCGCCCGCGAAGTAACAACAAAGCTTGAAAACCTGAACGACGAGTTTAGAATAGCACCGGACCGTCAGCCAATCCATCAAATAAAAACCCGCATCAAGACGCCCAGCAGCATTATCGAGAAGCTGATGAGAAGAGGCTGCGAACTGAATATCCGATCCGTAAAAGAGCAGATCAACGACATTGCGGGTGTTCGTGTGATCTGCTCTTATATCGACGATATTTATACTTTGGCCGATTTGCTGGTGCAGCAAAACGATATCGAGCTAATCCGCATACGGGATTATATCAAAGAACCGAAGCCAAACGGTTACAGAAGCCTGCATCTGGTTGTAACGGTGCCTGTTTTCTTATCAAGGAGCACGGAGCGCGTCAAGGTCGAGGTGCAGATACGAACAATCGCAATGGATTTCTGGGCCTCTCTGGAGCACGAATTGGTTTATAAGCTTGCCGATGAAAAATCGCAGGCGATCATAACCGAATTGCGGGAGTGCGCGGATATTATCGCCCAAACCGACGCGCGGATGCAAAAACTGCACCGGGCCGCCCGCGCGGACGGATATGAAAGGGATAAAAACGGCATAACATTTCCCGAGGTATCTTAAACCGTTCCGCCCCTTTTGCCCGCGTTGCTTTGCATCTAATGGCGGCGGCGTCCGCCGAAGCAGAGAGGATATCCGTGCATGAACATACTGGTCACGCTGAACGAAAACTATGTAGGGCCGCTGAAGGTCATGCTCTGGTCGTTGTTTTTCAACAACCCGCATGAAAGCTTCCGCGTTTATCTGATCCATTCCTCCATATCCGCTCAAAGCATCGGGGAATTGGAAGCCTTTGTTTCAAAAAAAGGGCATGCGCTCGATGTCATCCGCGTGCCTGACGATTGGTTCACGGACGCGCCCGCAATGCTGTACTATTCCAAAGAGATGTATTATAGGCTGCTGGCGTATCAGATACTGCCCGCCGGGCTGGAGAAAATCCTGTATCTGGATCCGGATATTCTGGTCATCAATCCGATCCGCGCGCTCTATGATACCGACATAACCGGATATCTGTTCGGGGCGGCCCACCATCAAATGATTTCCGTCAAAGAAATCAATATGGTCAGGCTGAATGCGTATGAGATGGAGGAATACTTCAATACCGGCGTGCTTCTGATGAATTTGGCGCTTCAAAGGCAAAAAATCAATGCGGAGGACCTCTTTGCGTATATCGCCAAGAACAAAAACCGGCTGATTCTCCCGGACCAGGATATCCTGAATGCGCTTTACAGCAAGGAGACCCAGAAGCTCAATGCGTTTCAATACAACTATGACGCCCGGCGTTATCAATATTACAAATTTCTGAGCGACGGCGAGATCGACATGGATTACATTATGCGCCATACGGTTCTCCTGCATTTCTGCGGGAAAAGAAAGCCGTGGCACAGCAATTACATCGGAAAATTTCATTCCCTGTATAAGCACTATGAGCAGCTTGCGCTGCGGGAAAGCTAGGACGCCGCTCTTAGGGAAATCGTACCGCCCCTGGTACAAAAGAAAATGAGATGCCATGAAAAATTGACTTATGACAGGGTGTCATATATAATAGGCATGACACCCTGTCATATCGTTTCCCGGTTCTATGCCGGAAATATGGATATGATAGGAGAAAAAGAACCGGCGGGGTAAAAAGGCGTGCCTACCAGGACATTTTTTAATCTGCCCGAAGAAAAGCGGCAAAAACTGCTGGACGCGATCCACGAGGAGCTTTCGCGCGTGCCTTTGGATGAAGTGTCCATCAACCATATTATAAGGCTTGCCCATATTCCCCGCGGCAGCTTCTACCAATATTTCAAAGATAAGCAGGATATGCTCCAATATCTGATGTCCGATTACCGCTATATGATCAAGGACCGCGCCCTGGCGAGCCTGAAACAAAGCGGCGGCGACCTGTTTTTAATGCTGCTGGACGTCCTGGATGCGACATACGCGTTTGTGACCGGGGAAAAACACAACGAATATTTCAAAAACGTCTTTTCCGATATCCGCTGGAACGCCGTGTTCCTGCAGCGGCATGCCGACGGGGGCGCCCTGGGCGAACTCATGAACGACCTTCTTCCGTTCATCGATATGGCTTCGCTGGATATCCGGAGCGAGGAAGATTTTGACGACATGCTGTCCGCCCTTCGGTCCCTTACCGGGCAAGCTTACGCCAAGATGTTCCTGGATATATCCGGCTATGAAAAAAGCCGTTTACGATATGCCGCGCAGCTGGAGCTTTTGAAGAGGGGATTTCTCAAAGCGAAAAAGACCGAGCCATAATGCCCGGATGCATCGCATGAAATCCAAAAAGTCTCGGACAAAAGCGAATATGCAAACTCTTTTTGAAAGGTGGTCGATGGATGCGTAAGGTACTGGCCGAAAAAATGAAGGAATCGGTTCTTGCTGTCGTTCCGATCAGCGCGATCGTATTGCTGCTGCACGTTACGATAGCGCCGCTGCCCGAATGGACTCTGGCCGCGATGCTGGTTGGAATGGTAATGCTCTTTTTGGGAATGACGCTCTTTTCCATTGGCGTGGAGATGTCCATGATGCCCATCGGGCAGCATGTGGGCTCCGCGCTGATCGCCTCGCGCAATCTGCCGCTGATTATCGGCGTGCTGTTTGTGTTTGGCTTTGTTGCCACCATGGCGGAGCCGGATCTCTCCGTGCTTGCCGATCAGGTGTCCTCCATCCCGACGCAGGCGCTTCTGATCGGGATCAGCGTGGGCGTCGGCGTGTTCCTGGTGATCGCCGTGCTGCGCGTGGTTTTTCACTGGAAGCTGGGGCGCGTGCTGGCAATCGCATATCCCATTGCTTTTATCGTAGCGATATTTTCAAGCGATTATCTGGCTGTGGCCGTCGACTCGGCAGCGGTGACGACGGGGCCCGTTACCGTTCCGTTTTTGCTGGCCATAGGCAGCGGATTTGCCGCGGTCTCCAACAGAAAGGACGCCGATGAAGACACCTTCGGCATCAGCGCGATCTGCTCGGTCGGCCCCATTATTTCGGTGCTGATACTGGGCATGTTCTTTGAATCTTCGGGTACGCAGTATCAGGCCGCACAGGCGGCTGCGGTTACCAGCGGCGCGGAGCTAATAACCCTGTTTTTGAACAGCCTGTGGCACTCGCTCGGAAATACCATCATTATCCTCCTGCCTATTCTTGCGGTATTTTTGATATTTCAGATTGTAAAATTGAAGCTTTCGCGCAGCGAGCTGATCCGCATATTCGTGGGCCTTGGCTATCTGCTCATAGGTATGACCATATTCCTCTCGGGCGTGAACGAAGGCTTTTTGCCTGCGGCCATCGCGCTGGGAGAGACCCTTGGGGCGCTTGAACACAGCTGGGTCCTGATCCCCATCGCGCTCGTCATAGGCGCAAGCGTGGTGCTGGCGGAACCGACGGTGTATGTGCTGGTCAATCAGGTAAGGGAAATCACCCACGGGGCCATCCCCAAGCGGTTGCTGCTCTCGTCGATGGCCCTGGGCGTGGGGATCGCCATGGCCCTTTCGATCATCCGTATTCTATACGGTTTTTCCATCTGGTGGATTCTGCTGCCCGGGTATGCGCTCTCTCTTACGCTCACATTTTTTACCCCCAACATGTTTGTCGGCATCGGCTTTGACGCGGGCGAGGTAGTGACCGGCGCGATGAGCGCGGCGTTCGTGATACCGTTTGCCATAGGCGTATGCTCCGTCATTCCGGGGCGCAACATTGTTGCGGACGCCTTCGGCATTGCGGGCGTGCTGACAATGGTGCCGCCCATCATCATACAGACCATCGGCCTCATCTACAGCCGCAAGCTGAAAAAGGCCCGGCGGCTTGACATCGAGGCCGTGGAACTCAGCGCCGAGACTACTGAAGCGGAGTAGCCGGATAGAAGGAGGAGTATCGCTATGCAACATGCTTTGCCAGTCAATCTTCTGTGCGTGGTATGCGATTTGGGCAAAGTCCATAAAGTGACGGATATTCTTGACAAACACGATTCCCTGTTTACCCTGATTGTCCACGGAAAGGGTACGGCAAGCACGAAGACGCTCAATTATCTCGGCTTGGGCGAAACGGGCAAGGCCGTATTCATCAAAGTGCTGCCTACGGACAAGGCGCATAAGCTTATGGATACGCTGGATACGGCTCTGCTGTTGGAGAAGCCGGGCAACGGAATCGCGTTCATCGCAAAAATAGATGAAGTGTGTTTTCATCGGCATATTGAACTTGCCAGCGAAACGAATGGAGGGATAACGATGCAGCAGAATTCGCCGTATCATCTGATTTTTGTCGTGCTCAACCGCGGATACAGCGAAGAAGTCATGGAGGCTGCCCGGGCAGCCGGGGCCACGGGCGGCACCGCGCTGCACGCGCACGGCTACGGGGCCGCCAGCATGGAAAAGTTCTTCGGGACCACAATCGCCCCCGAAAAAGAACTCTTGATGATCGTGACACAGGACGCCATCTCCGGCGCGGTCATGGACAGCATCGCGGAGAAGGCGGGCCTTAAAACCGATGCGTGCGCCGTTTCGTTTTCGCTGCCGATCGATGCGGTGAAAGGTATCCGTACAGCGAAGGGCGAATAAGGCAGGATATAGCCCGCCCGGCCGGTTGACAACAGAAACAGGACCGTATAAAATGTAACCAGTATTACAATAATACCGGTTGCATTTTATTTGGGCGGCAATTCCGGATATTCCGCGTCGAACCGGAATGGGAAAGGGGCGTATCATGGGCACGGATATAAAAAAGAAGATTTCACCGGCCGTGACCGTTATCATTCTGTTTGGGGTCATCAGCATGCTGGGGGATGTGGTCTATGAAAGCGCCCGCAGCGTAAACAGCCAGTATTTGAATCTGCTGGGGATCAGCGCGGCCAATGTCGGGCTGCTTTTCGGCATCGGGGAATTCCTCGGCTACTTCCTCAGGCTGATCGCGGGCGTGCTCTCGGATAAGAGCGGGAAATACTGGGCGTTCATGTTCATAGGATACGGGATGCTGCTCGTCGTGCCGCTCATGGGCTTTACGGCAAACTGGAATATCCTCGTGATCCTGATTCTGGCGGAGCGGATCGGAAAAGCCCTGCGCAATCCGGCCAAGGACACGGTTTTATCCCAGGTCGCGGAAAATCAGGTCGGGATCGGGTTCGCGTTCGGCCTTCAGGAGGCGTTGGATCAGATCGGCGCTTTTGCCGGTCCCCTGATATTTGCCGCGGTATTTTATTTTACCGGCAAAAACGAAGCCGCCCAGTATCAGGCGGGCTATCGATGGCTGTTCGCGGCGGTCATTCTGCTGATGCTCTTTTTGACCTACGCTTACCGCCGGGTAAAAAGGGATGCGCTCATCCCCGCCCCGCCCAAAAGGGAATTCCGGGCCGAAAAGCTCCAACCGATGTTCTGGATCTATACAGCTTTCACATTTTTCTGCACGCTGGGATTTGTCAACTTCAGCACGGTGGGCTACCATCTCAAGGACAGCGGCCTCATGTCCGACGCGGACATCACGCTGCTCTACGCCGCCGCGATGATCGTGGACGCCGTAACGGCCCTGCTAATCGGCAAAGCGTATGACCGCATCAAAACAAAAACCGGAAAGAAAACCGGCGGGCTGCTGGTTCTGACGGCGATTCCCTTCATCACGCTGCTGCTGCCGTTTCTGACGCTGAGCAATTCCATTCCGCTGATCGTTGCAGGAATGGCGATATTCGGCGTCGTCATGGGGACGCACGAAACCGTCATGCGTTCGGCCATCGCCGATATTACGCCGTTCAACAAGCGGGGAACCAGCTACGGGGTGTTCAACACGGCTTACGGGCTGGCCTTGTTCGGCGGGTCGGCTTTGATGGGCTGGCTGTACGACCTGGACAAAACCTGGATGATCATGGGGTTCACCGTCCTGGCGGAAGCGGCCGCCATTCTGCTCTATTTCAGAATGAACCGTATGGTCAAAACGGGCGGGGCGTGAAGAATATGGAGCATCGGGAATGGCTGACGATCAATTATACGCTTCCCAGGGAGCCGTCGCGCGTCCGGGTGAGCGTATGGAGAAAGCTTAAAAAGAGCGGCGCCGTCATTCTGGGCCAGTCGATGTGGGTATTGCCCGCGGGCGTGGACAACGCGGAGCTGCTGCAGGAGCTGTCCGACGAGGTCCTGCACAACGGGGGCGAAGCGTATCTCATGAAGATGGCCCCCCACGACGCGGACACCTCGGAGCGCATCGTCGCCGCCTTCCACCAGGCAAGGGATGACGAATACCGGGAGCTTCTGGAGCAGTGCGACGATTTAATTCGCGAATTGGAAAAAGAATCCGGGCTGGGGAAATTCAGCTTTGCGGAGCTCGAGGAAAACGAGGCGGAGTTCCAAAAGCTGGACGACTGGCATCAAAGAATCATGCGGCGGGATTTTTACGGGGCCCCCCTGCGGCCGTCCGCGGAGGAAAAGCTGGAGCAATGCCGGGCGCGGCTGGGTATGTTCAGCGCGGAGGTATACCGGCAAAACGACGAGATCTCCGGGTAGGAGGGAACCCATGACAGTAAAAGAACGGGCGGGAAAGCTGAAGACCGATATCCCCGCCGTGTTTCTCGCCCTGAGGAAAAAGGAAACGCCCGCGCTTGCCAAAATATGCGCGGGCGTTACCGTCGCCTACGCGCTGTCGCCCATCGACCTTGTCCCGGATTTTATTCCGGTGCTCGGCTATCTGGATGATGTGCTCATACTGCCCGGGCTGGTGGCGCTGACGATCAGGCTGATCCCAGAGGATATTTTTGCGCGGTGCCGGGCGGAATCCGAAGGGCTGTGGCGGGACGGGAAACCGAAAAAATGGTATTATGCGCTGCCCATTCTGGCAGTTTGGCTGATTTTGCCGTATTTGATCATCAAAGAGGCATTGTCCCGGTAATTCCCCAAGCCATGCTTCGATTAGACTGCCGATAAGCGGGCTATGCTTTCCGCCATATCGAGGGCATGCACAGCAGCAGCATAGGGAATATCTCGAGCCTTCCCAGCAGCATATCGAGCGAGAGCACGATTTTGGAAAGCGGCGAAAAAAAGGCGAAATTGCCGGCCGGGCCTACCAGGTCGAGCCCGGGGCCGATGTTGTTGATGCAGGCGAGCACGGCACTGACGGTGGTCATCATGCTATAGTCGTCCAGGGTAAGCAGCAGCATGGAGATCAGGCAGATGGCCGCATATACGGCCGCAAACGCGTATGTGCCGCGCACCACGTTTTCATTGAGGGGCTTTCCGTCCATACGGACAGGCCGTACCGCCCGCGGGCGCAGCATCGTCTGCATCTGGTTTTTTACCGCCCGCCACAGTATAATCAGGCGGGATACCTTGACGCCGCCGCCAGTGGACCCGGCCGACGCGCCTATGATCATCAGCAGCAAAAGCAAGTAGCGGGAAAGCTGCGGCCATTGATCGAAATTGGTCGTCGCATAGCCGGTTGTGGTCATGACGGAGGAGACCTGGAAAAAGCTGTCGAGCACTGCCCTGCCCGCACCCCGCCCCGTATACTGCGGGAGGATGTCTATGGCGATGACCGCCGTCGTGAGCAGCATGATGCCGATATAGGCACGAAACTCTTCGTTGCGGAACGCCGCGCGGAACTGCCGGAGGAGTATCAGATAGTATACGGAGAAGTTTATGCCGAAAAGCGCCATGAACACGCCTATGACGGCCTGCAGATACGCGCTGTCGTACGCGCCGATGCTCGCGTTTTTAATGCTGAAGCCGCCGGTGCCCGCGGTGCCGAACGTATGCACGACGCTGTCAAACAGCGGCATGCCTCCCAGAAGCAGCAATACGATCTGCAGCAGCGTGAGGACAATATAAATCGCATACAGGATACGCGTCGTATGCCGCATGGTGGGCGCGAGTTTATCAACGGACGGGCCGGGGCTTTCCGCGCGCAGCAGGTGAAATGTCTCGCCGCTGCCCTTCGCAAGCGGCACGACCGCCAGCATGAACACCAATACGCCCATGCCGCCGAGCCAGTGCGTAAAGCTGCGCCAATACAGCAAACCCCGGGGCAGCGCCTCCACATTCGTGAGTATGCTTGCGCCCGTTGTCGTGAAGCCCGAAACCGTTTCGAACCAGCAATCCAAAAAGCTCGGGATCGCGCCGCTGATATAGAACGGCAGCGCGCCGAAGAGCGAAATCAGTATCCAGCCAAGCGAAACGGTCACAAACCCTTCGCGCGCATACACGCCCGCGTCCGAGCGCTTTTGACGGGCCAGCAGCGCGCCCAGCACGAGCAGCATGGCCATGGCTATTCCAAAGCCTTTTACCGAGGGCTGCTCCTTATGATAGGCCGCGATGGCGAGCGCGGGCAGCATGAATATCCCCTCGACGCAGAGGAGGTAGCCGATGTATATGGAAATGGCGCGTTTGTTCATACGATGCGGCCTTTCTGCTTTCGCCCGCGTTATGGCAGGACGGCCGGGTGGGTGAGCATGTCGAAAGCCCCTTCGGCCAGGATATCTTTCAAATCCGAAATTGGCCGCTCCGCGGACGTAATGACGACCACAGTATCCCCCTTTTGCATGCTGTCGCCGCCTTTGGGGAGTATGACCTTGCGGGCGCGTATAATGCTGGTGATGAGTATGTTCGGCTTGAGCGCAAGCCGGGACAGAGGGATATTCAGATAGGGGGCGTCGTTTTTGATAAAGAATTCCAGCGCCTCCGCCCTGCCGCCCGCAACGCGGTAAAGCGTTACCACGGAACCGCCCGCCGTATTGCTCATGGCGCGCACATAGCTTACGATCTCATCCGCGGTAAGCAGCTTGGGGCTGACGATGGTATCGATCCCCTTGTCCGCAAATACCTCGCTGTATTCCGTGCGGTTGATCTTGGTAATCGTTTTTGGGACGCCGATATAATTGCCAAACATGGAAATGATGAGGTTTTCTTCGTCCATGCCGGTGAGCGTTACCAGGGCGTCCGTCTGCCGGACGCCTTCTGAGAGCAGCAAGTCCTGCTGCGATCCGTCGCCGCAGATAATCAGCGCCTCGGGAAGCGCCTCCGAGAGCGTTTCGCACCGGGCGCGGTTCTTTTCGATGACCGTCACACGCACATGCGCGCGCAGCAGCATGGCGGCAAGGTATTCCGCAATGCGGCCGCCGCCTATGATCATCACGCTTTGCGCCTTTTGCACGCCGACGTGCAGCTTACGCAGCAGCGTCGCAAGCTCGGCCGTATCCGCCGCAATGGTGATCTTGTCGCCTTCGCGCAGTTCAAAGCTGCCGGACGGAATGGTAATCTCCCCGTCGCGGTCCACCACGCAGATGAGCGCGTTGAGACGCCCGAGGCCGCTTAATTCCGACAGCTTCCTGTTCACAAGCGCATTGTCATGTTTGAGCTTTAATTCCACGAGCTCCACGCGGCCCTTGGCGAACGAATCGCGCTTGAGGAACGACGGGAGCTGCAGGATCCTGAATATCTCGCGCGCGGCGGTCCTTTCGGGATTGATGCTCAGAGAAAGCCCGAGTTCCTCCTTCAGCAGGCGGAGCTGCGTATCGTATGCGGGATTTCTGACGCGCGCAATGGTGCTTCTGCACCCGAGCTTGCGCGCCACCATGCAGCAAAGCAGGTTGATTTCGTCGCTGGAGGTCGCGGCGATGAGCACGTCGCTGTGCTGAACGTCCGCATCGCGCTGCACCTCCACGCACGCGCCGTTGCCGGTGACGACGGCGACATCCAGCGCTTCCTGCGATTCCCGGAGCACGGCCGAGTTGCTGTCGATGACCACAATGTCGTGCCCTTCCCTTGAAAGCAGTTTTGTGAGCGTAAACCCTACCTTGCCGTCGCCTACTATCACGATTTTCATTGCCGCAGCATTACCCCCGCCAACGCGCTTCTTCTGTGCCATCATTATAGCCGTAGGTCTGATTGTACCATCATTATAGCTGTAAGTGCGGTTGCAGGCAATACCTGGCCGGGCGGGGACGCCGCCGCCCCGCGAACGGGCCTGAGGGGTCCTGCGGGATTTGACCTCGCGCTGCATGCGTTGTATAGTATGGATGGCAGGTTTTTTATGGACAAACGTTTGAAAGGCCATACGGATATGAACACGCCGGATTTCTTTGACCAGCTCGACGATTGCCCCGTGATCGCCTCTGTAAAAGACGCGGAAGGGCTTGAAACGGCGTTAAAAAGCAAGAGCCGGGTCATTTTTACGCTATATGGGGACGTCTTGAACATTTCACAGATCACGCGCAGAATAAAGGACGCGGGAAAGCTCCCCTTCGTGCATATCGATCTGGTGGAAGGGCTTTCCGCGCGCGATATCAGCGCGGATTATATCGCTTCTTATACCAGCGCGGAAGGCATCATATCCACGAAATCCAATCTGATCGGCAGGGCCTCCGAACTCGGGCTCTTGTCCATTCAAAGATGCTTTTTGTTGGATTCGCTTGCGCTGAGCAACATCGTGCGCCAGTCCGCGAAGAGCTCGGCCTGCGCCATCGAGGTGCTGCCGGGCCCCATGCCCAAGGTGCTCTCTAGAATCACCGGCACCGTGAGCATGCCTGTTATAGCGGGCGGGCTGATATCCGACAAGGAGGACGTGATGCATATACTGGGCGCGGGCGCCCGGGCGGTCTCCTCCACCAACCCCGAAATATGGTTTCTGTAGCCCCGCTCAGGAGCAGCGTTATGATTGACATGGTATACCCGATATGATACTGTTGATTCATCCGATATATCCTTTTCGTTGCCGAAAGAGTTTTAGAGATTTGGCATAACAGACATGGTATTGTTTGTTGTGCTTTTTTCTTTTTCCGAAGATGCCGTAAGGGCATCGCAAATTTACCGCTATCTTAAGAAAGGGAGAGAAAGTATGGAAACCAGGCCGATCGTACCGTGGGAACTGATGGAGTCGTTTCTAGCAGACGCCTTCAAGGGCTATGGCGTGCCGGAGGGGGACGCGCGCATCTGCGCCGACGTGCTGCTTGAAAGCGACAGAAGGGGCATCGAAAGCCACGGATGCAACCGCTTCAAACCGATCTATATCGACCGCATCGCGGCGGGAATACAGCACCCGGTCACGAAAATAGACATCCTGAAGGAGACGTCCACGACCGCCGTGCTCGACGCGAACGACGGCATGGGCATGGTGGCAAGCCACAAGGCCATGACGATGGCCATCGAAAAAGCAAAAGCGCACGGGCTTTCCATGATCGCCGTACGCAACTCCACCCATTACGGCATCGCGGGCTATTGGGCCACGATGGCCACGAAGGAGGGCCTGATCGGCATGACCGGCACGAACGCGCGCCCCTCCATTGCGCCGACATTCGGGGTGGAAAATATGCTGGGGACCAACCCGCTGACAGTCGGCCTGCCTACGGACGAGGAATTCCCCTTTATGCTGGATTGCGCGACAAGCATTACGCAGCGGGGGAAGCTTGAATATTACGCGCGCACAGGCAAGGATACGCCCGCGGGAATGGTGGTCGGCCGCGACGGAAAAGCCATGCGGGATACCCCGCAGATTCTTAAGGACCTCACCAGCGGAAAGGCGGCTTTGGCTCCTTTGGGCGGCATCGGCGAGGAGCTGGGCGGCTATAAGGGCTATGGCTACGCGGTGGTGGTGGAGGCGCTTTCCGCCGCGCTGCAGGCGGGCAGCTTTTTGAAGGCGCTGAGCGACAAGGATGAGAACGGGAACTGGAAGCCGGGGCACCTCGGCCATTTCTTCCTGGTGATCGATCCGGAAGCCTTTTTGGGGCTGGAGCAGTTCAAAAAGACGACGGGGGACATTCTGCGGGCCCTGCGCGCGAGCAAAAAGGCTCCGGGCGAGGAGCGCATCTATACCGCCGGTGAAAAGGAATACCTTGTGTGGCTGGAGCGCAGGGATACGGGCGTGCCCGTCGGGGAGGCCGTGCAGAAAGAGCTCCTGGCCGTGCGGGATCACCTTAACCTTCCGCATAAATTTCCGTTTGAAAATAAAGTGAGGTAGAAGTATGGATTACGCAAAAGAAAGCTTACGGCTCCACGGGGAATGGAAAGGGAAAATCGAGGTCGTGGCGACCGTGCCCGTCAAAACCAAAGAGGATCTCTCCCTCGCCTACACGCCGGGCGTGGCCCAGCCCTGCCTGGAAATTCAGAAGGATGTGGACCTAAGCTATGAGCTCACCCGCCGCCACAACCTGTGCCTCGTCATATCCGACGGCACCGCCGTGCTGGGCCTCGGGGATATCGGGCCGGAAGCGAGCATGCCCGTGATGGAGGGCAAGTGCGTGCTGTTCAAGGCCTTCGGCGGCGTGGACGCGTTTCCCATGTGCATCAAAAGTAAGGACGTGGACGAGATCGTCAACACCATAGCTCTCATTTCCGGGTCCTTCGGCGGCGTCAACCTGGAGGATATCGCGGCGCCCCGCTGCTTTGAAATTGAAAGAAAGCTCAAGGAAAAGTGCGATATCCCCATATTCCACGACGACCAGCACGGCACCGCGGTGGTCACGTTGGCCGGGCTTGTGAACGCCCTTAGGGTAGTGGGCAAGAAGAAGGAGGATGTGCGCATCGTCATCAACGGCGCGGGCGCGGCCTCCATCTCCATCACCAGGCTGCTGCTTTCGGACGGGTTCCGGTCCGTTACGCTGTGCGACAGGGCCGGAATCATATACGAGGGACGTAAGGCCGGCATGAACGGCATCAAGGAAGAAATGGCGCTCGTGACCAACAGGGAAAAGAGAAAGGGCGCGCTTGCCGACGCGTTAAAGGGCGCCGACGTGTTCATAGGCGTATCCGCGCCCGGCACGGTGACGGCGGATATGGTAAGTGGCATGGCGAAGGACGCCATCGTGTTCGCCTGCGCGAACCCCACGCCGGAAATATTCCCGGACGACGCGAAAGCGGGCGGCGCCGCGGTCGTCGCCACCGGCCGGAGCGATTACCCGAACCAGATCAACAATGTGCTGGCGTTCCCCGGCATATTCCGCGGCACGTTCGACGTGCGGGCAAGCGACATCAACGATACAATGAAGCTTGCCGCCGCCTATGCGCTGGCGGGGCTGATTTCGCAAGAGGAGCTTTCGGCCGACTACATCATCCCGAAGGCGTTCGACCCGCGCGTGGGCAAGGCGGTTGCCGCCGCCGTGGCCGAGGCTGCAAGGAAAAGCGGCGTGGCGAGGATTTAAACCAAGCAGGATTCTCGGCAAAATATTATAAAACGCTGCCCCAAAAAAACTTGAGGCAGCGTTTTTCTGTTCAATTTTTCCTTGCGCGTTTGCGGGGAAAGGTATTCAGGGCAAATGGAATATCCGCTGCATATCGGCGTAATATTCCTCCTGCGGGGACAGGGCAAAGCTTGAAAAGCACGGCTTGCTGTATGTCCACCAGCGGAGCATCACCGGCTCCCTCTCCATCAGCAGCATATCCGCCTCATAATCCTCCCCGGTATACTCAAAATAGGAGAACACGAAATCCCCATGCCGGAATATGGAATAGTTCTCAAAATGGTAGCGCTTTAAGGTATCCAGAAGCTCGGGCCAGGGGCGCCCGTGCAGCTGAACATAGACCTCGGCCATCTCCGGCTTCAGCTTCCCTATCTGCCCAAAGATACGTCTTGCCATATACGCTCCTCCGTAAGGCCGCGATACCCCGCGGATTTTCCTATTGATTGATCTGCGGCTTCTCCGCCGCGCGGCGCCCCGGGGACGCCCCGAAATTTAGGATCAGTATCGCCGCGATCATCAGCATGATCAGAATGCCAAACGCCCAGTAAAGGCCCAGCGTATCCGTACAGGCGCCCATCACGATGGGAAGCAGTGTGCCCCCCAGCCCGCCCCCCGCCATCAGGAGGCTTGACGTTAGGCCCGTCGTTTCCTGAAAGCGTTTGGTTCCCATCGCCATGATCATGGGCCAGATTGGGCCAAACGCAAAGCCGGTCAGCGCGATTCCCGCAAGCGCGACCGCCGAGTCCGGCAGGGCGATCATCATGAGCCCCGCAAACGCGCTGATCCCATACCCCCAAAGCACCGTCTTCCTCTCATCCGCTTTCACAAAGGAGAACAGCAGGCGGGAGCCGGACATCACAAGCCAGAATACCGAAATCGCATATGCGCCCATTTCGGGCTTTAACAGTTCGACCGTAAAGAGGGCGTCCGCAAAATACGCGATGCCCGTTTCCATGCCGACATACAGAAAAATGCAGACAAACAGGGTCAAGAAGAACCTGTCCTTTCCCAATTTCAGCAGGGAGCCCGCTACCTTCACCCGTTCGGGCGTCCTGACCGCGGCGCTGCGCGCCAGCGCCATGAGCGGCAGCAGAATGGCGTACCCTATCCCCGCCATGACGAAGGGGCTGCGCCAGCTCATGGAGAAGTTGTCCATCAGATATCTGGTCAATACCGGGCTGACCACCGCGCCCAGGCTGTAGGTGCACTGCGTCATATTCATATAGCGGTTGGCCTGCTCCGGAAAGTTGTCCGTTATGTTCGCGCTTACCAGGCACTCGCAGGCGCCCAGGCCGGCGCCTATCATGAATACCCCGATCATGAACGCCGCCGCGGACCAGGCCGCCGCCGCAAAAAAGCAGCCCGCTATAAAAACGGGCATCGCAAACAGCAATACACGTTTTTTCCCGGCCCTGTCCGCGATCGGCCCGGCAAGGAGCGGGGCGAGCGTAATGGCGATAAACTGGGCCGCGACGAGAACGCCCGTCAGCGTACCGCTCAGGTGAAATTCTTCCGCCACCTGCAGCAGCGCCAATTGAAAGCCGCCGCCCTCAAAGCCCAGAAAAAATGTGAGCCCCAGCGAAACGGGAACCAGCATGCGTTTCCTTATATCCGGCATATCTTCGCCCGCCGCCGCTACAGTTCCAGGCCCATGGGCTGTTCCAGGTCAAAAAACACGGAGTCGCCCTCCCCCGTGCCGTGCCGGAATATGGCCGCGCATACGGCGTCCTCCCCCAGCGGATACGGCGCGTAGTGCCACGCGCCCGCGGCCCAGCACACGCCTTCCCCCACGGGGATATAGAAGGCCTGCAGCCTGCCGGGGGCGGCTTCCCCGGCCGGCATGCCGGCCACGATCACGCCTCCGGTCAGCGGCAGGAGCGTTTCCGTTGTGCGCGCGTGCGCCTCAAAACGTCCGAATGTGAACGCGCGGGCGACGGCCGTCAGCAGATTGACGGAAACGTCCTGCGCGCCTTCCACCGCGCCCTGCTTTTCATACCAGCGGAACACGCCCTCCTGCCCGCCGTAGGTCCGCCCTTTTGTCGTGATCACGCTGCCAAAAGGCCGGAAGGCTTCTTCCGTCAATTTCTGAACCTTAAGCTTCTTCATGCCGCGTCCTGCCTCACCCTATATTTTGCGATGCGCCCGGGCGCATACGATCCTTCCTTACCATACCTCATCATACCTCTATACGATCGCCCGTTCAAGCCAGTTTAGCGCATGCCGCGCCATGTGTTCCCCAAGCTCCTTCGTTGCTTCCGGCGCGCTGCGCGTAAACCATTCCGTATTGTCCCGCATGCGCCCTTCGTCCACATGGTTGGGATAAAGCGCCCACAGCAGCGAGGTCTCGTATTTCCCGGCATGGTCGAACCCGCCGTAGAGCGTTTGCGTCTTCTCATCCGCCAGTTGGATGACCTTGATATAGCGGAACGGATCGTCCGCGCTGCCCAGATTTTGATAGTAGCTTTCGTTGCCCTGTTCGCCCCACCAGCCGTACCCGCGGTTTTCCTCCAGGTACGCGAATATCACCTTCTGCGCCGCCTTCATGCACGCCAGCGACATAGGCTTCAATCCGTCCCCCTCGCTTTGATGGTGGTAGACGCAGTAGATGTTCTTATGCCCGCCGAACACCATGGATTTGAGGATCTGATAGATATATGCCTCGTACGCGTCAGCGTCCACATGGATGGTCCCTTTTTCCGGCCCAGAGACCGCATAGCTCGAGACGCCGTACCAGATCGGGGGGCAAACAACGATTTCCTTGCGCCTCTCCAACCGTTCCAGAATGCCGGTAATGACCATGGTATCGCAGCCGCAGCTGGCATGATGCGCGTGGTATTCCATGGTGCCGATGGGAATCACAAAAGGCACCCTGCGGGCTTTCGCATCCTCAAATTCTTTATAGAACATGTCGATCAACTGCATATTTCTTCCCTCCTGGTCCATTCAGAATATGTGCCGGAGCCCCGGCCGGGGCTCCGGCGCATTTAAGCCTCAGAACATCAGCTCGTGCAGGGTCCCGATCGGCCCGCTCAGCACCTCGCACCCGTCCTGCGTGACCGCGATGCCTTTTTCCCACCGTACGCCGAAGGAGTCCGTGGAAATGAACGTGTCGATCTGGAAGCACATCCCCGGTTTGAACGGGTAATCGGAGCTTGTTTCCACCCAGGGCGCTTCCACCTCGCACAATCCCGTGCCGTGGAGCGGGCCGTAAACGAAGTTTTCCGCATAGCCGTTGTCCGCGTAATATTGATAAAATTTCTTGGCCACATCGCTGGCCAGCACGCCCGCCTTGAGCTGCTTTTCCGTCCAGTTGTGCGCCTCAAGACCGAACAGCACGACGTCCCGGCGCTTTCCTTCCAGCTTGCCCAGCACGATCGGCAGGCCGACGGACGCGGAATACCCGTCGATCCTGGCGGACAGGTTCAGCTGCACGATATCCCCCTTCCGGAACTCCCTGTAGCAGGAACGGGAGATCGCGTGGCGGGTGGACGCCTCGGAAAACACGTACATGGGCAGCCCCTCGTATTCCGCGCCGTGCTCGTAAATCATCCGCTGCGCGACGCCGACCATCTGCAATTCCGTCATGCCGGGCTTGATTTCCCGGATGACCTGCTTGGTGGCCAGCTCCGCGATGCGATACCCCTCTTTCAGACAGGCGATTTCCGCCGCGGATTTTACGGAGCGGAGCTCCACCATGATATGGTCGGCCCGGACGATCTCCGCCTCGGGGAACGCGGATCTGATGCCTTCCATAATGACGACGGTCGTATCCAAATAGCTGGCGACGCCGATCCGGAGCTTCTTTCCGGTCACGCCGATGGCCTTCATCACATCGTGGAAGGTATCCGGCACCAGCTCTGGATAGGCAGGGTCCGCGGATTCCCGGTACTCCTTCAAAACGAAGATACGCTGGATCTTCGAGCGGTCCCGCGCAAAATGCCTGCTTTCGGGGCCGACCATCAGCGCCGCCTCGCCGCTTGCCGCGATGGCCACGCCGCAGCGCTCAAACAGCGGCCAGAACCCCGAAAAATAACGGGCGTTGGCATAATCCCCGTCGGTGGAATTTACGATGATGGCATCCAGGCCCTCCCTTTGCAGTATCGCCGCCGCCTTCGCAATGCGCTCGTCGTACTCGTTTGCCGGGATACAGATCGTTCCGTGTTTCACAGTTTTGCTCCTTTTCTGTCCATTCGGATCGTTTATTCCTCGCTATAGCCCATCGTCGTGTAATAAGCCAGGTTTTCCTGCCTCGCGTCAAGCCTGCCGTACTGGACGATAACGGGGGTATCACTCTGCGCTTTGATCGCGTACTGCGTGCAAAGCGGCAGCGTGTGAGTTCCAAAGTCATGCTCGTTATGGGTCTGGACGCACCGCACGCGCTCGGCGCCGACCAGCACCTCAATATCCCGGACCGGCTCCCGGTCCGTAAAATACAGCGTCAGCTTCACATGGGCGTCCCGCTGGTTCGGGTTCAGTATGACGACGGATTCATGCCCCTTGAGCGCGCTTTCCCCTAAGGGCGGGCGGTCGCCGTCCGGAAAAAACCATACCTTTTTCCCGTATTCCATTCCATTGACCTCCATATCTGCGGCGCCCAAGGACGGGCGCCGCACAGTTTTCCCCGCTCAGTCGTACAGGAGCGGTGCGATATGGTCGGCGTCCATATTGGTGGAATCATACCAGTAGCAGCCGGTATCGATAAATGTCTCCATCGTCTCGCCGCGCGTCAGCTTGACGGCCGCTTCCACCGCCTTATAGCCCATGCCCACGGGGTCCTGGGTAATGGCCCCGGCGATTTCGCCTTTGCGGATGGCCTCTTTCATGGCGGCGGAGGAGTCAAAGCCGATCAGCTTTACCTGCCCGATCTTGTTGATCTCTTTCAGGCCGTTGTACGCGCCGACGCAGGCGCCTTCGTTGGAGGCGTAGATCAGGCCGATTTCCGGATGCGCCGTCACCATGCTCTTCGCGATATCCGCGCTCTTAAGATGGTCGCCCTCCCCGTACTGGGTGTCCGCGATCGTCATGTCGGGATACTTTTCCTTGATGGTGTCCACAAAGCCTTCCACGCGCGCGACCGCGTCCACAACGGTCTGGGAGTGGCCGACGACCGCGACGACGCCCGTTTCGTTCATCAGCCGCGCGGCGTTTTCGGCCGCCAGTACGCCCGCGTCATAGTTGCTGGTGGAGCATTGCGTATCCGCCGGTTCGCCGCAGCCCGCGTCAAAGCCCACGATTTTGATGCCCTTTCCCTTCGCAGCCTTCAGGTCCGCCGCGACGGCCTCGTTATCGATCGCCGCCAGGCATATCGCGACGGGATCTTTGGAAAGCGCGGTTTTGAGCATGTCCACCTGCTTATCCACCATGGTTTCCGTCTCGGGGCCCTCGAACGTGATCTGCACGCCGTATTCCTCGGCGGCCTGTTCGGCGCCCAGCTTTACGGCCTGCCAGAACTGGTGCCCGAAACCCAATGCGATCACGGGGATGTAGGGAAGGTCCTCCGTGTTCTGCGCGGGCGTTTCCCCCGCGGGCGCGGCCGGCTGCTTTTCAGACGACTGCTCCGCCGCGGGCGCGCAGGATGCCATGGACAGGACCAGAAGTATTGCCAACAGGACCGAAATCAGCTTTTTCATTTTAGTTCCTCCTTTTTATCTTCCAAGCACCCGCAAGGGCGCCGGTGTCCCTACGGAACGGATCAATCCTTCTTGTGCCGGCGCATCATATCGATATACACGGCAAGCCCTAAAACAAAGCCCGTCACCACGCTCTGCCATTCGGCGGATACCGCCATGACACGCAGGCCGTTGGTCAGCACCGCGATGATGAACGCGCCGATCACGGTCCCGATGATGCTGCCTTCGCCGCCCGACATCGACGTCCCCCCGATGACGGCCGCGGCGATCGCTTCCAGCTCGTAGCCCACGCCCAGCTGCGGCTGCGCCGAATTCAGGCGCGAGGACATGATAAGGCCGGCTCCCGCGGAGAACAGCCCGCATACGATATAAATGAATATTTTCCAGTTGTCGGTCTTGATTCCGGAGACGCGGGTCGCTTCCTCATTGGAGCCGATGGCCTGCGTATACCGTCCGAGCAGCGTCTTGGAATAGAGCACGTAGGCGATCACGATGGCCACGATAAACAGGAAAAAAGCGTTGTAAAATCCCTCGATGCCAAGGAAATTTCCCAGAGCGATCTTCTGGTAGGCGTCGCTCCCGGTAAAATACACAGGCTTGATGCCGGAAATGACCAGAGACAGCCCTTTTGTAATCATCTGCATGGCCATCGTTGCGATAAAGGGCGGAAGCTTCATTTTCGCAATGGCAAAGCCGCTGACAGCGCCGCAGGCCCCGCCCACAAAAAAGCCGAACAGTATGGAAACCGGCAGCGGCCAGCCCCACCGCGCAAAGGATACGCCCGAAAGCACCACGGAAAATGTCATCACCGTGCCCACCGCAAGGTCGATGCCGCCCGACGTGATGACAAACGTGACGCCCAGCGCCAGGAACCCGTTCACACAGGTGGACAGGGCAATGGTCATAATGTTGTCGTAGCTTGCGAACGCGGGCCGCATGGCCGCGAAAAAGCAGAACAAAACAATCAGCGTGCCGATGATGATCAGCTTTTGCGTCGCCGCCGTACCCTTCAATGCTTGCTTGATATTCATCGTTTCCTCCCAGCCTCAATGACGTTTGGTCGCGTATTTCATGATCGTCGTCTGGTTGATGTCCTCGTTGACGGCCTCGCCCGTTACCCGTCCCTCGCACATGACCATCACGCGGTTGCTCACGCGCATGATCTCGGGCAGCTCCGAGGAGATCATGACGATCGCCTTTCCCTGCGCAGCCAGGTCGTTGAGCAATTTGTAGATCTCGTTCTTCGCCCCGACGTCTATACCGCGCGTGGGTTCGTCAAAAATCAGGATGTCGCAGTTCCTTGTCAGCCATTTTGCCAGCACCACCTTCTGCTGGTTGCCGCCGGATAAATGCTTGACCTGCTGCCTGACGCCGGGCGTCTTGATGTTCAGTACGGTCCGCATGTGTTCCGCGTTCCGCGCGGCCTTTTTGAAATTCAGGAAGAAGCCCGCCCTTGTAAAATCCTTCATCGAGGCCAGCGCGGCGTTGGTTTCGACATCCAGATTCAACAGAAGGCCATAACGCTTGCGGTCCTCGGAAAGATACGCGATCCCGTGTCTGACGGCGTCTGACGGCGTCCTGATATCGACACGTTTGCCCTGTGCATAGATCTCCCCGCCGTTCGGGCGGTCGGCGCCGAACACCGCCCGCATGGTTTCCGTTCTGCCCGCGCCAATCAGCCCCGCGACGCCCAATATCTCCCCCGCGCGCACCTGGAAGCTCACATCCCGGACCATCCTCCCGCGGTTCAGGTGCCTAACCTCCAGCGCCACGGCGGCGTTTTCCTTTACATGGTTCTCCGGCTTGCTTACAAAAATCTCGCGCCCCACCATCATGTTGATGATCTGATCGGTAGTTGTTTCCTTTGTGTCCACCGTGCCGATATAGGCGCCGTCCCGCATCACCGTGACCCGGTCGGAAATCTGCTTGAGTTCCTCGAGCCGGTGGGAAATGTGTATAATCCCCTTTCCCTCCGCGCGAAGCATGCGGATCACCTGAAACAAGTCCCGTATCTCGTTTTCCGTCAGGGCGGCGGTCGGTTCGTCCATGATGAGCACCTCGGAGTCGTAGGAAAGCGCCTTGGCGATCTCCACCATCTGCTGCTTGGCGACCGTCAGGTCCCCCACCCGAACGTCCGGGGCAATATTCACGTTCAGCCGTTTGAACAGCGCCTCCGCCTTGCGGTTGGCTTCCCCGTCGTTTAAAAACAGCCTGACCCTTCGCCTGCTCTCCCGCCCGATGAATATGTTCTGGGCCGCGGTAAGATGGTTCATCAGGTTCAGTTCCTGGTGAATCATAACGATGCCCTCCCTTTGTGCCGCCCGCACGTTGGCGATGTCCGCAAGCGCCCCGCGGATGTATATTTCGCCCTCGTCCATCCGGTAAACGCCGGTCAGCACCTTCATCAGCGTGGATTTCCCCGCGCCGTTCTCGCCTACCAGCGCATGCACCTCTCCGGCCCGGAGGTCGAAACCGACCCGGTCCAACGCCTTTACGCCCGGAAAAGATTTCGAGATGCGCTCCATTTTGATCAGCTCTTTTTCCAATCTTTTCACCTCACGCAGCTTTGTAATAACG
>DATMXR010000215.1:0-30546 GCA_035561315.1 Feifaniaceae bacterium
GATTTCACCCTACACGTACAAAAAAACGCGCGATAGGAGCTATATATGTGTCCCAAAAAGCGGACCTGTATTGTCGCACAGACCGGCTGCGATATGCTGATGGATGAAGCGGAACGTGAAGGGATACTTCTGGTTCCGGATCGCGTCATGCATAAGGATAAGGAATATCTGAGCCTTATCGACATCGACTCCGCAGAGCTTTACCACATACTGCGCACGACGGACAAGCTCCCCACCAGCGCGCATTCGGGTCCCACCGTATTTATCGACGTGTTCAAAAGGGCGCAGGCACAGGGATACGAGGAAATCATCTGCATCGTGCTCACATCCAAAATGTCCGGCTCCATCAACGGCGCCGTGCTTGCCGCGACCTTAGCAAAGGAGGAAGGGTTCCCCCTGCCCGTCCATGTTTACGATTCGCTTTCCGTCTCCCACGGGATGGGCATCATCGTGCGGGAAGCCAACCGCCTGGCAAACGAGGGCCTGGCGGCGCGGGAGATCATGGAGCGGCTGGATGCGTTCCGCTCCAGGGTCTGCGTCTACTTTATGCTCGAATCCTTGAAATGCGCCTGGCAGGGCGGAAGGGTCAGCGCTTTGGGCCCCCTGTTTACGGACAAGCTGGGCATCAGGCCCCTGTTCGTGTTTCAGGACGGCCTGATGCGGCCGCTCACCATGCTGCGCAACGCCAGGGAGGGCATGCGCGCGCTGGTACGCAGATATGAAAAGGAAGCGGACCGGGAAAGGACCTCCTACATATTCCACGGGGACGATCTGCACAGGGCGCAGCGGGTGGAGGAAATGATCCTCGCGGCGGCGCCCGAAGCGGCGCTTGAAATCGGCATCGTAGGCCCGCCCATAGGCCTCCACGGCGGCCCTTCGTCGGTGGGGCTCGCGTTTGTCAAACGGGAAGCCGAAGCATGACGTACGTGCTCCTGGGCGTGCTTTCCTTTGTGCCGTTTATGCTGTTTGACGTGAAAAAGGCGCGGGGCGCGCGTTATGCGTTTTTCTGGTATCTTGCGGGCGCGCTGATGCTGTTTGTTTCCACGGCCGCGCTAATGAAGCAGGGCTTTGCGGCCGAACGGGAGCCGTGGCGCGATGTGTTCGGCGTTTTTGCAGCGGTATGGATCGCCGTATATCTGTACGTGCTTTTCGGGGCGCTGCCCGCGAAGAAAGCCTATGGGGAAGAAAAACGCCCGGCTGTGATAAAAACGGGGCCGTACGCGCTGTGCAGGCACCCGGGCGGCTGGTGTTTTCTGCTTCTGTATGTATGCCTGTATCTGTTTTCCGGGGGATATGGGATGCTCTTAGGGGCCGTTCTGTTTCCCGCTTTGAATTTTTTTGTGATCTGGGTCGAGGATACGTACCTGTTTCCGCGGTATATCGCGGGCTATGCGGACTACAAACGGGAGGTTCCGTTTTTGTTGCCCAACAGGCGGAGCATCGGGGCGTTTTTGAATAAGCCGTAAGGCGCGGGGAAGGGGGAAAAGTTGTGTCCTTCAAGCAGGAGCTCAAAGAACTCACGCATGAGCAGATCTGGCAGAAATACTGCGGTTTCCTGGATATCTCCATGGAAGAATATATGCAGATCCAGCTCAGGCTCCTGCAGGAACAGCTTATGCTCTTCGCAAAGAGCGAGCTCGGCCGGCGCATTATGGGCGGAAAGGTCCCCCAAACCGTAACGGAGTTTCGAAAAACCGTTCCGCTCACCACATATGACGATTACGCGGACATACTGCTCGCGAAAAATGAAGAGGCGCTTCCCGCGCAGCCCGTGGTGTGGCTGGAAACCACGTGGGAAAGCGGGAGCCATCCCTCTAAGGTGGCCCCCTACAGCGAGGAAATGCTCTCCGTCTACAAAAACAACATACTCGCGGCGCTTCTGCTCGCCACTTCCACCGGGCGCGGCAGGTTCCATGTAAACGCCACGCAGCGCGCGCTGTACGGCCTCGCGCCGCTGCCCTATCCCACCGGGCTGCTGCCGTTCCTTATGAAGACGGAGCTCGACATGCATTTCCTGCCTCCGCTCAAGGAGGCGCTCAACATGCCCTTCAGCGAACAAACCCGCGTCGGGTTCCGGCAAAGCCTGCAGGGCGGCATCGACCTGTTTTTCGGCATGAGCAGCATCGTATACGCCATTACGAAAAATTTCAGCCTGGGCAGGACCATCACGGGCGAAAAGCAGAAGCGCATGTTCTACAAGCCGCATATGCTCTGGCGGATACTCAATGCAAAATACCGCAGCTTCCGGGACGGCACGCCCGTGCGGCCGGCCGACCTGTTCCGTCTCAACGGCTTTCTCTGCGTGGGCACGGATACGGCGCTTTTTAAGGAGGACCTGGAGCGCGCGTGGGGGTGCAGGCCCCTCGAGATCGCGGGGGGCACGGAGCCCACCTGCATCGCGACGGAGACCTGGAGCAAGAACGGGCTCGTTTTCTTTCCGGATGCCTGCTTCTATGAATTCATCCCCGAGAGCGATATGCTCAGGAACATGGAGGACCCCTCCTATACGCCGCGCACGTTCCTGATGGACGAGCTTGTCGCCAACGAAAACTATGAGATCGTCATCACGGTATTGAAGGGCGGCGCGTTCGTGCGCTACCGCGTGGGCGACATGTACCGCTGCCTGCGGCTGAAGAACGAGCAGGACAACATCCATCTGCCGCAGTTCGAATACATCGACCGGGTGCCCAGGGTTATCGACATCGCGGGCTTCACGCGCATCACCGAGCGGGCCATCAATAAAGTGATAGAGGTTTCCCGCCTTCCCATCGCGGACTGGTTCGCCAGAAAGCAATATGACGACCAGAAACGCTCCTTCATGCACCTGTATGTGGAGATCGACGAGGCCGCCGAGGGCCGCGCGGAGTTTACCCGCCAGCTCATCCGCGACCATATGAGCATTTATTTCCGCCATTACGACCACGATTATCACGACCTCAAGAAGCTCCTGGGCATCGAGCCGCTGCAGGTCACGCTTTTGACCCGCGGCATTATGGAGGAATACGCCAAAAAGTCCGGCAGGCCCATCCGTAAAATGAATCCGCCCCAGCAGGAGATCATCAACCTCCTGTACCTCCAGAACGGGGAAATGGGCAGGGGGGGTGACGGGTTTTGTCGTTGAGGGAATTCTCTTTCGTGCTGGTCCCGCTCATCGGCCTCGTCTGCAACGTGTTCCTGTTCCTCACGATGTGGACGGCCAGGAAGACGCCTGTGACCTGTTCGTTCATGGCGCTGCTTGTGACGTTCATACTCTGGACGGGCGGCTCCCTGTTCATGCGGCTGGAGCTTTACCCGGGAATGCTGTTCTGGTTCGAAGTGTCGCTTTCGGGCATCTGCCTGGTCCCCTACTTCTACTTCCTGCTGGCCTGCACGTTTACCAACGAGCGCGCCATATTCTTAAAGTATCTTTGGGGCGTTTTGACCGTTGTCGTGATCGTGCTCAACCAGTTCGATACGTTCATCGCCCATCCGCTCATCGTCAATTCCGCGGGCGAGAAGGAGTTCGAATACATCGTCCAGCCCGCCGTCTGGCTGCTGATTTTGTACGCCGTATTGGTGCTTGGCTCCGTCGGCCGCGTACTCTCCAAGAATATCAGGAACGGCACGCTGAACAAATCCCATTTCAGGCCGCTCATCATCGGCGTGATCGCCATGTTCGCGCTCACGCTTTTGGACCTTGTGCCGGGCTTGGGTTCCTGGCCGACGGATTCGCTCGCCTGCACCGTCAACGCGTTCTGTATCTACTACGCGCTGTGTAAAAAGCGCGTGTACGCTCTAAGCCAGATCACGTCCAAGGGGGCCACGTACCTCATTTCCGCCGTATTGACGGCGGTGCTCCTCGTGATAAGCTTCCCGGTCGTGGACAATTACCTCGCCACCGTATTGGACGGGGCGGCGCTCAACCGCTCCATGTTCATTTCCGTGCTGTTTTCGCTGCTCGGCATACTCATATTCAGCCTGCTCAATTCCCTGCACGAATCGCTGTTCGTCAAGGATCAGATCGAGCGCGAAAACAAAATGAAGACGTTCTCTCTCGCCATCAACAAGACGCTAAAGCTCAACGAGATCGTCGTCACATACGTGGACTTCCTGCGCGAAAGCGGCGCCGCGGCGCAGATTCAGGTATGCCTGCATGTGCCAGAGGAGCAGTGCTACCGCACCACCTCCGATTATTCGTGCCTGAACAAGCGTCTGATGCTCCGGGAGGACAACTCGCTCGTGCAGTGGCTGCAGCAGAACGATAAAGCGGTCGTATACGGCGAATTTTTGCAGACCACCCATTACAAGTCCATGTGGGAGACGGAAAAGCAGCTCCTGCAGAGCATCGGGGCCGCCGTGATACTTCCCATCAAGTGCGACGGGCAGCTTGTGGGCATGACGTTCCTTTCCGAAAAGGTGAACCGCCGCCCCTACACGTTCGACGAGATCAATTTTATGGAGTCGGTCGTTTCCATCGTCTCCATCGCCATCAAGAACGCCAACCTGTATGAGACGATCGAGCGGGAGGCCCAGCGGGATTCGCTCACGGGCCTCTTCAACCGCCGCCATTTCAACCAGCAGCTGCAGGAGGATTTCCAGCGCGCCCGTTCGCATTCCATCGCCGTGATACTCTTCAACCTGGACGATTTCAGGCTCTATAACGAGCTGTACGGCAGCGGTGAGGGCGACAGGATTTTGCAGCACTTTGCGCATATCGTGCAGGGGATCGTGGGCAACCGCGGCACCGCCGCGCGCTACGGCGGCAAGGAATTCGCCGTGATACTGCCGTTCTCGGGCGCTTCCACCGCCGAGGAGGTGGCGGCCCGCGTGAAGGAGAGCTTCGCAAGCTACCTCGCGCAGTCGGACGGCGCAACGCAGAAGTTCCTGACGTTCTCCGCCGGCATCTGCGCGTACCCGACGGCCGCGGCCAACGCCGACCAGCTGCTTTCCTACGCGAACCTCGCGGTGTATTCCGTCAAGAAAAACGGCAAGAACCGCGTCATGACCTATACGCGCAACACCGCCGTGGACGACCCGATGGCGGCAAAGAGCAAGGCTTCCATCGTCCAGGAATATACCTCCACCATATACGCGCTGACCGCCGCGATAGACGCGAGGGACCATTATACATTCAGCCATTCGCAGTGCGTATCCGCCTACGCGGCGCAGCTTGCCGAGGCGGCGGGCCTGAGCGAGGAGCATGTGGAGATCATCCGGCAGGCGGGCTTATTGCATGACATCGGCAAAATCGGCATACCGGACAGCATACTTTCCAAGGAGGGAAAGCTGACGGAAGAGGAATTCCGCATCATGCGCGGGCATGTGGAGCGCTCCATTGAAATGATACGGCACCTGCCCTCGCTCGATTACGTCATCCCCGTGGTGCTTGCCCACCACGAGCGCTTTGACGGCAAGGGCTACCCGCGCGGCATCGCGGGGGAGAACATCCCCATAGGCGGGCGCTGCCTGAGCATCGTCGACGCGTTTGACGCCATGATCTCCCGCCGCTCCTATAAGGAGACCATACCTGTGGAAGCCGCATTGAACGAGATCCGCATCAACCTCGGCAAGCAGTTCGACCCGGAGCTCGGCCAGCTCTTTATCGCACTGGTCGAAAGCGGGCAGGTCAACGTGGTGACCTATTGATTTTAGCCATCGGCATAGTCCACAGGACCTTCCCGATGTTTTTTTGCCCCATGTATTGCGTCCCCTTTTGCCTGCATGCATACTATAGTCAGATGCAAAGCAAAAGGGGGTTTTTTATGCCGACACAGGTATGGGCGCACCGCGGGGCAAGCGCGTACGCGCCGGAAAACACGCTCCCGGCATTTCAAAAAGCGATCGAGCTGGGCGCGCAGGGAGTAGAGCTGGACGTGCACGAAAGCGCGGATGGGGAATTGATGGTCATACACGACGAAACTGTGGACAGGACCTCGAACGGCCACGGCCGCGTGGTGGACCGGACGCTCGCGGAACTGAAGAAGCTTGATTTTTCCTATGGCAAAGCGGGTTTTTCCAAAGTCAGAATCCCCACGCTGCGCGAGGTGTATGAACTCATAAAGCCCACGGGGCTTTCGGTCAATGTGGAGATCAAATGCGACGTCATCATCTACTGGGGCATCTGGGAAAAGCTCGTCGCGCTGGAGCGGGAAATGGGCATGCAGGGCCGCATCCTGTACTCCTCCTTCAACCATTACGTGCTGCCTAAAATACGGGAGCTGGACCCGGATGCGAAAATCGGCCTTTTATACGGCGAGGCGCTGGTGGACCCGTGGGTATACGCCAACTACCTCCGCGCGGACGCGCTGCACCCGCATTACCGCGCGGTGCTTTACGGGCCGGGCATGATAGAGGGCTGCAAAAAAAACAATGTGGCCATAAACACCTGGACGGTGGACGACCCGGAGGCGGTTTATAAGCTCGCCCAGGCGGAGGTGGAGGCCGTGATCACCAACAAACCCGACGTCGCTCTGGAAGCGGTGCGACGGGCGCAAAAATAGCGAAATCCGAAAGCCGCCCTTGTCAAAGGGGGGGACCGCGTCAGCGGCGGAGGGATTCCGCTAAAAGCGTATACGGAGGGGTATTGTAGGGCGCGTCGCCCCGGCGCGCCGTTCTCCGAATGCGACGTGAAAAAATGCCGTCGGTAAACGCCAATACCTTTCGGTTTGCATACAACGCCCGAAAGCCGCCCTTGTCAAAGGGGGGACCGCGTCAGCGGTGGAGGGATTCCGAACGCGGCTTGCCCAAAGCCACGTTCTTCGCTTTCCAATAGCGCCCGTATTGGCCGCGCGCATTCGGGGTCTCCCAGCCCTCGACGGGGAACGAGCCGATCAGCGCCTCCTCCTCCGCGGCTGCGCGTGCGGAAAACTCCAAAAGAACGCGTTCGTCCGGAACGCCGGAAGCGAATATCCGCGCTTCCTCATCGAGCCACTTTTCCTCCAGCGTGTCGCGGCGTTTCCTCAGCTCCGCCGCATCGGCGCGCCCCGCCAATACGGCCCGGTGCAGGCGCTCGCGCCTGAGCCAGTACGCGCGGCCTTCCGCCTCGTCGTTAAACACGGGCGCGCCGCTCTCTACGCCGAAAAACAGCGGCTTGAACGCCGATAGGCAGGGCGTGGACGCGCCCGTCGCCCAGATCGTCATGGGTGCGTTTTTTCTAAGCACGGCCACGAAGCTGCCGGTGGTATGGTCGCCGATCAGCCCGCCCGCGTGCATGCACACGCTTTTGACCGCCCCACGCGTAAATTCCCGCCCTTCCAGTTCAGTCGGGTGGCTTCTCAACGCGCGCATCATGGCTGCCGGGTCCTGCGGCCCGGCGTGAAGCGCGCAGACGGACTGCGCCCGCCGGGCTTTGGAGGCGGAAAAGAACGTATACACGGGCTCCCGGTATTTTAGGGCAAAATCCTCGCCCGCCGCGACGCCGCGGCGCAGCGTATGCTCGGTATGCAGGCTGAGGCCGTTGGATATCGCCCCTTTTTCTTTTATTTCCGCCGCGGCCCAGTCCCGCCCTGCGGTCTCAAGAATAAAGGCGCGGTCCGGGTCGGCGATTAAAAAGCTGTTGTCGTAGCGGAAGTCATGGTCGTAGCCGCAGTTGCCGCCCTGCCCGTACGTCTCCAAAAGCGCCGCGATCACGGACACAGCCTCTTCGGCGGTTTTCGCCCGCTCCAGCCCCAGCCGCAGCAGGTCCATGCCAAGGAGCGCGTCCGGCCCTTTTTTCGCTTTGGTAAATACCGCCTCGTTGCCTATTGCGACGCCGTGCTCGTTTACGCCCATCTCCGCGCCCCAGATCCAGTCCGGCTTAAACAAAAGCGCCGCATACGTTCGCTCCGCCTGCGGGATGGAGACATAGGTGCATGGTACCGCGCTGTTCGGCGCGTGCCGCCGCGCGGGCACAAAGCGGAGCAGGTGCGGCTCGTTGGGGCTGCGGTCGCTGTTTTTCGCAAGCAGCGTATAGCCGTCTTTCGTGGAGCCGGGCAGCGCGCAAAGCGTATCGCACATGAAAATACCCCCTTTCCATACAAAAAAGCGCGCTGTTATGCGCGCCCGTCGTCCTGATGTTTCGGGAAATACTGGTACAGCGTGCAGGGCATGCCGCCGTTTGTGAGCTTGCGGCGCTTGTCCGCCCGCCGGCCGTACATGCGCTCAAACTCACGGTCCGCCGTGATGATTGCCTGCTTGTAGCCGGGCAGGCGGGAAAACACCGCGCGCATCTCCTGGTAGAGCGCCTGCGCCTCTTTTTTGTTTAAGAGCCGCTCCCCATAGGGCGGGTTGACGGCGATAAGCCCTTCGCCCTCTTTCGCGGGCAGCTCCTTTAGCGGCCGCACGGCCCAGCGGAGCATAACGCCCGCCTTTTTCGCGTGGCGCTTGCAAAGTTCTATGCTGTGCGCGTCGATATCGCCGCCCTCGATGTCTACGGGCGTTTCGTCAATCAAATCCCGCGCTTCCTCCCTGGCGGAGATAAACGCGTCCGGCGAAAGAAAATGCCAGTGTTCCGCCGAAAATTCCCGCAAAAGCCCGGGCGCGCGGCGCTGGGCGATCATAGCGGCCTCGATGGGGAACGTCCCCGAGCCGCACATGGGGTCTATAAACGGGACGCCGCCCCTATAGCGGGACAGCAGCAGGATGCCCGCCGCGAGCGATTCGGCGAGGGGCGCCGCCACATTCCAGGTCCGGTAGCCCCGGCGGGAAAGCCCCGCGCCGCAGGCGTCGAGCGCTAACGTGGCGGCGTCGCGCAACAGGCCGACCTCCACGATCACCTCGTCCCCGGTCTCGGGCAGAAGCTGCGTGCGGTAGCTTTGGCGCAGGCTTTCCACAATGGCTTTTTTCGTGATGCTCTGGCAGTCGGATACGCTAAAGAGGGTGCTTTTCGCGGATTTGCCGTTGACGTGGATATTGGCGTCCTTCTTTAAATATTGCTTCCAGGGGAGCGCTTTCACCCCCTCGAACAGCCCGTCGAAGCTTGTCGCCGGAAAACTCCCGACCACAAGCAGCACGCGCTCGGCGCAGCGCAGCCATAAAAGCGCGCGGGTCAAAGCCGTATCGTCCCCGGAAAACAGCACGCGCGCGTCCAGCACCTCGTCCACGGCAATGTTTTGCGCGCGCAGCTCCATCGCGACGACGGATTCCAGCCCCAGCTTGCAGGTGGCGATATATTGCATGCGTATTCCTCTTTCGGCCGCGCCTGAGCAGGCAGATGCCGCGTGTAGTATGACGGCCTAATCCTCTGTGGCGCGCAGCAGCTTGCTGATGGCGTTGTTGAGCCGCACCAGCGAAATGCCGTAGGCCGCGGCAAGCTGCGCCTTTGTCCCATCCTCCGAGCGGTTGCGGCAGGCGATGTATTCAAGCGCCGCGGCAAGCGCGTGCACCTGCTGCTCCTTCAATTGCGGGAGGTCGCCCGCGTTCTTCATGTATTTGGAGAACAGCTCCGCCGCCTCCATGATGCAATCCGTGGAGCGCTCGCCCTGCATGTTGGCCATGGCCAGCTCCAAAGCCCGCTGGTAGGGGGCGGGGAGGCGCCTGCCCTTATCGAACGCGCGCACGCTCACGCGGCTTTGCACCAGCCGCCCGTTGATGTAGGCGATGTAAGGCTCCTGCGCGTCCATATGCTTGAGCATGGCGAACACGTCCTGCTTGACCGAATCGGGCTGAAGCTGGTCCAATTGAAACCGGCGCAGCACGCGCTCCGCTTCGCGGTCGCCAAAGCCCGCGATCAGCGCCAATACCGCGCGCTTTGCGGAGGGCTCGGGCAATCTCAGGCTCCACACGAACAGCGTCCGGAAGGATTCATCCGTCTTCCAGCGGAGCTTTAGCGCGTCGTTGGGCTGGCGGCTGAACTCGTTGATTAAACGCACGCGGGTCAGGACTTCGAGGTAAGGCACCTGGTAATGGTACAGCCAGTCGATATGCTCGGGCTTGCCTTCCGCCGCGCGGCGGCAGACGCGCCGGTAATAGGAGGCGATGGTATCCTGCGGGTCGATTTTCAAAAGCCTGTCGTAGCAGGCCTGCGCCTGCCGGTACTGCCCGAGATGGTAGCGGCACACGGCCATGCGGTGCAGCGTCCCTTCGTCGTACGGGAACACCACCTGCAGCTTCTTCAATACCGAAAGCGCCTCCTGCATGCGGCCAAGCTCCATGAACACGACGGCCATGCGGTTCCAATCCTGCGGGTCGTCCGTGCCGGAGCTTTGCAAAAACTCCATTTCCCTGGCGACGCCCGCGTCGTCCTTGGCGGCGTGCAAAAATAAAAGCAGGTTGCAGTGGGCCTGCACGTCGCCCGGCGCTTCCTCCAATACGCTTTTGATGCTTTCCATGGCGTGCTTGAAATCCCGCTTGCAAAAATAGGCAAGCGCCAGGTTGCTGCGCACAAAAAGGAATTCTTTATGCTTTTGTGCGGCCTCGCTCAGGAGCTTCACGGCCTCTTCCATGCGGCCGTTCTCCAGAAGCTGCCGCCCCCGCGCGCAGGCGTTCAGGGCGTCCCGTTCCTCGGGCGGCTGCACGCCGGGCATGCTGTAGAGCATACTTTCATCCTCTATTACGTCCAGCATGTCGAGCGCGTCGGACACATATTCGCCGTCCGGGTCCAAAGCCAGGTAGCTTTCCAGGCTGTCGTGCGCGTGGGAAAACTCCTGCAGCCCCAAAAAGTTGCAGGCGATGCCAAAGAAGCACTCCGCCGGGCTTTCCGCGCGGGACAGCAGCGGGAACAGCATGCGGTTGCTTTCCTCATACCGGTGCATTTCGGTCAGCACTTCCGCGATGGCAAGCTGGACTTCCACATTTTCAGGGTCGCGCCGGTACGCCTGATGATAGTAGCTGATGGCCTCGATCAGGTCGTTGCGGTCCAGCCGCTCCGACCCGCGGCGCAGGAAAAAGGCCCCGTCCCGTTCGAACGGGATGATCCTCCCGATGCGCTTTTTGTTGTCCTTCTGCATACCGATTCCCCTTGCCTTTGACCTTACCGGCTTTATGCCCCGCCCGCTTCCATGAGCAGGGTGGAAAGCGCCTGCGCATCGAACGAGTAGGCCCTCCTGCAGAACTGGCAGGTGAGTTCCGCCCCGCCGTCCTGTTCGATCATATCCGTCAATTCCTCGCGCCCCAGCGCGATGAGCGCGCGCTCCGTCCGTTCCACGCTGCAGTCGCATTCCCACGCGGGCGAAAGCGAGCCGGTCAGCTCCAGCTCCATGTCGGAAAACAGCTCTTTTAGCGCGGCTTCCAGCGTCAGGCCCTCCTCGAGCTTTAAGGAAAGGCGCTCGATATCTGCCGCCTTTTCCTGCAGCAGCAGGATATCCTCCTCCGGGCAGCCGGGCAGGGGTTGGGCGAACAGGCCGCCCGCGGCGAGCACGTCCCCGTCCCCGGGCCGCAAGCGCACGCCCAGGTACACCAGGCTCGGCTGCTGCTCGCTTACGGCAAAATACTGCGCGAAGTCTTCCGCCACCTCGCCGGAAACCAGGCTGACCTCGCCCACGTACGGCTCGCGCAGGGAGAGATCGCGCACCACGGTCAGCTTGCCGCCGCTTCCGACCGCGCCGGAAACGTCCAGCTTACCGGAGGGTTTTAGCGGCAGCTCCACTTCGGGGTTCGCCGCGTAGCCCTTGACGCGCGCCTGAAACCTGCCGGTACAAACGAGGTTTCCCGCGGGGCCTGTGCCCCGGAGTATGGTGGTGAGGCTCTCTCCCTCGTGCTTTAACTGCGCCGCCATCATGGCGGTAGCCATCAGCTGCCGGCCCAATGCCGCGGTGCATACGCGGGAAAGCGAATGGATCCTCCGGGCTTCCTCTATCATGGCTTTGCCGGAGATCGCCGTCACACGGACGGCGCCGCCCATCAGCAAGGCCTGCAATATCGTATCTTTGTTCTGCATTCTTATTCCTTAGCTATTATCCAATATAGTATCGCAAGCTATTATCCAATATAGTATCGCATCCGGGCTAAATTGCCGGGGCGCGCTTCTTTTTTATTCCGCTGTCTTCACCGCGGCAAACTGGATGCGCTCGGCCGTATCCTTCGGCGCCGCAAGCGTAAACGCCTCGTACGCCCGCACATCCGTAAACCCCGCTTCTTTGAGCCAGCCCGTGAGTTCCCGCACGGAGTGGGCGCGCTGCACATGCCGTTCGTCAAACCGCTCGTACAGGCCGCCGTTTTCCACAAAGAGCGTGAGCTGCATCTCGCACAGGCGCGAAGCCGAGTCATAGCCGTTTTTCCAGAGGTACGCGCAGGCTCTCTCGGCTTCCCCGAACGTGTTGCAGCCTAAGACATGCTCAAGCTTATACCGGCTGCTGACGTCAAACAGGAGCATTCCCCCGGGCCTGAGCGCTGCGTGGGCGGCCTTGAAAAACGCGCGGACCTCCGAAGCGGAGAGCAGGTAATTCACGCCGTCGCACGCGCAGGTGACTGCGTCCGTCTGTTTATGGAGCCGGAGCTTTTTCATATCCTGCTGCACGAACGGGACCGTGAGCCCGCGCAGCCGCGCGTTTTCCGCGGCCTCGTGCAGCATGGACTCGGACCGGTCTATGCCGGTCACGCGGTGGCCAAGCTGCGCAAGGCGGATTGAAAGCTGGCCCGTGCCGCACGCGCAGTCCGCGACCGCGGCCGTATCCAGCCCGCCGCGAAGGAGAAAGCCATGTAGATATGCGGCCCATTCGTCATAGTCCACATCCCGCATCAGCGTGTCGTATACTTTTGCGAACGCGGTATAGCTTTCCCCCATGTGCGCCTCCTTCACCGGAACTAATATTGTACACTACAACCGGCCCGGAGCGCAATCTATTCATCGGCGGCAGACGGCGGCGCCGCTCAGTATTCATCCGCAACGAAGCATAGCTCCTTGGGGAAGGCGCGGTCCAGCGCCCGCGCCGCCGCAGCGTCAAGGATCTCCGCCTCCCCGTCCCCGGCAAGCTCCATAATGGAGCGGTAGCCGCACAAAAACTGCCCCAGCCGCCCGGCTTCGAGCCGGATCTGCGGGGCGCTGTCCGTGCGCTTTCCCGCGCCGTCCCACACGCCCGCGTTTTGGGGGACGGTGGAGTCCGCCACCTCAAATACATACGAGCCGTCCCCGACGACGGCGTTAAGCGCCGCGGATACGTCCGCGATGCCCATGACCCCCTGCGGGCGCGTTTCCAATACTGCGCCATCTAGATGCGCCGGGGCGTCCGGCGGAAGCTTCACGTGCAGTTCGCGGCCCGCGGCCTCAAAGCAAAGCGCCCGGAGCAGCAGGGAGAGCGTCTCCCCGTCCAGCGCGAAACATTCCTCCGCGTGCACGCGATTATCCGTCACATAGTACACGCAGTAGCCCAATACGTCCGCGCCTGCCCTCCGGACCAGGCAGAGCGCTCCGTCCGAGGCGTAATCCCGCAGTTTGTAGGCAAAATCCGCCGCCGTGCGGGAAACGCAGCCGGAATACCGCGCCGTCGCCTTATGGTAGCAGACCTGCAGAGGCCCGAGGCCGTTATACGGGTCCTGC
Organism: Feifaniaceae bacterium; assembly: GCA_035561315.1. GTDB lineage: Bacteria > Bacillota > Clostridia > Christensenellales > CAG-138 > JAEYLA01. The sequence goes on from DATMXR010000215.1 coordinate 13,433, forward strand.
CGGGAGATCCCTTCGGGCAGGGCGTCGGCATGCGCGTTTGCAAGCGTGAGGTGCAGCGTATCCGTCGCTGGGAAGTGCCCGCGCGAAAAAAACGTAGGGAGGTGCGCCGGAGTGTGGAAGACGATGGGGATGCCGAACGAGCGCACGCGCTGCATATGGTGCAGGAATATCTGCTTCATGTACCCGCGCCCGCTGCGCTCCGGGTGCGTGGACACCCCGGTCAGCATGGAAGCGGGCAGTATTTGGTTGCGGATGCGCACATGCAGCGGGTAGCTTTGCAGCGCGCTCATCATTGCGCCGTCCTCCAGCAGGCAGGAGGAATACTCGGGGAAAAAGCGCTCCGAAAAAAACCAGTCCATGAACCGCTCCGAATCCCCGAAGCAGATGCGCCACAATTCCCGGTAAGCTTCTTTGTCGCTTAAAACGGCAGTTCGTACTTCCAGCATGTCGGCTTCCTCCTCAAACTCAGGCTGCCTGTAAGATACCCGCGCCCCGGGCCTGCCAATCAGTTTTTACCGCTTTTAGTATACCATATCGGCAGGCGGCTGTTGTGAACGCAGGGTGAAAGGAAAAGTTTTCAATAACAAAAAGGAGGGCGCAGCCCTCCTTCAGCTTGTTGACAAACCTTTTTTTCGAGGGCTTTGCCCTCGAACTCCCACCTAAGGGACAAATCCCTTAGGAATCCCATTCCTGCAAACGCCCTAAAATAGGGCGTTTGCAAAAAGGGTTCTTAGGGCTGTTACAGCCCTAAGCGGGGTTTGGGGCGGCGCCCCAACGTCATTCTGACTTTGTCGATGGGTTTCCTGTGGGTTATTGCAGGAACTTTGCGCCCGTGCCGTAGGCACAGGCTGTTCCTGTAATCATTAAAAAAGTGCCGCAAGGTACTTTTTCACTCAGTCCGCGTCGAACGCTTCAAGCCTGGAAGCCTTTTTCCCGGGCTTGTTGTCCCCGTGCCGGGTCAGGCTCATGGTGACAAACGCCAGCGCCACCATGACGGCGGCGTAGGGGAACAGCGTGTGGTAGCCCACATGCTCCAGAAGCGCGCCGGAGAGTATGGGGGTCACGATCTGCGCCGCCATGGAGAATATGTAATAGTACCCGGTGTATTTGCCGATATCCCCGTAGCGGCTGATCTCCACCACCATGGGGTAGCTGTTCACATTGATGGCCGCCCACGCGAAGCCGACAAGCGCGAACATGCCGTAGAGGGCGGGCGTGAACCGCTCCGCCACGAACGCGCCGGCCGCGAAACAGGCACTAAGCAGCACGATGCCCATGAGTATCGTCTTTTTGCGGCCGATTTTCGAGGCGATGAACCCGATGGGAATGTAGGAGACCACCGCGCCCACGGTCGCCACTAAAAGGCATGTGGAGGCCTGGCCGACGTTCTGCCCCCACACCTGGGTGGCGTACTTCGTGAACGCCGTGGTCACGGCGTTATAGCCCATGAACCAGAGCGATACGGAAACCAGTATGAGGATGAGGCTCCGCATAACGGCGGGCGGGAGCTTCTGTTTGCCGCCCTCCTCCGCGGGCTTCGCTTCCTCTGCGGGGTCCGCGCCGTAGTTGATATCCCGCATCTTTTCAACAAGCTTCTGCTCCGGTATGGTGAAGCGGAGCACCGCCACCGCAATTGCCATCAATGCCGCCACGGCGAGGAACACGGCGGTGTAATCCCCGGAAGCGTCCTCCTTGGAGGTGAGCACGCCGATCATCACCAGCGTATACACGCCGCCCAGGGCGCCCATGAGGTTGATGACTGCGTTCGCCTTGCTGCGCTGCGGCTTGGGCGTGACGTCCGGCATGAGCGCGACGGCGGGGGAGCGGTAGGCGCCCATGGAAAGCAGCACGAGCCCCAGCGCCACAAAGAAGAACGGAAGCGACCCGCTCCGCGCGGCGAGCGGTACGGCCATCATGGAGACGACCGCGGCGCAAGTGCCGGTCACGATAAACGGCATGCGCCTGCCCGCCCTGTCGCTCAATGCGCCGAACAGCGGCAGCATGAACAGCGCCAATATGTTGTCTATGGACATGATGAAGCCGGAGAGCGTATCCTTCAGGCCGAACGTATCCCGGAGTATCAGCGGGATGATGCTGTCGTACAGCTGCCAGAACGCGGATATGGACAGGAAAGCGAGCCCTACCAGTATGGTGCGCTTATAATTGAGCTGCATATTCGTCCTCCTTCGGATGCGGATAATCGTGAAATGTCCGTTTCCATTATATAACGCTTTTTATTTAAAGTATATACGGCCCGTGTACGGCCCGCGTAAAGGAGAAAGAATCAGGCCGCCTGTACGGCATGCCGCTTTCGCGCCGGCGCGGAACAACCCGTATTGTACGGGAATGTAAAAGAATGGATAGAAACGCGTCAGATTCTTATGAAGGACATTGTTTGAGTTTCCGGATTGTGGTATGATAGCCGCGACAAATAGATTTGGGGGTAAGGATATGCATCCAAACGCAAAAAGCTTTCGCACCGCCGCGCGCACCAGCCTGAAAGGCTATTGGGGCTGGGCGCTGCTTGTCTGCCTGGTGGGCGGGCTCCTGGGCGGCGCGCAGTCCATGGGCGGCTTCTCGAACATCATCGAACTCGGAAGGGATTATGCGCCCGACGCCATGCAAAGCGCGCTGCGGGTATTCGAGGCCGGTTTTTTATCCGGGCTGTCCCTGTGGGGGCTTGTTACCCTCGTCATCGGCGGCGCGGTCGAGCTTGGGCTCTGCGCGTTCCATACGCGCCTCAACCTGGGGCAGAAGCCGGAGTTCGCCTCGCTGTTTGAGCGGTTCGACATCTTTTTGAAGGCGTTGGGCCTCAGGCTGTTCATGGGGCTGTTTACGTGCCTTTGGGCGCTGCTGTTCCTTGTTCCGGGCATCGTCGCGGCATACCGGTATTCCATGGCGTCCTATCTGATGGCGGAATATCCGGATATGGGCATCCGGGAGGCCGTCAACCGTTCCAAGGAGCTGATGGACGGCAACAAGGGCAGGCTGTTCTGCCTGGATCTGAGCTTCATCGGCTGGTGGCTGCTTTCCGCCCTGACGCTCGGCATACTCGGCCTGTGGGTCGCGCCGTATACGGCGGCGGCGCGGGCAGCGTTTTATCTGGAGCTGACGGGCAAGCCGTTCGGCCTTCCCAACGCGGAGCAGGCATAGCGAGATCGGTCAAAACGGGGCTGCCGCGCGGGAATGCGCGGCAGCCCCGTTTTTTTGATGTCAGAGTGTTGCTTCCACATTCTCCGGGGAAAACTCATACCAGGACACATCTTGCTTTTCATCCTGTTCTTTCGCGAAGGAAGCATACGTTTCCTCCGTAACGGGTTCGCTTCCGATGAAATATGATATGGCCATGCCGCCATCGCTCTGGACTGACTCCGTATACCCCAATCTATCGGTTTCACAGGCGTTTGCCCGGAACCTCAGTTTTCCGTATCCGCCGTCCGCAGCGCCGCTTGCGTAATGAAACGTCCCGTCCGCTTTGAGCGCCTGCAGCCCTCTTAAAACAATGTTATAACCATACACCCCGCCGTCCGCGGCATGCAAAATTTCGTAAAACTCGGGTTGATTGTCTGCTGTCAATTCCAGGACGACTTCGGGCGCGCTGCCGCCGTCCATATCAAGCACCGCAAAGCGCGCCGCCTGAAGGGGGACGCCATAAAACTCCGTGTTTTTTAAAAAGTCATGCAAGGAGAGACGTTTGTTGTGATCCAAGCTGAAAAATTCGGCGCCGTCCCGCAATACCGCCCGGTATGCTTCCAATGCCGCATGGTCGGCGTCGGTTCCCGCGTTTTCAATTTCGGGGATTGCGCGTTTCATTCCTTCGGCGGTCAGTTCGCCGTCCGTGAGTTTCAGATCCCCCGCGGCCAATCTGCCGCCGCCATATGCCGTCTGCGTAACGATAAGGCGCCCATTTTCCAGCGAGAGCACATAGTCGTATACCATACGATCGGATAGCTCATAGAGCGCGCCGCCCGCGTAATCATAGACCAGTACGCGGGTATCCGCGATTCCCGAACCGAAGCTGACTGTGGCGCAAAACTCGGGCAGTCCGTCCCCGGTTAGGTCCGCCAGGTAGACGTTCCAGACCGGCATCCCACTGAGAAGTGCGCTTTCGCCGTCGGAGGTGGCGGCCGTAACCTCATATGGCGTCCAGCGGAATGTTGCGCCGGGGTATTCGGGCAGGGTCAATTCCAAGCCCCCGTCCCAGGGGAGCTGCCCGTCAAGGTAATAATCGAGCCACGCGCGCGGCGCATAGGCGGACGCGTCCTCAAAAAGGATCGCCGGGTCGGTCCTGATATAGAGCGCGTATTCTTTTTCGCCGCCGTTTTCCCAGCCAAATTGCACGCGATACCGGCGGTACGCGGCGCCTTTTTGATAGTCTTCGGAATTTGAGCTTAACGCTGTTGCCGGGTTGCTCTCCACCGTGAACGAAACGGTATTGCCGGATACGGTATACGGGAGTTCTTTATCCAGCCGCCGGTCGTATTTGGGGGAGCCGTCCGGATTGGCGATGATGTCCGTCACGGTGATCGTATCGGGAAAGCTGCCGTTTATCTGGAGGCTGACCACGCTCCCCAACGGCGCATACGGCGGGTTTTTGCCGCTGTCCACCGCGAGCGGCTGCTCGTTGCCGTTTACAGAAACCGCGGCCTTGACGGAGCCATACTCCGCCCGGTTCGTTAGCAGGACCGCGGCCAGCGCGGCTGCAAGCACGGCGGCCGCGATCAGTAGGATACGCGACGGCTTTTTGAAATTGAGTATGTTCTTCATCCGCTCCCTCATACCTTAGCTGAACGCCCTGTGATACCCCGGCAAAAAGCGGAAGGACCTGGCCCGTCAGTCTTCCAGGCTTGCGGGCGCGGGTTCCATGCTGCTGCGGCGCGCCTCGTGCTCGGCCGCGGCCTTGGCGCGTTCCTGATCCAGTATGCCGCGCAGCTGTGCTTCCAGCTGTTCGCACAGCTCGCGGTTGTCCTTTAGGAACAGGCGCGCGTTGTCCCGGCCCTGGGCCATGCGCATATCGCCGTAGGAATACCACGCGCCGGTCTTTGAGATGAGCTTATACTGCGTCGCGAGATCGAGTATGGAGCCTTCTCGCGAGATGCCCTCGCCGTATATGATATCGAACTCCGCCTGCTTGAAAGGCGGGGCCACCTTGTTTTTGACCACCTTGACGCGGGTGCGGCTGCCCACGAATTCCGTGCCGCTTTTAAGCGTTTCGATCTTGCGCACGTCCAGGCGGATGGAGGCGTAAAATTTGAGTGCCTTGCCGCCCGGCGTGGTTTCCGGGTTGCCGAACATCACGCCGACCTTTTCGCGCAGCTGGTTGATGAACACCACCACCGTGTTGGTCTTGGATATGGTGCCCGCAAGCTTCCTGAGCGCCTGGGACATCAGGCGCGCCTGGAGGCCGACGTGGGCGTCGCCCATATCGCCTTCGATCTCCGCCTTGGGAACCAGGGCGGCGACCGAGTCCACCACCACAACGTCCATCGCGCCCGAGCGCACCAGCGCTTCCGTGATCTCGAGCGCCTGCTCGCCGTTGTCCGGCTGGGAAACGTACAGGTCGTCCACGTTCACGCCGAGGTTTCCGGCATAGAGCGGGTCGAGCGCGTGCTCCGCGTCGATAAACGCGGCGGTGCCGCCCGCCTTTTGCGCCTGCGCGATGATGTGCAGGGCGACCGTGGTTTTACCGGAGGATTCCGGCCCGAATATTTCGATGATGCGCCCGCGCGGCACGCCGCCCACGCCCAGCGCGAAGTCCAGCTCCAGGCAGCCCGTGGATATGGTGGAAACGGAGATCTTGCCCGCATCCCCCATCTTCATGATGGCGCCCTTGCCGAACTGCTTTTCGATCTGGCTGAGCGCCATTTCCAGCGCCCTGGATTTTTCCACGCCTACGTTTGCCATGCCATATCCTCCCAAGCTCAAACTATACCTGCGTCAAAATGAGTATATCACAGTCCCGCGTACAGGAAAAGGAAAAGTTTCGTAAAAAGAAACTTTCTGTGCGTTTTAGGTAAGAAAATGCGCGCTTATCGGCTTAAAAGTATCCAAATAGGAAACTTATTCGACCTGCGGCAATCCCAAAAGGGAACGGCGCAGCAGATCGAGCGCGTTCAAAACCGTGACCTCGCGGATGCGGGCGCGGTCGCCGGTAAGCTGCAGGCGCTTGACGAGCGCGTCCTTTCCATCCGAAAGCGCGATATACACAAGGCCGACCGGCTTCTCCTTCGTGGCGCCGCCCGGCCCCGCGATGCCGGTGGTAGCGAGCGCATAATCGGTCCCCGAGGTCCTGCGCATGCCCATCGCCATTTCCTTCGCGCACTCCGCGCTCACCGCGCCGTATTTGCGCAGCGTGGCGGAGGAAACGCCAAGGCGGCGCATCTTCGCCGCGTCCGAATATGTGACGGCGCCCTCCATAAAATACGCGGAGCTGCCGGGGATATCGATCAGCGTGGAGGAAATCAGCCCCCCGGTGCAGCTTTCCGCCACCGCGAGCGTGAGGCTGCGCTCTTCTAAAAGCTTTGCGCATACGCCCGCAAGCGTCACGCCCTCCGTGGAGTACACGACGTCGCCGAGGCGGCCTTTGATCTTTTCGATCACGGGCTGCACCAGCTTCAGCCCCTCTTCCTCCGTGGCGCAGCGCGCCGTCACGCGCAGCGTGACCTCGCCCGTCTTCGCGTAAGGGGCGATGGTGGGGTTATCCTGCGCGTCCATCAGGTCCTGCAGGCGGTGCTCCACAGCCGATTCTCCCGTGCCGAATATGCGCAGCTCGCGGGAATACAGCTTCCAGCCGCTTCGTTTCTCCAGGTACGGCATGACCTCCCGCTCAAACATGGGGAACAGCTCGGAAGGCGGGCCGGGCAGCAGTATCGCCGCTTTGTCCCCCTTGGGCACGATGCAGCCGGGCGCCGTGCCGTTGGGATTTTTCAATATGATGCTGCCTTTGGGGAAATCCGCCTGCTTGAGGTTGTTGGGCGTCATTTCCCGGCGGAGGGCGGCAAACCGCTCATGCAGCTTCCGCTCGCTCTCCGCGTCCCGCTCCATGGGAAGCTCAAACAGATCCGCCACGGTCTGCTTGGTGAGGTCGTCCCCCGTGGGGCCTAGGCCGCCGGAAAGTATCACGACGTCCGCGCGGGAAAGCGCTGCGCGCACGGCGTCCTTCAGCCGCTCGGGATTGTCCCCCACGGTGACCTGGCGGTACACGTTCACGCCCAGCGGCGCAAGCTTCTGCGCCATAAACTGCGCGTCCGTGTTGAGCACCTGCCCCATCAACAGCTCGGTACCGACGCTTATCAGCTCGGCAATCATTTTTTAATACCCCGTTTCCTGTCAGAAATTACGACGCGCAACGCGCGTGATATTCGCTTTGCTCCGCGGCAAAACTAGGAGAACTTGATGCTCGCCTTGTTTTTTACCACATAATCGATGCCGGACCACAGGGTAAAGCCCACGGAGATCCATACGATGATATCGTCCAGAGGGAAAGCCGGCCAGAGATACGGCCATACAAGCGCCGTGATTACCGCCACGCATTGCGATATGGTTTTTATCTTGCCCAGCCAGCTTGCGGCTATGACATTGCCGCTTTCCACCGCTACTAGCCGGAACCCGCTGATAAACAGCTCCCGCGCGATGATGATGATGACGGCGATGGGGGAGACGAGCGCCCGCGCGGAAAGCATGATGAACGCGCTGCACGTTAACAGCTTATCCGCCATCGGGTCCATCAGCTTCCCGAAGCTCGTGATAAGGTTGCGTTTGCGCGCGATCTGCCCGTCCAATATGTCCGTAAGATAGGCCAGGAGGTACACGCCCGCCGCGATCATATCCGCATAGGCCGCGGGGATATAAAAGCAGGCGACGAATACGGGCACGAGCAGCATGCGAAGGATGGTAAGCTTGTTGGGCAGGTTCATGGCAGTTCCTCTCCGTACATATCGTATTCCAGCGCCTTCGTAAGGCGGGCGTTCACATAGGTGCCTGGCCTGTGGCGGGGCTTCGCGGGCAGCAGTATCGCGCCGTCCACCTCCGGCGCTTCCGCGTAGGAGCGGCCATAGGTGACGCCATCCCGCGTGGTTTCGAGGAGAACTTGCACCGTGCGGCCCACGCGCGCCTCGTTCCGCGCGCGGGAAATCTTCTTCTGCTGCTTCATCAGCGCGTCGAGCCTCAGCCGTTTCACTTCCTCCGGCACCTGGCCGGGCATGCTGGCGGCGGCCGTGTTTTCCTCCGGGGAGAAGGCGAAAGCCCCCAGCCTGTCGAACTGGTATTCGCGCAAAAAGGCGAGCATTGCTTCAAATTCTGCGCCGGTCTCGCCGGGGAAGCCCACCATCATTGTGGTGCGCAGCATGAAGTCCGGCGCGTAAGCCCGTATATAGGAGAGCACGCTTTCAATATGGGCGCGCGTTCCCCTGCGGTGCATGCGCTTTAGCATCGTATCGTCGATGTGCTGCAGCGGGATATCGAGATAGTTGCAGATCTTTTCATTCCCCGCAATCCCCGCGATCAGCTCCTTGGTGACGGTGTCCGGGTAGGTGTAGAGCACGCGCAGCCACTTTAAGGCGGGGAGCTTTGTAAGTTCCTCCATCAGCTCCAGCAGCATGGGCTTCCCGTAGAGGTCCGCGCCGTAGCCCGAGGTGTCCTGCGCGATGATGGTAAGTTCCGTTACACCGGTATCCACAAGTCCCTTGGCTTCGTCGATGAGCTGCGGCATGGGTACGCTGCGCAAACGCCCGCGGATGAGCGGGATGGCGCAGTAGGTGCAGCGGTTGTCGCACCCGTCCGCCACGCGCAGGTACGCGGAGTAAAAGGGCGTGGTCAGCTTTCTCCCCGCGCGCGGCGCGCACACGGCGCATTTGGGCAGAAGCTCCGGCAAAGTTTCGTATTCGTGCACGCCCAGAAAGTGGTCCACCTCGGGCAGGCCTTCCGTCAGATCCTTGCGGTAGCGTTCAGAAAGGCAGCCCGTTACGATCAGCGTATTGCAGCGGCCTTTTTTTTTGTAGGCTGCCATTTCGAGTATGGTATTGATGCTTTCCTGCTTCGCGGGCTCGATAAAGCCGCAGGTATTCACGATGAGCACTTCGGCCTTTGCGGGCTCGGTTACGATGCGGTGGCCCGCGTTTTCCAATATGCCGAGCATCCGCTCGGTGTCCACGCGGTTTTTGGAGCAGCCCAGGGAAATTACGCCGACGTCACTCATCCATATCCTCGCCGATATCGGGCTGGCTGCCGAATATCTGTTCATATTGCGCGCGGGTGATCAGGAGCTTTCTCGGCTTCGCGCCGTCGAACCCGCTGACATAGCCGTGCTGTTCCATAATGTCGATCAATCTTGCCGCGCGGGCGTACCCCACGCGCAGCCGCCGCTGTATCATGGAGATGGAAGCCTGCCCGCTGTCGAGCACGATGCGCACAGCCTCGCCTAAAAGGTCGTCCTCCTGCTTGCCGTTGCCCTGCGCGCCGGAGCCTTCCTCCACATCCATTTCCTCGATCAGGTGCTCGTCGAATTCGGGCGTGAGCGCCTGGGATTTGAAGTACTGCACGATGCGCTCCACCTCCTCGTCCGAAACATACGCGCCCTGCACGCGCACGGCCTTGCCCGCGCCGTTGGGGTGGAAGAGCATATCGCCGCGGCCTAAAAGCTTTTCCGCGCCGCCCGAGTCGAGTATGATGCGCGAATCGATGGCGGAGGAGACCGCGAACGCGATGCGGGAGGGGATGTTGGCCTTGATGAGCCCCGTTATGACGTCCGCAGAGGGCCGCTGCGTCGCCACGATCAAATGGATGCCCGCCGCGCGCCCAAGCTGCGCGATGCGGCAGATGCTGTCCTCCACGGTATCCGGCGCCACCATCATGAGATCCGCCAGTTCGTCTATGATGATCACAAGCTTCGGAAGCTTTTCCTTCGGGTCCTTCTGCAGCTCGTTGAAGCGCTCGATATCGCGCGCGCCCACCTTGGCGAACCGCTTGTAGCGCTCCGTCATTTCCCGTACGCCGCCCGCCAACGCGCCTGCGGCCTTCTTCGGGTCCGTTACCACCGGAACCTTCAAATGCGGCAGCACGGAAAACGCGGAAAGCTCCACCACCTTGGGGTCCACCAATATCAACTGGAGATCGGCGGGGGAGCATTTATAGATGAGGGAAATGATGATGTCGTTGATGCATACGCTTTTGCCCGAGCCTGTCGCGCCCGCGATCAAAAGATGCGGCATTTTCGCAAGGTCGGCCACGATCACCTTCCCGGCGATATCCTTGCCCAGAGCGAGCGTGATGGGGGATTTTGAGGCGGCAAATTCCCTGCTGTCCACCGCGTCCCGAAGCACCACGGTCACGGTATCTTTGTTGGGCACCTCTATGCCCACCGCGGCCTTGCCGGGTATGGGCGCTTCGATGCGCACGCGCGGGGCGGCAAGCGCCAGCGCGATATCGTCCGAAAGCGCGGTGATGCGGTTGACGCGCACGCCGGGCGCGGGGGCAAGCTCAAACCGCGTGATGACGGGGCCTACGCTGATGTTGACCACCCTGGCCGAAACATTGAAGCTCGCAAGCGTATCCACCAGCAGCTTGCCTTTTTCCGCGGGGGATTCGTTGCTGCGCCCATAGTTTGCGAGCGCCGGGTTCAACAGGCTGAACGAAGGCGGCACATACGGGATATCCTGCGCGGAGTGCGCGGGCAGCGGGCCCGCCTTTTGCTCCGGCTCCAGATTCAGCTTCACCTGCACAGGTTCCGCGAAGGGCAGCGTCTCGCGCATCGGCTTTTTCGGGGCGCGCAGAGGCGTCGCCGCGAAATCGTCCGGCTCGAACGGCGGGAAATCGTCCGCGTCCGGGTCCTCCGCAAATACCGGCGGGGCCGTCAGCGGGGGAAGAAACGGGTCCTGCGCTTCCCCGGCCTGCGTTCTCTTTTGCAGCGGTCCCTCTATGGGCATGAAGCTTAGATCGTCCTCTTCTTCGGATTTCGCGGTCTTCGCGGGCCTGCGCGCGGGCTTGCGGGGACGGGGGACGGGTATGGCTTCCTCCTCGTCGATCGTGGCCGTATACAGCTCGCGCCGCGCCGCGTGGGCCTGCGCCGCCTGCTGGAAGCCTTCCTTTACCTTGGTTGTGACCTGCCGGCCGGTCACGCGCAGGGAAATGCTTGTGACCAGCAGGGTGATAATCAAAATGCCAGCGATCAGGAAAATGTACGACCCGGCTTCGCCCGTCAAAAGCAGCAGAGGGTAGGAAAGCAGCGCGCCCAGCGCGCCGCCGCCGGAAAGCTCCGCGGTGCCGTACACGTAAGCGTCCCGCACATAGGGCAGGAAGGGGGTCTCCCCCAATACGGGCCGCGCGATGACATGCAAAAGCGCCAGCACGAGCCATATGCCGGTGAATACAAGCGCCGTCCTGCCCTTCTTCGGCTTCTGGTCCGCAATGGCGATGAGCGCCACGCCGCCTATGACGCAGACGGGCGGCAGCGCGTACGCAAACAGGCCGCCCAGCCCGTAGGAAACGGAACGGATGGCCTCGCCGATCAAACCGGCCTGCCCGAAATAAATGCAGGCGCCTAAGAAAACGCCGACGGCTATGAGCGCCACGCCCCAGATCTCGCGGCGGGACTGTACCGCCTCCTTGCGTTTTTTCGGCCTTCTCTTTGCCAAAGCCGCACCTCCGTATGTATTGAACAGCGCGTGTTTTGCGGCAGTGCCGCGCATAAAAACTCACGTTGATTATACCATAAAAGCGCCGCGGATATGGTATAATCCGTGCATGTGCGTTCGCCCGAAGGGCGAAAATCGCACGCGCATAAAAATAAGCGGTATAACAGACGCTTTGCGGCTATTATACCGCATTCAAAAGCGGGGTGCAAACGCGGCATGGGCGGGATCCTGGCGGTTGCATATATCCGGAATGGCGGTTGCAGGGGATATCCCGGGCCGATGAGGGCATCGGCCCCTACGGGCGGTTTTTCGCAAAAGCGATGTGCCCTGCAAAGGCGCTCGGAAGCCGTATTGATTGCAGGGCGCGTCGCCCCCGGCGCGCCGCGGTTCAGGCAATTTCCGCAAACAGAGACGGGGCCGATGAACGGGGGCGCCGCGCTTTGCATCATAAACGCTTTGCCCTGCGGCATGGAACGTAAGCCCGCTGTCAATCAACAGAACAGGCCGCCCGTGACGGCCGGCCTGTTTGGGAAACTCCTATTCTCGGCTCAATTTATCCTGAACTCCTCCGTTGAGGGCGTACCGTCCCAAATGGCCCCGTCGGAACGGTGAAACATTCTTACGACGGAGCCGTCCGTCTTTGTATAATCTATCACAAAAACTTGCCCGGTCTCTACCGGCGTCGGGTAATTGCCGTACGGCAATACGTCCCCTGTTTTCGGGCAATCGTTGAAATCGCCATAGGCGTTTTCCAGGCGCCAGAATTCCCGGAACGCGTACTCTTTGTGCCAGGGCAACTCTTCTTTGCCGAAATACGACGCCTCATATTCCGCTCCATTGACTTTCATGACGTCCACCCTGTACGGTTCCGTCACTTTCGCCAACCCGGTTAAATCCTCCGATTGGACGGCGTCGCCGTGACGGCCTTTTAACTGGTTCGCCATACAGGGAACGGAGCCGGTAAAATCCATAGCGTCAAGTCCCGTGTGCGCTCCGCCATATATCCCCATGATATCCGCGCCGTTTAAGCCGTCATATTCGCGGATAAAATTCTCCGTCATTTTGTTTTCACGGTACGCATCGTCGGCGTGTGCGTAATAATATTTGCCCTGCGCGATCGCTTCCTGCGCCAATATATATTGCGCGGAGCCTTTCAGGCCGTTATCTTCCAGATGCTTTAAAAATCGTCCCCCGGTGGAATGGTACTGGTGGCCGACGTCCGTACCGTGGAAAATCGTTTCGGGGCACTCGCTTTTGATCTTCCTGAATAACTCCATCATGGAAGGGGTGTGCCCGGCGGTGCCATCCCAATCGTTATAGAGCGCCTCCAGGATATCGTCGCCGTCCGCCTGCATCCATATGTTTAAAAATTCCGCGGTATAGTATGGAAACTCGACGAACAGATGCCTCATACCCTTGTTGTGATAGTACCCGTGCCACAGTTCGAATTCCTTATCCAATATCTTTTCCACGCCGTGCGCTTCCCCGCACAAATAGATCCGCCCCGGAGAGGGGGACGGAGCGGCGGATACGCCGCCCTGCGCGGAACGGTATGAGCAAGCCGACAGCATCAGGATCAGCGCGGCCAACGCAAGGATACCCGCCCTTCTTTTCATAGGAACACCTCAGAGCTATCGATCATTTTTTCTATTGATGAGGGTCGGCTGAAAACGGACGGAGGGAGAGATTTGCGAAATCCTCCCTCCGCGCCGGCCCGCGGCTGCATCGAGCACATCCAGCCGCTTTGATTCTGTTTCATTTAAAGGCTTACTTGTTTTTCTTCACAAGGTTCTTGACGACCTTGGTGAGCTCGCCGAACACCAGCGGCATCAGGCCTACCAGTATCACAAAGTCCCAATCGTGGAAGTGCAGCGTCGCCACGTTGAATATGCTCCTTAGCCCCGGAACCAGCAGTATCACCACCAGCAGCGCGAAGGAAACGACTGTGGCGAGGTTCATGTTGCGGTTGCTGAAAAAGCCGATCTTCCAGAGCGGGTGCTTTTCGGAGCGGCAGGTGTAGGCGCGCAGCAGCTCGCTGACGATGAGTGTGACGAGCGCGTAGGTGCGGCCCATTTCAATGCCGTAATTCTGCCAGCCGTAATAGAAGGACCCGAGCACCGCCGCCGTCATGACCACGCTCTGCACCGCGATGTTGATGATCATATCGCGGTTGATGATGCTCTCGTTGGGGCTGCGCGGCGGCTCCGTCATGAGCCCGGGCTCCTTTTTCTCGGTACCCAGGGCAAGCGCCGGGAACGCGTCCGTTAAGAGGTTGACCCACAGGAGGTGGATAGGCAGCAGGGGAATGGGCCACTGGAACAGCATGGAGAGGAATATGATGAGTATCTCGCCCACGTTGCAGCTCATCAGGAAGAATACGAACTTGCGGATGTTGCTGTAAATGACGCGGCCCTCCTCCACGGCGTGCACGATGCTGGAGAAGTTGTCGTCCGTGAGTATCATATCCGCGCTTTCCTTGGTGACGTCCGTGCCCGTAATGCCCATGGCCACGCCGATGTCCGCGCGCTTTAGGGCGGGCGCGTCGTTCACGCCGTCGCCCGTCATGGCGGCGATCTCGCCGTTGTTTCTTACCGCCTGCACGATGCGCACCTTATGCTCCGGAGATACGCGGGCGTATACGCTGACGTTCTTCGCGACCTCGCTCAGCTGCTCGTCGTCCATGGCGTTCAGGTCCGCGCCCGCCATCACCTGGTCGTCGGAGCTGATGATGCCAAGCTGCTTCGCGATGGCTGCGGCGGTGTCCTTATAGTCCCCCGTAATCATCACCACGCGGATGCCCGCGGTCTTGCAGACCTTGATGGCCTCTATCGCTTCCGCGCGCGGCGGGTCGATCATGCCGACAAGCCCGCAGAACACCAGGTCCTTTTCATCCGCCTCGGGGGTGGGATGCGCGGGAATATCGGAGACCGGCTTATACGCCATGGCCAGCACCCGGTAGGCCTGGGAGGCGAGCGCCTTGTTTTCTTTTAATATATCCGCGACGTCCGTGTCCGTGATGGCGGAAACCGTGCCGTCCCGGCGCAATATCTGCGTGCAGCGCTCCACCAGGATATCCGGCGCGCCCTTGGTGAATGCGGCGTACCCGTCCGGCAGCTTATGGAACGTGGTCATCAGCTTGCGCTGGGAATCGAACGGGATCTCCTGCAGGCGCGGAAGCTGCTTGTTGTGCGCTTCCTGCTTCACACCCGCCTTGGCGGCGGCCACGATCATGGCGCCCTCCGTCGGGTCGCCTATGATGCGCCATTCGTCCGTGCCGTTTTCCTCCACATGCTCCAGCCGCGCGTCGTTGCACAGCGCCATGACGTCAACTAGGCGGCTGACCGCGGGTTCTTTTTTAAGATCAAGCTCCGCGTCGTCCGCCGTAAGCGCGCCCACGGGGTTGTAGCCGTCCCCCTGCACGTCGATCGACAGGCCGGGCACGTACATTTTTACGATCGTCATCTGGTTCTGCGTCAGCGTGCCGGTCTTGTCCGAGCAGATGACGGTGGTGCTCCCCAGCGTTTCCACGGCGTGCAGCTTCTTCATGATGGCGTTCTTTTTCGCCATGCGCTGCATGCCCAAAGCCAGCACGATGGTAACGACCGCGGGCAGGCCTTCCGGTATGGCGGCGACGGCAAGGCTCACGGCCGTCATGAACATTTCAAGCAACGGCTCCCCGCGCAAAAGCCCCATGCCGAACACGAGGGCGCAGATTATAAGGCAGCCCGTGCCCAGGATCTTGCCCATCTTGGCGAGCTTTTTCTGCAGCGGCGTATCCTCCGCCTCTTCCTCCTGTATCATTTCCGCGATCTTGCCGATCACGGTGTTCATGCCGGTGGAGGTGACGATGCCGCTGCCCCTGCCGTATGTGACGAGCGTGCTCATGAACCCGGAATTGATCTGGTCGCCCAGGCCCACGTCGCCCTTCAATTCCGCCTCCGCGTGTTTTTCCACCGGCACCGATTCGCCCGTGAGCGCGGCCTCCTCCACCTTGAGGTTGATGGAAGAGACCAGCCGCACGTCGGCGGGCACATAGTCCCCGGTTTCCAGCAGTATCGTATCGCCGGGCACAAGTTCCCGCGCGGGTATGGTCACCGGCTCGCCGTCACGCAATACCTTGGCGTTGGGCGCGGACATTCGTTTCAAGGCTTCGAGCGCCTTGCCCGCGCGGTATTCCTGGAACACGCCCAGCACCGCGTTGATGATCACGATGCCCAATATGACGATGGCGTCCGTCACTTCCCCCACCAGTATGGAGACCACGCTGGCGACGATCAGAATAATGACCATGTAGTCCTTGAGCTGCTCCAAAAACATCCGGAACACGCTGGTCCCTTTTTTTTGCTGCAGCTCGTTGGGGCCGTACTCTTCCAGGCGGCGCTTCGCCTCCTTGGAGGTCAGGCCCGTCTGCGCGCTGGAGCCAAGCTCCTTGCACACGTCGTGGATGTTCAACTCATACCAGTTCGGTCGTTCCAACAGTCGGCACCTACTTTCTGTCTGTCGTATTGGGAGCTTTCCTCCGTAAATTCACTCCATACCAGTAAAATTCGGTATGGAACGGCATCCTTCCCATATTATACATGATTTTTTCTCCGCGCGCATGTAAAAATACCCGCGAACGGGGAAGAATGCCGCGGCATCCAAATTCTTTGAAAAGGTCATCGGCAGGGTGGAAACCGGCGCGTCATGTAGAACCTCGCCGCGCAGGCGTAACGCGGGTGAAAAAAGCGTTGAAAGCCCCAGGCCGATGAGGGAAATCTAACGCTTACGCCATACTCAGGTGCGGGCATGCTTCGTGAAGCATGCCCGCGCTTGCTTTTTCGGGCACGGCGCGCAACGCTGGGGGGTCCCCGCGCCTCCGCTTTCTTGACAAGCTTCCCGCCGCATCTGATAATAAAGAAAGCGGTTCCCCGGGGTTCGCCCTACACCATATTCATCTGGCTGAACTGAAGCTCTATTTCCTCCACCATTTTCCGGGCGATTCGCAGCGCGTTGTCATGCGCCCGGTCGAACTGCTCGATTCCCTCGGCATACCTGTCCTGCTTTAATTGGTGGATCAGCTCAACTTCAATGCGGAATTGGTCGTATATAATGGTCCGCCACTCTTCATGGACCCAATTCGGGTTCATTTCCAGCAGCAGGCCGATCATGCTTTCGGCGTTTGCCGTCCAGGCCGGCTCCAGTACGGAGATATCCGCCCCCGTTCTCGCGGTGGAGGCAAGCTCCGAAAGTATGAGCACATGCTGGGTGAACGCGTTTTCAAACCGCACGCCGATATGCGTGCCATACAGCCCCGCCAGCACCTGGCCGAACTCCGCGCCGTTCCGGAGCGCGCGCGTGGCGACAAAGCTCAGGTCCCGAAGCCCCATCATCAGGCTGATGATGTAGTGCCGGGTCCAGACCATGCGCTCCACCCAGAGGTTTCGTATCCGCTCCCGCCAATCCATCGCGCACCTCTGTAAATAATTACTAACATTTTATGTG
>DATMXR010000216.1:0-7669 GCA_035561315.1 Feifaniaceae bacterium
CCCTACGGCAATATCGAAGAGGCGATAGAAAAGGCCGATTGCGATATTGTGGATATTTGCCTGCCCAATTTCCTGCACGCGCGGGTAGCGCAAAAGGCGCTTGAGGCGGGCAGGGACATCATCAGCGAAAAGCCGTTGGCAACCACGCTGGAGGATGCGCAGAAGGTAGTTGACACCGCAGCAAGGCTTAACCGGCATGTATATTACGCCGAGGACTGGCTCGGCTCCCCTGCGCTCAACAAGGCGCTGGACCTAATAAAAAGCGGGGCGATCGGGGACCTGAAATTTGTCCGGGCGCGGGAATGCCATTCCGGCTCCCACTCCCCCTTTGTGCAGACCATCGCGTATTGCGGCGGCGGGGTCATGATGCACCTGGGCATCCACCCGGTGGTGCTCATGCTGGCGCTCAAGGACAACAAATGGGAAAGCCTTGCCGCCATGACGTCTGGCGGCAAGGAAAAGAACCTCATCCACCACGGAATGGAAGGTGAAGATTGGGCGGGCGCGCTGATGCGTTTTCAGGACGGCACCACGGCCATACTGGAGGCCAATTACGTGACCTGCGGCGGCATGGAGGACAGCATCGATTTTTACGGCACTTTAGGCTGCCTGCATGTGGACCTTACGTTTACAAGCGCCATTTCCGGCTTCTCCATCCCCGGCTTTGATTATACGGTGGAAAAGGCGGAAATCACCACGGGATGGTCGCGCCCGGCGGTGGATGAAAAATATAACCTCGGCTATGTGGCGGAAATCGCCCATTTCGTGGAGTGCGCGGCAAAAGGAGTCGATGCCAGGGCGGGATTACGCGGTATAGACGGCCTGGAGGCCGTGAGGGTCATCAATTTGATCTACCAGTCGGCCCGTGAGGGTAGGCAGATCAGCAATCCGGATTTGGAGCGTATGTGATGAAGGACATTCAAATTCCCGTAACCATAGGCGGGGTCACATTCAAAAATCCGTTCTTTGTGGCCTCGGGCCCGGTAAGTAAGACGGTGCGCCAGCTCATGCGCATAGAGGAAGCGGGCTGGGCGGCGGCGTCCATCAAGCTTTCCATAGACCCTGCGCCCTATATCAACCGCAAGCCCCGTTATGATCTGTTTGAAGACCGGGACGCGCTCGCGTTTACCGCGGAAAAGCGGCTGACGTTTCAGGAAGGCCTGACGCTGGTGCGCGAGGCGAAGCAACAGCTAAAAGAATTGAAGCTGTTCGCCAACATCACCTACGCGGGGGACGACGGTGTCGCTGGCTGGGTGAACATGGCGAAGGAGTTTGAGGCGGCGGGCGCCGATATCATAGAGCTCAATATGTGCTGCCCCAATATGTCCTACAACGTGTCCCTCACAAGCGCGGGCGGCAGTAGCGCAAAGAAGCAAACCGGCGCGAGCCTGGGCCAGCAGGAGCATGTCATCACCGAAATCGTCCGGGAGATCAAAAAGAGCATCAGCATTCCGCTGTTCGTAAAGCTCACGCCCGAGGGCGGGCGCATCGCGCCCATCGCGGCGGTGCTTTACCAAGCGGGCGCTGACGCCGTGGGCGGCACGGGCAACCGGCTGGGCATTCCGCTCATCGATCTCGAGCATCCGGAGAAAGCCGTGTACCACCTGCAGGAAGAGATCAGCATGAGCTGTTACAGCGGCGCGTGGCTCAAGCCCCTGGCGCAGCGGGATACCTACGAGATACGCAAGCTCTGCGGGGAAGACGCCGTCATCGCCGCGACGGGCGGTATCAGGGATTGGCGGGACGCCGTGGAAATGGTCCTCTGCGGCGGCGACCTGCTCGGCGTGTGCGCAGAGATCTTGATCAACGGCTACGACGTCGTGCGGCCGATGCTACAAGGCCTCAAAGAGTACATGGACCGGCACGGCTACGCGAAGCTAAGTGATTTTCGCGGGAAGATCGTTCCCGCGGTAAGAACGGCGGAGGAGCTGACCCTTTACGGCGGCTACGCGCGCATCATAGAGCCGAAGCTCGCTGGGCCCTGCAAGGCGGCCTGCCCCTACCACGTTCCCGCGCAGGCGTATGTGCGGATGGTGGCAAAAGGCGATTTTCAGGGCGCTTACGACGCGATCACGGAAAAGGGCCTGCTGCAGGACGTCTGCGCCTATGTCTGCCCGCATCCCTGCGAGGACGCCTGCGTGCGCGGCGCGTACGGAAACCCGGTGCGGATCCGGGAGCTCAAGCGGTATGTGCTGGAAAAGGGCAGGCTGGCTGGCTGGCTGCCCAAAGGAAAGCCCTCCCCTGCAAACGGCCACAAAATAGCGGTGGTTGGGGCCGGCTCGGCGGGCATGACGGCGGCGTACGAGCTGGCTATGGCGGGGTACGCGGTCACCTTGTTTGAGAAGCGGGAACGCGTGGGCGGAATGCTCCGCGCTTTTGTCAAAGAAGGCTTGCTGCCGGAGGAAACGCTGCAAAGGCTGGAAGAAAGGCTGCCGGCTCTGGGCGTAACGCTCCGGCCGGGTAAATCCGCCACGCCCGAACGACTGCTTGCGGACGGGTATGAAGCCGTGGTTGCGGCCACCGGCGGCGAAACGGACCCCGCGCCCTTGGAAACAGAAATAGAAAACGCGGCGCTGATACAGGATGCAGACGCCTTGTTTGAGGCAAGCCCTGAAGATACGTTAACGGGAAAGGCGGTCGCCGTTCTTGGCGGCGGGCCGTACGCGCTGCATGCCGCTTTGTGCGCGAAGAGGGCGGGCGCGAAGCAGGTCCGCGTGATCGGCAAGCGGTTGAATACGAGGCTGAGCGGCGTCAGGGAGCTATATGACGAAGCGAAGAAGCGCGGGGTCCTTTTTGTGGAACGCGCGGCTTTGCGCTCCATCGCCCAAAATAGCGCGGGCGGGGTCGTTGGCTTAACGCTTCTGGGGGAAGGCGATATGGAGCTTGCCTTCCCCTGCGACGCCGCTTTTATGGCGCGGGAGCCTAAGCAGGCGAACGCGGCGGAGCGGGGCAATATCCTGGTGGCGCGCAGAGGGCTTTCCGGGGGTCCGAATGTGATCGGTGCCATCGCGGAAGGCGCGCGCCTGGCGGCGAAAGCGGACGCGCTCATCCGGGGCAGCGAAGCGACGCTGAACCCTTTAGAAACCGTGATACCCGCCAAAAGGGACGCGGCGCTGAAGCGTACGGGATGCCTGCCGTATGAGGCGGACGGCGCCGCGCCCATCACGACCGATAAAGAGGCGCAGGCGGAGGCGTCCCGCTGCCTCAACTGCGGCTGCGGGGAAGGCTGCCAGCTTTGCAAAACGATCTGCACCGATTTCGCGCCGGAAGTTACCGCGCGGGACCGGCTCGCCATAGACAGGGATGCGTGCGTGGCATGCGGCATGTGCTATAACCGCTGCCCCAACGGCAATATCGAGATGGTAAACACGGGACACAAAGTATAAAGGAGTACGGTATGAACGCAAGGTTTGATTTATCCGGCCAGGTGGCGGTCATCACAGGCGCGGGCGGCATCATATGCAGCGTGATGGGCAGGGAGCTCGCGAAAGCGGGCGCGAAGGTGGCGCTGCTGGATATCTTGGAGGACAACGCGAAGAAGGCAGCGGACGAGATCAACGCCGCGGGCGGGCAGGCGATGGCGGCCAGGGCGGACGTATTGAACCCGGATAGCCTCGCCGCTGCCAAGGAAGCCGTCCTCAAGCGATTCGGCAGGGTGGATATTTTGGTAAACGGCGCGGGTGGCAACAAGAAACAGGCGACCACGGGCGCGGACCTCAGCTTTTTTGAGCTGGACCCGCAGGCCATACGGTGGGTGTTCGATCTGAACGTGACGGGCGCGGTGCTCACCACCCAGGCGTTCGGTACCGAGTTTGTAAAAAGCAAGCGGGGCAATGTCGTCAATATCGCGTCCATGGCAAGCTACCTGCCCCTGACGAACACGCTGGCGTACAGCGGGGCAAAGGCGGCTGTGGCCAATTTCACACAATGGATGGCGGTGCACTTCAACCAGAATTACGGCACGGATATCCGGGTGAACGCCATCGCGCCCGGGTTCCTGCTGACCGAGCAGAACCGGTTTCTTTTAACGAACGAGGACGGCAGCGCGACCGACAGGGGCAACCGTGTTCTAGCCAAGACGCCCATGGCGCGGTACGGCAAGCCGGAGGAACTGTGCGGCGCGCTTTTATGGCTCTGCAGCGACGCGGCAAGCTTTGTAAACGGCGCGGTCATTCCCATTGACGGCGGATTTTCCGCTTACTGGGGCGTATAACAGGAGGAGTTGCCATGAGCAAAATAAGATTGGAAGATCTGAAGGCGTTCTGCGAGGCCGCCTTGATCAAGGAAGGCATGAAGCCGGAGCATGCGGCGGTCACGGCCGAGGTATTGAGCGTGACGGACGGGTACGGCGTCCACTCCCACGGCACAAAGAACCTGCACAATTACATCAAAAAAGCGCGGGCGGGCGGCATCGATATCAAGGCCGAGCCCGAAGTGGTGAAGGAAGGGCCGTCCTTCGCGCTGATCGACGCGAAAAAGGCCATGGGGATGGTGCCTTCCGTCATAGCGATGAAGCTCGCCTGCAAAAAGGCGGGCGAAACGGGCATCGCGATCGCAGCCGTGAAAAACAGCTGCCATTTCGGCGCCGCAGGCTACTACGCGAATATGGCCGCGCATAAGGGCATGCTGGGCATCGCGTTAAGCAATGTGGACCCGAACATGAACGCGCCGGGCGCGCGGGCAAAAGCCCTGGGCAACAACCCGCTCGCTTATGCTAGCCCTTCTGAGACGGTGCCCAGCGTGTTCCTGGATATCGCCATGAGCAACGTGGCCTCCCTGAAGGTGTTCCAGGCCCGGGCGGACAAGAGGCGGATCCCCGATACCTGGATCGTGGACGGCGACGGGCTCCCCACCACCGACCCGAGCCGTTATCCGGAAGAAGGGGCCATGCAGCCGATGGCCGCGCACAAGGGCTACGGCCTGGCCGTCATGGTCGAGCTTCTGACAGGCGTATTAAGCGGCGGCGCCACCAGCATGGGCGGGGAAATCGGCAGCTGGGTGCTGGAGCTGGAGAAACCCAACAACGCCTGTCAGACGTTTCTCGCGATAGACGCGTCCCAATTCCTGGGGGGGGGCGTCTTGCGGGCGCGTACGGAGACCATGGCCCGGACGCTGCGCAGCCTGCCCAAGGCGAAGGGTGCCGAGCGGATATTCACGCCCGGCGAGATCGAATGGGGCAGGCGCAAAAAAGCGGAGCGGGAGGGTCTCACGCTGCCCGCCGATCTTTTGAAAAGCTTAGAGGACCTGGCTGAGGATGTCGGCATTCCTCTCAACATATTTTAGTATCCGGAAGGAGGCTTATTTATGGCGACGCTGGATACATTAAAAAACTGCGGAATCGTTCCGGTCGTGGTGCTGGACAATGTAAAAGACGCGGTCCCTACGGCACAGGCGATGCTTCGGGGCGGTGTCAATGTCATGGAAATCACGTTGCGCACGGCGGCGGGGCTCGACTCGATCAAGGAAGTGGCGCAAAGCTGCCCCGAAATCTGCGTGGGCGGGGGCACCGTGCTGACGCTCCCGCAATGCAGGGCGGCGGTGGCGGCGGGCGCAAAATTCATCGTATCCCCCGGGTTCGACAGACCGCTCGTGGAGTGGTGCGTGGAGAACCGCGTGGATGTAACGCCGGGCTGCGTGACGCCAACCGAAATCACAGAGGCGCTTAGCCTGGGCATAAACGTGGTAAAATTCTTCCCGGCCAACGTATATGGGGGCCTAAGCGCCATGAAGGCGCTTGCGGCGCCGTTCGGCAAGGTAAAATTCATCCCCACCGGCGGCGTCAGCGAGAAAAACCTGGCGGAATACATGGGCGTTCCCTACATCTACGCGGTGGGCGGCAGTTGGCTGTGCGCGAAGGAGGACATCAGCGCGGGCAACTTTGAAAAGATCACCGCGCTATGCAGGGAAGCGCGCAAAATCGCGCTGGGGTTCGAGTTTGCGCACCTGGGCATCAACTGCGTGGACGCTTCAGCATCCATGGACGTATGCAAACGCTTTGACGACGCGTTCGGGTTTGGGATTAAGGAGGGAAATTCCTCCAACTTCGCGTCCTCCGGCATCGAGGTGATGAAGGAACAATACCTGGGCGCGAACGGACATATCGCCATCCGTACGGCGGACATCGGCCGCGCCGTTGCCTGCCTGGAGGAAAAGGGATATCAGGTCGACCCGGATACAGCAAAGTACAAGGGGAATGCCATGATCGCGATCTACCTCAAGCAGGAATTCGGCGGCTTTGCGGTACATCTTTTGCAGAAATGAGGGAGATTCCATGAAGTATTTGACGTTCGGCGAAATCATGCTGCGCCTGAAGGCGCCCGGCGCGGAGCGGTTTTTCCAGACTCCCCTACTGGAAGCCACGTTTGGCGGCGGGGAGGCCAATGTGGCCGTCAGCCTCGCGAATTTCGGCTGCGACGCCGCCTATTTGACGGTGCTGCCCGACAACGCGATCGGAACCGAGTGCGTGAAGGAACTGCGCCGCTTCGGCGTGGATCCTTCCAGGGTTCAGCGCGGACCCGGGCGCATGGGTATCTATTTTCTGGAGGGCGGGGCCAACCAGCTTGCCAGCAAGGTAATATACGACAGAGCGTATTCGGCGATCTCTCTCGCCAAGCCCGGGGATATCGACTGGGCCGAAGCGTTTTCCGGGATCGGCTGGTTCCATATCACCGGCATCACCCCGGCCATCAGCGAAAGCGTGATGGAATTAGGCCTTGAAAGCGTAAAGGAAGCAAAGAAAGCGGGCATTACCGTATCCTGCGATCTCAATTACAGGAAAAACCTCTGGAAATATGGCAAAAAGGCTCCGGAAGTCATGCGGGAGCTCGCAAACTATGTGGACGTCGCCATCGCCAACGAGGAGGACGTGCAGAAGTCGCTGGGGATCACGGCCGATGTGGAAGTGGAAAAGGGCGAGTTGGACCGCGAAAAGTACAAGGCGCTGTCCGCCGCAGTGCTCAAAGCCTACCCCAACATGAAGATGGTCGCCATCACATTGCGGGAAAGCAAAAGCGCGGACCACAACGGCTGGGCCGCCTGCCTCAATGACGGGCAGAATTTTTACGAGAGCCGAAAATACGAGATTACGGATATCGTGGACCGCGTGGGCGGCGGAGACGCGTTCGCCGCGGGACTCATCTACGGCCTGAACGCCTATCAAACGAAGCGGCAGGCATTAGAATTCGCCGTGGCGGCAAGCTGCCTGAAGCACTCGATCGCGGGCGATTTCAACCGCGTAAGCGTCAAGGATGTGGAAACGCTGATGGGCGGCGATGGCAGCGGCAGGGTACAAAGATAAAAGCTTACAACATCACACAATCCCTCAAATGCATACATATTTTGCGGGATTGTTGTCAAACGAAAACCACTGGCTAGGCTAGTGGTTCAAAGGCTACTGCCGATGATGAGGACAGAAAAACTCCTCTTGCTTTATAATCGGAGTGCGGCCTGACAACTGCACAAGAAAAAGCAAAAGGAGGTCATTCAAATGGGGAATGACACTAAGAGTCTATCTCACACGAAATGGAATTGCAAATATCATATAGTGTTTGCGCCGAAATACAGGAGGAAGATATTTTTCGGAGAGAAACGAGTAGAAATAGGAAAAATCTTCGACCGGGCGCATGACAACGCGCTACGGATCGCGCGGAAAATGGTGGAAGGATTAGAG
>DATMXR010000217.1:0-11262 GCA_035561315.1 Feifaniaceae bacterium
ATCCATTATTCATTATATTCGTCCTCATACCCCGCGCAGTCCCCGACAAGGTCGAACACCGTCCGCCCTTTTCGATACAGGCGGTAACGGACGCGCGCGCAGGCGCTCTCCTTGATCGTGCGGGCCATGCCGCCGTTTACCGCGGCGTACAGCGGCCTGGGATTTTCCCGCAGCGCTTGTGCCTGCAGCAGGTACTCCCCCTGCCGTACGGAAACAAAACGCTCGCTCAGCCGATCCACCCTCGCGCCAAGATAGGTGGCGATGCGGTGTTCCCTGCCCTCCATATGGATAAAGCCGACGACTCCGCAAAAGACCTTCCCCAGGTACGGAATATCCGCCACGCTGAGCATGACGGAAATCCCGCCTTCGAGAGAGGCTTGCGTCCAGAGATACCGCTTCGGAAACGAGCTGCCCCTGTCCCCCTCCAGATATCCGCGCCCGTTTTCAAAAAGAAACTCCTCCCCGTTGACGGCGAGCTTTCCCCAGACCGTATGCGCCATACTGATGACGCTGTGCCTGCACTGCATATTGGGCAGGTACCGGAACGGCCCCATGATATCGTACTTCGGCCGCGCGAGCGCGCCGTAGACGAGCTCCCCCCTGACCTCCAGCCGGTCCGAGCGGATGTTTACGGCAATGCCCTCCTCCGAAAACCGGCTGCCGCCTATCGTGACGCACAGGCAATCCTCCTGCGCTTTGAACGCCTCAATGGGATATACGGCCCTGCCGGAAAACGCATCGGTGACTACCTGAATGGAAGCGGAGCGTTTTCCCGCGGCGTCGATGTGCATGGCCGGAATAAGCGCCGCGGCCCGCCCGCCCGTTTGCTGGCGGAAATACCAGCCTTCAAAATACTCCCGGTCCTTGTTCGAGCCGTAATAGCTACGCACGCGTATTGCTCCCAATCACATCCTCCTGCGCGGGGCCGTCCAGGCGGTCCCCCGTATGGGCAAAGCGGGAGCCGTGGCAGGGGCAGTCCCAGCTTGTTTCATCGGGATTATACGTCAGCTCGCAGCCCAGGTGCGGGCAGCGGGTGTGTACGGCAAAGCACTCGCCCCGTTCGTTTTTGTATACGCCGAGCTTCTCCCCCTCCGCATCCACCACCCCGCCGTGGGAGCGGGGAAGCTCCTCAAGCGTTTTCCCGGGGATATGGAACAGCTGCCTGGTGAGCCCTTTCACCGTCTGCCCGCCGTCCTTCAACAATTCCGGCACGGCGGCGGCCGGCACGTAGCGGTCCGGCGAGAATACCCCGAACGCGTCGTCCTTTCCTTTGGCGATGGCGTCGCTTAATAAAGTGGCCGCCGCCATGGAAGCCGTCATCCCCCATTTCTGAAAGCCCGTGGCGATATACCAATCCGGCGTGTCGTGCGAGAACCGGCCGATATAGGGCACGCCGTCGTGCGTCATGCAGTCCTGTGCGGACCAGCGGGCCTCCTCGCGGCTGTTTGGAAAATACTTCACTGCCGCCGCGCGCAGCAGTTCGTACTTGCCGCCCTCTTTGTTGTCCCCCGTGCGGTGCGCCCCGCCGCCCAGCAGAAGGAGGCCGCCATGGCTGCGCAGGGAAAGCTTGTTTTCATCCATGCCGATGTAGGCGGCGGTAAATTCCATCGCGTTGCTGAGCGCAAGCACATAGGAGCGCTCCTGATGCATGCGCATGAAGTAATAGCCCGGAACGTTCAGAAACGGATAGTGGCACGCAAACACGATTTTCTTTGCGCGCACAGTCCGGCGCTCCGTTTTCAATACATTTCCTTCCGCAAAGAGCACCTTCGTATGCTCGTATATCGTAAGCGCCGGTATCAGCGCGCTTAAAAATTTGAGGGGGTGGAACTGCGCCTGGTTTTCAAAGCGCACCGCCCCCGCCACGGGAAAAGGCAGGCCCGTATCGATCGTGTAGCTTGCGGGAAGGCCCAGCGCCTTTGCGGCTTCGGCTTCCTTTTCCAACGGGTCTTTTTCTTCCGTGGAATACAAAAAGGCGGGCAGTCGGGTAAAATCGCAGTCGATACCCAGCTTTTTAATCAGCGCGGCGTACGCTTCTATGGCGCCCTGGTTCGCGTTTGCATATTGCTGCGCGCCTTCCCTGCCGAAACGCGCCGTCAGCCTGTCATAGCAGCGACCGTGCTGGGACGTGATCTTTGCGGTGGTACGCCCCGTCTGGCCGGAACATACCGTATCCGCTTCCAGTATGACGGAGGAAACCCCCCGCTCTTTGAGCAGGTACGCGGTCAATATCCCCGCGATGCCGCCGCCGATGATGGCGACTTCAACTTCCATGTCCCGGTCCAGTGTGTTTTCCCTGGGCCGCATGACGACATCTTTCCAAATAGAATCCGAATGCATAAGCGCACCTCCCGCTTCCATTTTTCCCATACGGGAGAGCGGTTATCCTGATTTTGCGCCGAAGATTATCGCATAAAAAGTGTGGATTGCATTTAAATTGCATCTGAATTGCAGTCGAATTGAATCTATGTAGTGGTGTTTTTTTCACAAACCTGTGCTATAATCATTTAGGCATTGTCCGGTAAAACAAAGATAAAGGACATCGTTTTGAAAAAGAAAGACTTTCTACTGATCGGCATTGTGCTCATCGCGGTCCTCGCGCTATTCCTGCTGACGGGGCTGCCCAGGGCCGCGGCAAGCAAAGGCGAGATCGTCATATACATCGGCAGCGACGTATATCGGCGCGTGCCCCTTGGCGAGCCGCAGACCGTCGTGATCGACCAGGGCGGCGGCAAGGTAAACGAACTCTATATCACCGAGGACGGCGCCGTGATGCACGCCGCCACCTGTGACAATCAGGATTGTATCAAGCAGGGTGAAGTAACATTGGGAAACTATCAGTCCCGCGTTCTTGGGAGCTGGATCATCTGCCTGCCCAACCAGGTATCCGTGGAGCTTGTTGCGGGGGAAGAACAATGAACGCAAAGTCCATAACCCGTTTGGGCATGCTCACGGCGGTGGCGCTCGTGCTCGGCTGGGTGGAACGCTTTATCCCCATAGCGGCGGCCGCGCCCGGCATCAAGCTGGGCCTTGCGAACACCGTGCTGCTCTACGCGATTTATTTGATGGACGTCAAAGGCGCCGTGCTTTTGATGGTGATGAAGGTGCTGCTTTCCGGATTTTTGTTCTCGGGGCTTTCGGGCATGCTCTACAGCTTCGCGGGCGGGGTATTGAGCCTGGTCGTCATGCTGCTGCTGCGCCGCGTCAAGGGCTTCAGCATCATCGGCGTAAGCATAGCGGGCGGCGTGAGCCACAATATCGGCCAGATACTCGCGGCCTGCCTTGTGGTGCAGTCCCGCGCCATGCTCGGCTACCTGCCCGTGCTGCTGCTTGCGGGGACCGTGACCGGGCTTCTGACCGGCGTCGCCGCAAAATCCGCCATCCGGGGCATTGAAGCATACGACGTCCATGCAAAAAAAAAGCCGGAAAATAGCCTTCCGCCCGAGCCCGGGCTTGCCCCCGGAGAAACAAAGCTGTAGAACGCCTCTTTTTGGAGCGGGAAACGATTTTTGAATATGATGAGCTACACCGAAGGGAGAACACGCATGAAAAAACGCATACCGGCATGGCTGGTGCTCGTGGCCGTCGCCATCGTTGCCGGGGGGCTATTGATCCTCATCCATTCGCTTACCGCCGAAAAGGCTTCGGATCAGGCCGCCGCCGCCGAGAAGGCCGCGCTGCTCAAGGTATTCCCCGACGCAAAGGGCTTTACCGAGCTTCCCCTGGCGGAAGGCGCGGAGGTTTCGCATTGCTACGCCGCCGCCGCGGACAATAAGACGATCGGCCATGTCGCAGAAATTACCGTCAACGGCTACGGCGGGCCAATCGAGCTTGCCGTGGGCGTGGATATGGAGGGCAATATCACCGGCGTTAGCGTGGGCGGCGAAAAGTTCCGCGAAACCCCCGGCCTCGGTGAAAACGTGCTTTACCCCGCGTTTACGGGCCAGTTTGCCGGCCTTGCCGCCCCTGTCGCGCTCAATGAACATGTAAACGCCGTCACCGGCGCCACAATCAGCTCCAGCGCGGTGGTTTCGGGCGTAAACAAGGCGGCAGGCTATGTAATAGAAGAAGTGCTCGGCCTCGGCGGAGAAGAGGAAGGCCCCGAAGACCTTGTGTTCGGCGGCATACTTCCCGGCGCCACCACCAAACAGGAGGAAACGGCCCCCGAAGGCGTGGACGCCGTCTGGAGCTCCGACGCGGGCTGCGTGGTGTTCGTATCCAAGAAAGGGTACGGCGGCAATATCCAGGTGCAGGTCGGCGTGGCGCACAGCGGCGCTGTCGCGGGCGTAGCCATCGCCGAGGAAGGCTTCTCCGAAACCGACGGCCTTGGCTCCCGCGTGAAGGATAAGGAATTCCTCAGCCAGTTCAGGGGCCTCACCGGCGAAATAAAGGCGGGCGAAAACGCGGATACGCTTTCCGGCGCCACCGTCAGTTCCTCCGCCGTAATCGCCGCGGTCAACGACGCGCTCCAGGCGGCCCAGCCCTTCCTTGACCCGAGCAAGGCGACTGCTGCCGCTTCCCCCGAAGCGAAGCTCCTCCCCGGCGCCACTAACGTGGCGGAAGCCGCCGCGCCCGAGGGCGCGGACGCGCTGTGGACCGCCGACCAGGGCGTGATCGTGCAGGTAAGCGAGCAGGGCTACGGCGGAATGATCTCCATAAAGGTCGGCGTGCTGGCCGGCGGAACCGTAGGCGGCATACAGGTGCTTGAGGAAGGCTTTGCGGAAACCCCGGGCCTTGGCGAGCGCGTGCTGACCGACGAAGCGTTCCAGACGCAGTTCGCGGGAAAAACCGCGCCGGTAGCGGCGGATACGCTTTCGGGCGCGACCATAAGCTCCACCGCCGTCATCAAAGCGGTGAACAGGGCGCTGGAGATCGCGGCGGGGCTGTAAACCTTATTGCATGAGTAAGGCCATGGAGAGTACGCTCTCCATGGCCTTTTGTTATGCAAAAGGCTTTTCCTTTGTTAGAAACCAACCCAGATACGGCATCCCCGGCTGTTGCCGGGCCACCTGGGGCAGGAGCGGCGGCTGCATCCGCCTCTGTGCCAACCGTCCCTTGACACACGGACCACCTCCTTATGACGGGTATATCCCATACTATTACAAAACACACGGGATGTTTCCGTATGGATGTATGCCTGTCACACCGGAGGGAGCCGCTTATACGGATTTTAAGAACGTATCCAGCTTCACCGGCGCTTTCATACCGTAGTCCCGGATGGGCAGGACATAGCCGCGGTCGTCGATTTCGAATGCCGATTTGTACAGCCGGTCCGCAAGCTGAAGCTTTGTCGCGCCGTTTTCCGTTGCCACATGCTTGACGCACACGACATAGCTCCTCCCCTCCACCATCACGCCCGGCCAGAGATCGGAAAGCTTGAGCGCGGCGCGCTCGATGCCCCGCACCGTTTGTTTTACATCCAGCGCGTAGTAGCCGTCGACCGAATGCCCCTTCCACGAAGGCGTGCGCGTAACGGTGGCGACATAGACGCTGTCCGTGTCCCCCTTAATCTGCTTCAGGGTTTCCGGATATCCCATCTGAGGCGATACAATATCCATTCCGTCCGGCGCGGTAATCCCATGCCGCGCGTCAAAATACCCGCCGAAACCGCCCGCGACCTCGTAGGTTTTTTTCAGCGTTTCATCCGCCGCTTTGTCGGAGCCGCAATAGAGGGCGATGGTATCGGCGCTGAAATAGTACGTTGCCGGGAACAGGGTATCCACATATACGGTCTTTCCTCCGTACACCAGGGTATTGCCCTTGAGCATGGCGTTGGCCTTTTGCATGTCCTTCTCGGTTTCAAAGCGGTACAGCGTAAGGCTCTCGCCCTTTTTGTTGAGTACGGCGCGGGTCTTTGTCACCTTGGGCGCGGAGGCGAATACGAAGCGGGTCTGTGTGGTTTCCATACTGCGCAGTTTGGGGAAGGTATGTTTTAACCAGCTTTCGTTTATGGAAGCGGCGTCCGGCGGCAGGAGAAGCGGGTCATCTTTCTCCCCGGCAGCGGCTGACGCCGACAAAGGGAACGCGGCGATCAGCAACAGGGCGCAAAGCGCCAGCGCAAGCAATCTCTTTTTCATGTCTTTCCTCCCGATACTATTTTTTGTATGCAAGATTTACAGGTTCTTTAAGAATTTCTCCAGCTTCACCGGCGCTTTCATGCCGTACTCCCGGATGGGCAGGACGTAACCGCGGTCGTCGATTTCAAATGTGGATTGGTAGGCCGAATCCGCTATGCGGATGGACGCCGCTCCGTTACCGGTTGCAATATTCCGGATAAAGAGAACGTAGCTTCTCCCCATGCGCATCACATCCGGATATGCTTGCAAGGAAAACCCTTTTCGGGAAATGCCCTGAATATTCCGTGTTACCTCCAGAGCGTATTTCCCTGTAGGATTATAATCGCGGCCATTCCACACAGGCACAGACTGTATCTTTACAATATAAATGCCGTCCGTCCGTGCAAGCAGTTCTTTTATACTCTCAGGCGGCAGTTGTACGCCCTCGCGTGGGGGGTCCACCACAAGCGGGTCAACGCCAGGGGGATCAAAAAAGTTTCTGTTGTCAAAATATCCGCCGTATTCCCCCGCTATTTCGTACGTTTCCAGCAGCTTTCTGTCCACCGCTGCGTCGGAGCCGCAATAGAGGGCGATGGTATCGGCGCTGAAATAGTACGTTGCCGGGAACAGGGTATCCACATATACGGTCTTTCCTCCGTACACCAAAGTGTTGCCCTTGATCATGGCGTTGGCCTTTTGCATGTCCTTCTCGGTTTCAAAGCGGTACAGCGTAAGGCTCTCGCCTTTTTTATTAAGCACGGCGCGGGTCTTTGTCACCTTGGGGGCAGAAGCGAATACGAAGCGGGTTTCCGTCGTTTCCATGCTGCGCAGCTTGGGGAAGGTATTTTTCATCCAGGTTTCGTTCATGACGGCGAAATCAAGTTCATTTCCAACTATTGCCCGCTCCGATTCTTCAACCTTTACTTTATCACCATACTTTTTAAAATACTTTTGCGCCACTGCTTTTCGGCCGTAATAGACACCTACCATGACGGCGTTTTCTTTTTCATGCTGCCCGACGCCCCACCACACAAGCTCAAAGGATCCGTCGGAATCGATTTGATCCGCGATAGCGGCAAGCTCGTTGTAAGAGTATTTTGCGCTTTTGAACACGATCACCTCGGGCTTTGTTACAAGCGTGCGGATCTCGTTTTTGCGCGCCGTGGTCGCCCCGCGCACCAGCACCACGGCGGCCTTATAGTCGTCCGTGATATACAGTCCCGCCACATCGTCAGGGTATCTCTTCCCTGTGGGCGCAGTTTTATCCCAGATTTTCATCAGCTCCTGCAACGCCTCGCTCGCAGGGCCCTGCAGGCGCGCCCGCTCGTCTATACTTGGCGCGGCAAGCGACGGGATTGCCGAAAGGAACAAAAGCAGGCAGAGTACTATGGATAACAAGCGTTTTTTCATCATACGGTCCTCGCTTTCATGTTCGGGCAATTACAGCCCTTTCAAGAACTTCTCCAGCTTCACCGGCGCTTTCATGCCGTACTCCCGGATGGGCAGGACGTAACCGCGATCGTCAATTTCGAATGTGGAGCGGTAATAGCTTTCCGCCAGGCTCAGCGCGGAAGCGCCGCCGGGAAACTGATATTCCTCCAAAAACAGGACATATGTCCTGCCTTCTGTCATGACGCCGGGGTATCCTTGCAGTTTAATCATCCTGCGCGCCCTGCCTTTGACGGCCCGGCTCACCTCGATCTCATATGTCCCAAACGCCGGGAATTCGGGTTCTTTCCCTTTTGCCGGTACGGGCGGCGCCTTTTTGATGCTGCCGATGCAGACAATGTCCGTAAGCGCAAGTACTTTTTTGATGCTGTCCGGCTCAACGTATCCTTCATCCCATTTGACGGCATCCAAATAGACATAATCGCCAAAGGCGACCATATTACGGTCTTGGAAATATCCGCCGAAATTGCCCGCAACCGTATATCCCGAAAGCAGCTTGTTGTTTACCTTTTCTTCGGCCCCGCAGTAGAGCGCGATGGTTTTTTCCGCGTCGTTGTAATAATACGTTGCGGAGAACAGCGTATCCGCATATACCGTCTTTCCGCCATAGACAAGGGCATTTCCCCTGACCATCGCTTTGCACTTTTCAAGCGCCCCTGCAGTTTCAAAGCGGTAAATGACGAGGCTTTCGCCTTTTTTGTTGAGCACGGCGCGGGTCTTTGTCACATTGGGGGCAGAAGCGAATACGAAGCGGGTTTCGGTCGTTTCACAGCTCCGCAGGTTGGGAAAGGCTTCCCGCAGCCAGGCTTCGTCCCTTTTCGCCGCATCCGCGCCGTCTGTCGGCGCCGCATGAGAAACGATGCGATCTTCAACGCCTGCTTCCCCCGCCGCCAACGCAGGCAGCGCAGCGGCAAAAAGAAGCAGTATGCACAGCATAAGACCTATAAAGCGTTTTTTCATGGATCCACCCCGCTTACAGCCCTTTCAAGAACTTCTCCAGCTTCACCGGCGCTTTCATGCCGTACTCCCGGATGGGCAGGACGTAACCGCGGTCGTCAATTTCGAATGTGGAATGATTGATCCAATCCGCATAGGTCACCCGCGTTCCGCCTTCCGGCGTTTCGATATGCTTTGCATACAGGATATATGTCCTTCCCAAATGCATGACGCCGGGCCAATCCTCCAGCCGGAACGTTTTGCGCGATATGCCCCGGATGTTCTTTTCAACCTCCAGTTCGTATACGCCCTCCACCGTCTCCCGAACCCATTTGGGCGTCTGCTTCACCTTGACCAGATAGACGCTGTCCGCCTGTTTGAGCAAAGCCTTGAGGGTCGCGGGGACCGTTTCGTCCTTGGGGGGTGATACGATCTGGCTGTTCGCGCCCTCCGGCATGGCGGCCTCGCTCCGCCTGTCAAAATATCCGCCGTAGCCGCCCGCGACCTCGAAGGTTTCCTTGAGCTTCTTGTCCACCGCCGTGTCGGCCCCGCAATAGAGAGCAATGACCCTGCCGTCCGCATAGTAGGTCGCGGGGAACAGCGTATCCACATAGACCGTCTTCCCGCCGTAAACCAGGGTATTGCCCTTGATCATCGCCAGGCATTTCTGTACATCCTTATCCGTTTTGAAGCGGTAAAGCGTCAGGGATTCGCCCGCTTTGTTGAGCACGGCGCGGGTCTTTGCGACTTCCGGGGCGGAAGCGAACACGAAGCGGGTCTGAGTCGTTTCCAGACTGCGCAGCTTGGGGAAATTGGAAACGAGCCATTTTTCGCTTCTCGTTACCCACTCTCCGGTAGCGAACAGGGTGACGGCATCCTCGTCTTCTTCCACAACGCATCCGATGACGGCCTGCCCCGTCAGCGGCAGGCAAAAAGTAAGAAGCAGGGCGCAAAGCGCCAACAGAAATATCCGTTTTGTCATATAATTTCCCTCCCTTATAGTCCTTTCATAAATGCAGTCTGCGTCACGGGCTTTGTCATGCCGTATTCGCGTATGGGCAGCACATAGCCCTTATCGTTTAATTCAAATACGCTGAAATAGGCGTTGTCCGTCAACACAAGCTCTTTCTTGCCGCCTGAAGTTTGTTCCTTTAAAAATACGAGATAACTCCTGCCCTTTTCCATCACGCCGGGCATGGCGGTGACAGTGATTGTGCCGGTCAGCTTGCCGCGGATGCTTTCGCGCAGTTCGAGCGTATACGCGCCTTCCTTTGTACCTGCGGGCGCGCTTTTCACGATACCCCGCACCACCGCGGAGGAAAGCTTCGCAAGGGCTTTGGGCGTATCCGGCGTGTTCTCATCCGGCTGGACGCGGGATGTGGAGTTTTTATAGATTGCGCTGTTGCGCCGGGCGAAAAAGCCGCCGAACCCGCCCGCCGGGAAAAAGTTGCGGTCCTCCAGCCTGCCGAATATCCGCTGCGTGGAGCCGCAGTAGAGGGCAAGCATATTGCTGTTTTCGTTGTAAAAATACGTGGAGGCGAACTCCGTATCCACATAGACCACCTTGCCGCCATAGACAAGGGTCGTACCCTTAATCATGGCCTTGCACTTCTCATAATCCTTCCTGTTCGCAAAGCGGTACAGCGTGAGGCTTTCTCCAGGCTCATTCAACACGGCGCGCGTCTTCGTGACCTTGGGCGCGCCGGAGAATACAAAGCGGGTATTTGTTGTGGTTACTTCCTTTGCGTCGGGAAATACCTCTTTGAGCCACGCCTCGTTGGTGACCTTTATCGCGTCGTATTCATCCAGCTTCGGAACAAAGTCCGAGCCGATTACCTTGACCTTATCCCCGAATTTTTTGAAATGCTCCCGCGCCGCAGCTTCTCCGCCATAGTAGACATTTACTTCAACATAACCCTTCATGATATCGATGCCGTACGTCGTCCACTCGAATTTGCCGTTGGAGTCGATCTGGTCAAATACTGCTTGCAGCTCTTTAATGGAGTATTTTGCAGCCTTAAATACTAGAATATCCGGGTTTTTCACCATAGCACGGATTTCGTTTTTGCGTGCCTCCGTCGCCTTGACCAACAGCACAACCACCTTGGTTGCATTTTCCGTAAGATAAACGCCGCCGAAATCCACCGCCGAATCGAGGCCGGAGAGTATTTTTGCAGCCTCCACCGCATCGTCTGATACCGGGACTGGTACTCTGTTCGCCATGGCTCCCACAGGAAACACAGTGAAAAGAAACAGCGCGCAAAGAACTGCAGAAAAAACCCGCCTATACATAAAAAGCCCTCCTTCTTCCGTTACAGTAGTGACGGAAGAGGGAGGGTTTTTGTTGCAGGATTCAGGCTATGTTCCCAAATTTTCAATAATTTTCATCTGATCCTCACGGGATACGCTTCCATAGCACTGCACATAAGTATCCTCACTTACACGCAGCATCCAGTATTCCGTCGGCTCGCTGCCCTCCGAAGCAGACTCATAGCGCAGCAGGAAGCCGGATCCTACCGGCATGCTCCCTGCGCTGTATCCCTCGGGCAGGCCGATTATCTCCTGTTCGAGCATGCCGTCCACCCAGTCCTCCCCGTTAATAGCAACATAAAGATCAAATCCGATCCATTCATCCGGATTGTCCTGATTCTGCATCTTCCAGTACCCGCTTGACGCATCCATGGTGAATATTTTATCCCGGAGCGCATCGGGCAGCCAGCCAGGTAGCAGGTCCTTTACGCTGTCCGTCACAGGCAGGTTATCAAAGTGCCGCTGCATCACGAAGGTAACCGTTTCTTCAACGTTTCCGTCCGTCTTGGGC
>DATMXR010000218.1:0-7879 GCA_035561315.1 Feifaniaceae bacterium
CGCATATCCATTGGCTATCTTTTCGTCAGTTGCCCCATACCCCTGTCATAGCATGCTATGCGTCTGTGTCAGCGTTTATACGGTGAATGTGTAAATTCTTTGTGACGCGAAAGGAAACACCCCCAAAACAGCCCGATTCTCAAAAAGCCCGCATTATGGGTGCTATTGACAATACCATACGCATACTCTATGATTATTACGACTGGAGTTATCTCTTCCGGGCTGATCTTTTTGGCAATTTCCCTTAGGGCAATAGACCAACGTGTTGCCTAAATCCGTGTAGGCTTGGTTTAAGCAGCCGGTTTTCGGGTATCCTATATTGCATCAGCATCGATTGTCCATGTAAAAAGAGCACATGCGTTTACCCATGCACAGGGTTATCTTCTGTGCGCAGTGTGTTTTTGCCTCTGCGCCGCAGATCATATAAAAAAATTTTTGTACGTCTATGAAAGGAGAGGTGGAGTTGGATAAGGAAGCTCTGCAAACCAAGAGCCTTGCGGACCTGAGAGAGCTCGCAAGGCTCGCCGGGGTGAAATCCATCACAAAGTATCGCAAAAATGAACTCATAGATATGCTGCTTGGCGGCGAGCCTGGCGCTGCGGAGGAGGAACCGCCCGAACTCTCTGAGCAGAAGCCGGATGAGGACGAGGCGCTCGTGCTCGGTTCGGAGGAGGCGGAGCCGGAATTGCCAAGACGCCGCCCCAAAAGCGCCGCGGTTGTTCCGGCGGCCCCCGAAGGACCGGCGGCGCCCGGCGCGTTTGTTCCCCCCGCGCGCGAGCAGGAGGAGTTCCGCAAGCCCGCCTACGTGGCCCCCGGCTACCAGGCGAAAGCCCCGAACGACACGGCCTACCAGCCGCGCCGCGCATATGGCGGCTACCAGCAGCAGGGTGACGCCGCCTATCAGCCGCGCCGCACGTACGGCGGCTACCAGCAGCAGGGGAATTACCAGCAGCGCAGGCCATACGGCAACAATTTTCAGCAGCAGCAGGGGAACGCCTACCAGCAGCAGGGCTATCAGCAGCAGCAGGGGAACGCCTACCAGCAGCAAGGCTACCAGCAGCCCGCGGGCTACCAGCAGCAAACAGGCTACCAGCCCGGCTACCAGCAGCAGGGCTATCAGCAGCCCCAGCCTTACGCACCGGAGCAGGATGCGGGCGACGCCCAGGGCTTTCGCCGCCAGGAGGGCTACTACAACAAGGAATACGGCACCAGCAACCCCGCCGTGCCCGAGCTTTTGCAGGGCGGCGACTGCGGGGATGCCGAAGGCGTGCTGGAGGTCCTGCCCGACGGGTACGGCTTCCTGCGCTCGGACAATTATCTTCCCGGCAACCGGGACGTGTATGTTTCCATCGCGCAGATCAGGCGTTTTTCGTTAAAAACCGGCGACATGGTCACGGGCAAGACCCGCCCCTCCAAGGAGGGCGAGCGTTTCCTGGCGCTTTTGTACATCACGGCGATCAACGGCGTTTCGCCCGAGGAAATGGGCCCGCGCAGGCCGTTTGAGGAGCTTGTGCCCGTGTACCCGGACGAGCGGCTCACGCTCGAATACCCGGGGCAGAACAATCTCGCCATCCGCCTGATCGACCTCATTGCCCCCATCGGCAAGGGCCAGCGCGGCATGATCGTGGCGCAGCCCAAGGCCGGCAAGACGACGCTGTTAAAGAACATCGCCAACGGCATTTCCAGGAACCATCCGGACGCGCACCTGATGGTGCTCTTAATCGACGAGCGCCCGGAAGAAGTGACGGATATGCAAAGAAGCATCAAGGGCGAGGTGCTCTTTTCCACATTCGACGAGCTGCCCGAGCACCACACCCGCGTGGCGGAAATGGTGCTGGAGCGCGCCATGCGCCTGGTGGAAATGGGCAAGGACGTCATTATATTGATGGATAGCCTTACCCGCCTTGCCCGCGCCTACAACCTTTCCATACCGCCCACGGGCAGGACGCTTTCCGGCGGTTTGGACCCCGGCGCGCTGCACAAGCCCAAGCGTTTTTTCGGCGCGGCGCGCAACATTGAAAACGGCGGCAGTCTCACCGTGATCGCCACCGCCCTTGTGGAAACCGGGAGCCGCATGGACGACATTATATTCGAGGAGTTCAAGGGCACCGGCAACATGGAAATCCACCTGGACCGCAAGCTGTCCGAGAAGCGGATATTCCCGGCCATCGATATCTACAAGTCCGGCACGCGCCGCGAAGAATTGCTGCTTAGTAAAGCGGAGCTCGAAGGCGTGTTCACCATGCGCCGCGTGCTTTCCGGCGGCAACCCGGCGGACGTGACGGAGCAGTTCATCAGCATGCTCGAAAAGACCAACACCAACGAGGAGTTTTTAAACCGCCTCAGGGAATGGCTGAGCATTTACGAAAAGGACGGCTACACAAGCTCGTCGCGTTTCGGCAAGTAATTTGAACCATAATACATGCGGGCAGGGCGGGCAAACGCCGTCCTGCCCGCATTTTTGCGAATTTCAAACAAAACCCATTGCATTTTTCAGCCGCGCTGTTATATAATACTTAGGCTGACGCATTGCGGCATGGCCGCTTTAGATACCATCGGTTGTACCGGAAAGGGTGAATTGACAATGAAGAAGGATATACATCCCAGCTATGGCGAGGCCGTCGTCCGTTGCGCCTGCGGCGAAACGTTCACGACAGGCTCCGTAAAGAGCGAACTCAAGGTGGAAATTTGCTCCAAATGCCACCCCTTCTATACCGGCAGGCAGAAGCTGGTAGACAGCGGCGGCCGTGTGGACCGCTTCAAGAAGCGTTACGGAATGTAAGACCAAAAGCCAGCTGAACAAAAATGTGAAGCTATGGAGCCTTCCGATGAGGAAGGCTTTTTGGCGTAATCCGGCAACGATATGCCAGGCATAACAGAATTCACATATTTATTCCCAAACCACGCGTCGTTGCTTTGTAGGGAACGTCGCCCTCGGCGTTCCGCGCATTTGAAACGGCATTGCGGTCATAACGTCGCGGTCCTCGGGCGGGAGACGCCCTTGGGCACCAGGCTGCGGCCGTCGCCGGGGCGTCGCGCCTTACTCCAAAAGAAACGCTGTGCCCTAAAGGATCTGCCCGTTCAACTGACAGAAGCGGCGCTCCTGTGTTATAATAAACGGATAAGCGCCGTTGCATTTCACCAGGCGCTTGGACAGGAGAACGATTATGAAGAAACAACAAGAAGCGAATGTCTGCACCATCGGCGGGCAGGCGGTGATGGAGGGGGTCATGATGAAAGCCCCCGCAGGCATCGCGCTTGCGGTGCGCCGGGCGGACAACAGCATTGCTGCCGAATATACCGCGCAGGAAAACAAGGCGAAAAAGGGCACGTTTTTGGGCTGGCCCATCGTGCGCGGCGTGGTCACGTTCATAGACTCGCTTACGACAGGCATGCGCACCATCACCCGCTCCGCGGAGCTGTACGGGGAAGAGATCGAAGAGGAGCCCTCCAAGTTTGAAAAATGGCTTTCCCGCGTCACCGGAAGGCCGGTGGACAAAATTGTGGTGGATATCGCGGTGGTGCTGGCGGTACTGCTGGCGGTCGGCCTGTTCTTCATGCTGCCCACGTTTTTGAGCGGCCTGCTGCTGCGCGGGTATGAGGGCGCGACCATCTGGAAGAGCCTGACCGAAGGGTTTGTGCGCCTCGCCATATTCCTGGCGTATCTGTTTGCTATCAGCCGCATGAAGGAGACCAAGCGCCTGTTTATGTACCACGGCGCGGAACATAAGACGATTGCCTGCTATGAGCACGGCGCGGAATTGACGCCGGAAAACGCCATGAAGTATTCCCGCCTGCATCCGCGCTGCGGCACGAACTACATGTTCCTTGTCATGGCCATCAGCATCCTGTTCTTTGCCGCGGTGGGCTTCAACGCGAACTTCTGGCTCAGGCTCGGCACCCGCCTCCTGCTTCTGCCCGTCGTGGCGGGCATCTCCTATGAGGCGCTGCGCTTTGGCGGAAGGTCCGAAAGCCTGCTCGCCCGCATCGTGCGCGCGCCGGGCATGGCGCTCCAGCATATCACCACCGCAGAGCCGGATGAAGGCATGTTGGAGGTGGCGATCACCGCGTTCAAAATCGCGCTGGACCCGGCGTACCTGGAGCAAAAGCGGGCGGAGGAAGAGGCCGCGAAGGAAGCTGAAGCCAAAGAAGCCGATTCCGGGGAAGAGCCCGAACAGGCCGCCGCCGAACGGGCGGAGCAGCCCGAAGACAATGGAACTGCAGAGCCGGAGCCCGCGGACCGCCCGCTGGGGGAAGCGGAGGCGGTATGAGTTCCGCCGCGCAGGCGCTCCGGCGCGCGCGGCACGAGCTGAACGCGGTTGCGGGGGAGGAAAGCGCGCAGCAGGCGAACCTGCTTGTGGCTCATATCCTGGGGTGCGCGCCCGGCGAGCTGCTGCTGAAGCGGGAACTCCCGCTTTCCGCGGAGCAGTCGGCGCAATTGGACGCGCTGCTTGCGCGCCGCAAACGCGGCGAGCCGCTGCAATACCTGCTGGGCGAGTGGGGTTTCATGGGCCTGACGTTCGCGGTAAACCCCGGCGCGCTCATTCCGCGGCAGGATACGGAAACGCTGTGCGAACACGCGCTCAGGCTCGCAAAAGAACGCGGATATGAGACCGCGCTCGATCTTTGCTGCGGCACGGGCTGCATCGGCATAGTTATGGCGAAGCTGGGCGGGCTTAAAGTTACCTGCTCCGATCTTTCGCCGGATTGCGTGGCGCTCGCCCAAAAGAACACGGAAAAAAACGGCGTACCCGCCGCCGTGCTGCAGGGCAGTTTTTTTGCGCCCGTATCCGGCCGGTTCGATATGATTTTATCCAATCCTCCGTATCTGACGGCGGCGGATATGCGTTCGCTGCAGCGGGAGGTCGCCTTTGAGCCGGAGCTTGCGCTCTATGGCGGGGAGGACGGGCTTTTTGCCTACCGGGAGATCGCTCTGGGGTATGAAAATCACTTAAACGACGGCGGCGTGCTGCTGCTTGAAGTCGGCGCGGGCCAGGCGCGGGACGTCTCCGCGCTGTTTTATGGGCGGCGCACGGAATGCATATTCGATTACAACGGCGTTGCGCGCGTGGTACAGGTGGAAGCGCGCTGATACGGGTTGCGCGAACCGCTCATCCGTATGGCGCCGTGCTGGGGAGGAAGGATGGAAGGGGAGGGACCGCGCTTTTTTCAAGCGGCGCGCTTGCTTGCATGCGCGCTTTCCGTCGTCCTGCTGTGCGGCTGCGCGCAGCCCGCGTTTATGGAGGAGCCGGATGCGATGGAATTCCCCGCGCCGGCGCGGCCAACGCAGGCTCCCGCGCTTACGCCTTCGCCAACGCCGGTATCGGAACCCACGCCCACGCCGGAGCCGCTTCCGGTATACGCCGCGGTCGGCGCGGTGGGGGATATCATGATGATGCAGAGCCAGATCGGCGGCGCGTGGAACGACGCGCTGCAGGGCTACGATTTTACGCCGAGTTTTTACGCCATGCAGCCCTGGTTTTCACAGGTCGATCTGCTGTGCGGGAACCTGGAGACCCCGCTCGCGGGGGAAGCCGCCGGGTACGCCGGCCCCGCGCCGGGCGCCCCCGCGCCGCTGCCGGACGGGACCCCGGCGGAGCGGGAACTGCAGACATTCAACGCGCCGGACGCTTTGGCAACGTCTTTGAAAAACGCGGGGTTTGATGCAATCACCACCGCCAACAACCACTGCCTGGACCGGGGGAGCGCGGGCTTATTCCGCACGGCGCAGGTATTGCGGGAGGCGGGACTCATACAGCTTGGCGCGTATCTTTCGGAAGAGGACAGGGCGGCGCCGCGTATCATAGACGTCAACGGCATCTGCGTGGGATTGCTCGCGTGGACGTTCAGCGTCAACGGATACGAGGGCATGCTTTCTTCCGGCGAGCGCGGCTATGCCGTAGGCAGGCTCGATAAAACCAAAATGGCGGAGGATATCCGCCTGGCGCGGGAGGCGGGCGCGGAGTTTTTGATCGCGTTCCCGCATTGGGATACGGAGTATATGGAACAACCCGCAAGCTCCACAAAAAGGCTGGCTCAATGGATGCTGGAGCAGGGCGTGGACGCCGTGCTGGGCGCGCATCCGCATGTCGTCCAACCGGCCGAATATATGACGGTGCAGCGAAACGGCGCGGAGTACACGGGCCTTGTGGCGTACTCCATGGGGAATTTTATTTCCAACATGTCCCCCGCGCCCAAGACGTACGGCATGTACGTGGAGCTGACATTGGTAAAAACGCCGGAAGGCGTTGTTTCCCTGCACAGCGCCGGAATATTGCCGCTCTTATGCACGAAACATAGGGTACAGGGGCGCACGCTGCACGAGGTGCTGCCCGCGCTCGCGGACGCTTCCGCCGTAGCGCCCTACGGCGCGCTTTCCTCGCAGGAGTACGCGGAGCTGGCGAACGCCCGCGCGCATGTGCAGCGCGTCGCGGGTGGCACGGTGCCCACGCTGGGATAAATGCAGGAACCCATAGTTGGCCAATTGTAGGGGCCGCCGCCCTCGGCGGCCCGCGGTACGCCCAAGGGGCGTCCCCTACAGTTCAATATTGAATGAGAGAAATTAACGCGTTTCATTGCGGACGCGAAAACGAAAAAGGGGAGCCCGATGAAGAACAAGCTCGAGCTGATCAAACAGAGGTACGAAAAACTGAGCCTGGCCCTTGCGGAGCCGGACGCCATGGCCGATCAGGCCGCGTGGCGCGCGATGGCCAAGGAGCATGCGGATTTAAGCGGCATCGTGCAGGAGTACGACGCCTACCTTGCCGTGCAGCAGGCGCGGGCGGACTGCCGCGCCATGCTGGACGACCATCTGGATGCGGAAATGAAGGAAATGGTGCACGCGGAGCTGGCCGAACTGGACGGGCGCGAGGAAAAGCTGCTGGAAAGCCTGAAAGTCCTGCTGCTGCCCAAGGACCCCAACGACGACAAGGACGTCATCATCGAGGTCCGCGCGGGCACCGGCGGCGACGAGGCCGCGCTCTTCGGCGCGGATCTGTTGCGCATGTATTTGCGCTATGCCGAGCGCAACGGCTACAAGGTGGAGTATTTGACCAACAACGTCACCGATATGGGCGGCGTCAAGGAAGTGGTGATCTCGCTGGGCGGCAAGCGCGGCGCGTACAGCCGCCTCAAGTTTGAAAGCGGCGTGCACCGCGTGCAGCGCGTGCCCGAAACCGAGTCCCAGGGCCGCATCCATACCTCCGCCGCCACCGTCGCCGTATTGCCGGAGGCGGAGGACGTGGAGGTGGACATCAAGGACAGCGACCTCCGCATCGACACCTACCGCTCCTCGGGCGCGGGCGGCCAGCACGTCAATAAGACGGACAGCGCCATTCGCATC
Organism: Feifaniaceae bacterium; assembly: GCA_035561315.1. GTDB lineage: Bacteria > Bacillota > Clostridia > Christensenellales > CAG-138 > JAEYLA01. The sequence goes on from DATMXR010000218.1 coordinate 7,343, forward strand.
ACGCACCTGCCTACGGGGCTTGTCGTCGCGTGCCAGGATGAGCGCTCGCAATTAAAAAACAAGGAGCAGGCCATGCGCCTCTTAAAAAGCCGCCTGCTCGAAATGTACCAGTCCCAGCAGGACGAGGCGCAGGCCAGCGCCCGCAAAAGCATGGTCGGCTCCGGCGACCGCAGCGAGCGCGTCCGCACCTACAATTTCCCGCAGGGCCGCGTGACGGATCACCGCATCGGCCTCACGCTCTACAAGCTGGAGCAATTTCTGGACGGCGACATGGACGAAATGTTCGACGCGCTGATTTTGGCCGAACGCGCCGCCAAGCTGGGCAGCGCGGAAGGCATAGAGTAAGAAGGCTGCATCGTTACAGATAGCATACCCCGATAAAGGGGCTGTAGCGCTAGCCCGGCTTTGATTGCTGGACAGAATGGGTTTCGGCTCCCTCTGACGAGGGAGCTGTCGGCAAAGCCGACTGAGGGAGAGAAAAGCCCGCATTGTGTCGTTTCTCTCCCTCAGTCACAGCCGCGCCGTGCCACCTCCCTC
>DATMXR010000219.1:0-2660 GCA_035561315.1 Feifaniaceae bacterium
CGGGCTTGTCTCCAAATGGCAGGCCAAACTCGCCGGACTTATTTCTTGTGCCTTCTTTTCCGGGGTTTATGTGCAATTTGCACATATCTTCCAGTTCCCAAGCAACATCGCAAAGGGCTGCCGTGCTTTTCTTAGCACGACGGCCCCTTTGTATATACTGCAATTTACGCGTTTCTGTAGGGGGGCGCCGCCCTCGGCGTTCCGCGTGCCTGGCAGACTGGGTTCGGTCGGGCTATGCCCTCCTTCAGGGTTCGATTTCCGTTCATGCATATTACGTTGAAATTTGTATACCATGCTCCCGAACAAACTGTTTGCTTTTCAGGCTTGACAGCCCTCGGCGTTCCGCGCGATTTGTACAAATAGGCGGGCCGATGAGGGCATCGGCCCCTACGGTTTGTTTTCTGCAAATGCCATTGCCCTGCCGCGCTTTTTTGCATCCTTGACAGCGCAGGAAAATAGACATATACTGTTACTAAACCAGTAATTTACTAAATAAGAGAAGATACAGAAAGGGATGCTTCCATGAAAATACCGACCCAGCTCAAGCACAAGCCGGTGATCGTGAGCGAAAACTATGAAAACGTGGACGGCCGCGCCGCCTATTCTTCCGAGGCGAAGGGGCTGTCGCTTGGCCTTGCCCAGTGGAACGACCGCGGGCGGGTGGACGCTTCCGCCAAGGTATGGCGCTACACCGGCGAAAAATGGTCCCGCCAGAGCGAAGAACTGCCGCTGCACCGCGTACTGGACCTTGCCATACTGGTGGCGCGCGGCGCGCAGTACTTCCGGGAGGAAGGCTACCGCTATCCAAAGCTCTACGATCCGGAGCGCCCGCAGATCGACCGCATCGCCCTCCAGGGGGACGCCATGACGGTATCCGTCTGCACGGACAACGAGCATATCGACGAGGACATCGAGCTATTATGCAACGCCCTCTCCAAGGACGGGGAACTGCTGGGCGAGCGCTTCCAGACGCTCGCGCGGATTTTGGGCGAGATGGGGTATCACGGGTAAGAAATAGGGGTCATACGAAAGGACAGTCTGGCTGTCCTTTTTTGCTTTTGGAAGGATACGATGGTGGCACCGCCCCCATTCCCCCGCTTAGGGCCGTAACGGCCCTAAGTACCCCTGTTTGAAAACGCCCGATTGGGCGTTTTCGGAATGGGTTTCCAAAGGGACGTTACGTCCCTTTGGCGGGGTTCAGGGGCAAAGCCCCTGAATAAGTCTGTCAAATGCTGAAGTAGCCATTTTTGCGACTATGTCAGTTTATAACCCTCGTCCTCCAGCGTGCTCAAAATTTCAAACACATGCCGCCTGTCGCGGGTTTCCAATTCGATTTCCACTGCGCTTTCCGTCACGTTCATGTCCGCCGCCATGCGGTCGTGCTGGATGGCGACGATGTTCGCGCCCGTGGTGGCGATGATGGAAAGGAGCTTCACGAGCTGCCCCGGCTTATCCGAAAGCGTGGTGCGGATAAGCGTCTTGCGCCCGGTGCGGATAAGGCCCTTGTCTATGATGCGGGCGACCATTGTGACGTCGATATTCCCGCCGGAAAGCAGCGCCACGGTGGGGCGGTCGGGCAAAAGCTGCACCTTCCCCGCGAGCATGGCGGCAACGCCCGCGGCGCCCGCGCCCTCGCTGACGATTTTGCACTTTTCAAGGAGATAGAGGATCGCGCGGGCGATATCGTCCTCGTCCACGGTGACGATATCGTAGAGATAGTCCCGGCAAAGCGTGTATGTGATGCTGCCGGGCGTCTTTACCGCGATGCCGTCCGCTATGGTGTGGGAGGACGCCAGAGTGACGATGCGCCCCGCGTCCACGGAGGCGCGCATGGAAGCGGCGTTCTTTGCCTCCACGCCGATGACGCGCACGGCCGGGTCGATTTCCTTTGCGGCGATGGCTACGCCCGCGGCCAGGCCCCCGCCGCCTAAAGGGACGAGTATCTGCCCGGCTTCCGGGATATCCTGCAAAATCTCCAGGCCCAGCGTACCCTGGCCCGCGATGACCCGCTCGTCGTTGAACGGATGGATGAACGTCGCGCCCGTCTCTTTTACCAGTTCGAGCGCGTGGCAGCAGGCGTCGTCGTAGGCGTTGCCGTAAAGCACCACCTTCGCGCCGTACTGCTCTGTGGCGGTGATTTTCGAAAGCGGCGCGCCGGTGGGCATGACGATGGTGCAGTTAAGCCCCAGCGCGTTCGCCGCGCGGGCCACGCCCTGCGCGTGGTTCCCCGCGGAAGCGGCGAGCACCCCCGCCCGCTTTTGTTCCTCCGTAAGCTGCAGCATGCAGTTGAACGCGCCGCGTACCTTGAACGCGCCGGTATATTGCAGGTTCTCCAGCTTGATCTGCAGCTCACCGCCCGTAGGCAGCGCCACCTGGGCGACGTCCGTGCGGCGGATATAGGGCGCGATGCGTTCGTGCGCCAGACGCACGTCATTGAGCGTGATGGGCATGGCTTACCCTCCGATTCTTAGGTAAGCAACGATTCATTCGGCCAAAGCCCCCGCCGAATCGTTGCCTGCCTGGATTTTGTACCTGTATCATACCGCGCGGCCCTATCTGCGCGCAAGCGCGCGGCGGCTTCCCGCGCGGCGGGCGGACAGAATATATCATCCGCGCCCGGCATGCGGGCTTTTTTATTGTGCAAGATTTTTATCTGTCTC
>DATMXR010000220.1:0-5703 GCA_035561315.1 Feifaniaceae bacterium
GAGGGGGGCAGCAGCGATTACTATTGGCTGTGGAATGATAAGGAACAAACATTTGAACGCAGCGCCGCATTGGAAGAGTTGGATTTAGGATATTCGCGCTTTGATGAAGAAGAGCAAACGATCTATTCTTTTCGAGAAAAAGAAGGCAAGGGTACCATTCTACAACGGAAATTTCAGTATATGCATGGCAACCCTGTTTTAATAGGGTATACCGAGCGAGTATATGATGAAACACAGGACAAGGCGATTACGACGACCTATGAATTGCAGAATGGCAAGATGTGTGCGGTAGATGCCGTTTCGCATATCATTCCGCGATACTATATTGATGAGCGCACAAATACATTTTCGCTGGTGCAGATTGTTCCCGCGCAGCAGGAACTCCCGCCCCTTTGTATTACCATTACCGGAGAATTGCAGGACGGGCGTTATTACGGGAAAGAAGCGCTTGTCATAAGTCTTACGGACGGTACGTTGCTACAGGAAATATATCTGGAAGAAGAGGACATGGGTATCGTATATCCGGAGTTTTCAAGTGATGCCAAGACATCCTTGATTCTTGAAGATATCAACTTTGATGGTTTCTTGGATATGAGTATTTTATATGACACCGGAGCGTCATATGAATGGGTTCGCTATTGGATGTGGGATAAAGACCGGGGCAGTTTTCAACTGGATGAAGCGCTGGAAGCGTTGCATTTAGGAGAGATTATTGTAGATGCAAAAGCAAAAACCTTCACATCCTACTCGCCTGACAGTGTAATCGCGTATACGGAGCGCGCCTTTCAGTATATTGATGGCGCGCCTGTGCTGATTCGGCAGGAAGAGGCGTTTTATGATGTGGAGCGGGACAAGGTTGTGACTACCATTCAGGAACGGATAGAGGGGGAAATGAAAGTTGTTGAGGTACGGGAGGAATAGAGTATAAAAGCTCATAGTAGCCTAACACATCAATAAGAAGATACCGGCAAGGAGAGAATAACCCATGAAAAAGCTCCTGATTGCGGACAACTGCATCTTTTTCTGCTGTGCTGCCGTGCTGGCGGTACTGCTATATAAAGCTGAAACACGCCAGCCCGCCAAGGCTGCCGAGGCCGTTCAAACAGTGCAGCCAGCAACCCCCACACCTGCTGTTATCCCGGCGCAAACTCCGCCCATACCAACGCCCGATCCGTGGATGATGAAGGAATCCTTCTATCAACCCTTTGGCGAATTGCCGTTGCCGGTACTGCAGAGACATGCAGAGGACATACATGATCAACCGCAACATTCCTTGCGGGAAGAAAACCCGATTGACGCTGCATTTGCTCCCTATTGGCTACGGCCGAAAAGTACCATGGAGGATAACTTTCTGGCAAGCAATTATCGGGAATGCTGGGAGGCGGAAGCGCTCCACGCTCTGGATTTGCTGGCGGGAACAGAAAATCCGGCTGCGGAGTACCCAGTCCGCATACCGGAAGAACTCAGAGGCATGCTGTACGAATTTTCATTTATGACCGGTGAACTCTATGCGGACACATTCAGAGATGGCGGCATGGCCTATTCCGGTGCACTGACAACCGCGAGCGCGGCATGCTTGCGATCCTACACGTTTTTTTTATACGACCTGCTCGCGTACATGAATGTGCAGCCGGACTTTGTATTTGATGCAAAGGATGTGCAGGAAGAATGGGACTACCTGTTACAGGGTTATTACGGAAAGGGCGACAAATTCCAGCTCATTAAGAACATTCCGGCGCAGGAGAATATTCCGGTCATGCAGATTGGCGTTTCCGGCGACATGTCTGTGAAAGACTATCATAAAAGTTATATGGCCGATATGCTTACAATCACGCGACAGGAAACAGGAGAAAAGATACAGGAAATCCCCTTGGAATATGAGCATGCGAAAACCGAACATGCCCCTTGCCGCTCATTGGAAATTCAGATCTCGATCTTAAAGTGGTAGATGCCAATTTTGACGGATTTTTGGATATTCAATTAATTCGTGATTTTGGTGTGGATTACAATGAGTTTTACCGGTTTTTCTTGTGGGACTCGAAACTAGGCACTTTTCATGCCGGGACAGAACTGGACAAACTTTACCTTTGCAATCCTACATTTGACGATAAGACCCGTACGGTCACTTCAAGAGAAAAGGATGGTCTCTTTTATGAGAAACGCATTTTTCACTACGTGAACGGTGTGCCGGTATTGGTGGAGCAAATCACAGAGGATGAATCATAACGGCGAAGGTGCAGGATGGAGCGCTTTTTATAACGGAAGAGTATATGGAGGAATAACACGGCTAAGCCAGCTATTTTGGTGACGATGAAAGAGACCTTGAAAAAGTAGAATATGGCGTAAGGTTTTACAATGCGCTTCAGGAGAATGGCTCCGCTTCGCTTACCCATTCGCTTCCAAATATTTGCCTGTGCCATTCCGGCAAAACCGCGGTGGCACAGGCAATACATTGAAAAAGCTTTTTTTATACCGTTCAAAGCCGGAAACGCTATTGCCCCGCCTCCTGACTGTGCGCGTGCTCCTGCCCGGCCCTGCGGCGGGCCATGATGCGCCTGCGGCGCTTTGCTTCAAGGAAACGGATGAGAAGCAGCGCCGCGACGGCGAGAAGCAGCAGCGCGCCGCCGCCGCAGATCAAATAAAATGCCGTCTTGCTCAGGGTAATGACGCCCGGCTGCGCCGGTGCGGCGGCGGGCTCGGCCCGCTCCGGCGCGGGGGTTGCCTGCGCCGCGGGAGGCAGCGGGGGCTGCACGGGGCGCGCGGGCATCACGGCGTAGCGCTGGAGGGATTCGTCCTCCGGGTTATACAGATAATAGCCTGTCTCGCCGTCGGGATTGCGCGCATACAGCAGGTAGATTTCGCCCTGCGCGTCCAGGGCCTTCCACGCCATACATTCCTTCTCTCCGATCATCAGCGTCGTTTCCGTAAACCCTTCCGGCGGCGCTATACTGCCGTCCGGCTCGAGCAGGATATAGGATTTGGACACGGAGGATACCGTCCGGTAAGGGTAGAGCGTATCCGAAGCGGCGTCAAAAACATAGTAGCCGCCCACGTCGCCCGCGGCGTTTGAAAGGTACACAAGCGTGGGCGCGTCGCTGTCCTCCACATTGGCCGCGGCCACCGTTTCCCCGTGGTAAGTCAGCGTGGTTACGGAATAGCGGGAGGGTACCGTCACGTTCTCAAGCGAGCGCCAGATATACATGGGTTCGGAAGCGTCCTTCACGTTTTGCGCGGGGACGCCCTCCGCGGCGTAGCTCAATGGCGTGGGCGCGGGCGTCGGCGCGGGCGCGGATACCGAAACGGATACGTCCGCCTTTGCGCCCGGCTGCTCCTTGCCGTCATAGCCCAGCACTTTTTCAATGGAAACCTCTATATCCGTGCTGCCCGCGCCCGCCGCGGTGAAGCGTATGCGCGCGGCGAGGGTGGCGGTACCGCCTTTTTGGGCGGATACCAGGTTCAAAAACCCGTCGGACGCGCCGCCCTCGCTTTCCGAATAGGTCAGCACGGCGGGGTCGTACGTGAACAGGCCCTCCGCGACCGACATGCCCGTTCCGCTGACGGTGACGGTGACCTCCACGGTATCGCCCGGTTGCACATCGGCGCGGTCCGCCGCCGCGCTGACGTTTACCGCCGCGGACGCCACGGCTGGCGGCAGCAAAAGCAGCAGCGCCAGCGCCCACGCAAAAGCTTTTTTATACGGGATGATTCCCTTCATTTTGCTTCGCCCTCCTGCGATAGTTTTGCGTCGCCGTTTATGGACCGGATGAGCAGGAGCAGATCAAAGGCATCCGCCTCGCCGTCGTGGTTCACATCCGCCGCGCGAAGGCGCGCGCCGGTCAGCGGCGTTTCACGGGCGAGATGGCTCTGCAGCGCAAGAACGTCGCCCTCCGCTATTCCACCGTCGCCGTCGATATCGCCGAACACCACGATGGGTAAATCGAAAAACGCTTTCCCATCGTCATAGGTAACGCGCACGAAGAAGCCTGTGGATACAGCCCCGGTCGTCTCCGCGCCTTTCATGTTGACCACGCTGAGCTTGCCTTCGGAGGAAAGCCTTTGAAGCAAAGCGTCCGCCGGTGTTCCGGGGGAAATTCCGCTGATACCCCAGTCCCGCACCCTGTAGGCTTCGCTGCCGATACCCGGCGCGCTCCCGTACGTGCCCACGGTGACCAGCGCCGTGTTTGTATAATAGAAGGAAAGGATATCCGTATAAGGCTGGCCCGCGCGCGCCCGCTCCTGCGCCCCGCGCTGCGAAAGGCCCACGCCGTGGCCATAGCGCCGCTCGGTGAGATACCAGCCCGCGTATTCCTCTTTGCCTGAGCGGTATACGCCCCGCTCGGCCCCGCGCATCCGGAGGCGCGTCCTGCTTGCGCCTATGCGGCCCAACGTGTTTTCAAAGCTGCCGAATTTCAGCTCCTCAAGCGCGAGGGTCACGGTGAGCTGGCCTGTTTTTTGCTGCCCGCCCTCCTCATAGCCTACCATAAGCGTCACGTCCGCCTCGGTGTAGCTGCGACTCGGCTGGTCATAGCCGGGGCTTTTGGGCGTGACGTCCACCGTGGCTATTAGGGTGACCTCCCGTTCCGCCGCGCCGTTTGCCGCGCGCTCGAGAGCGAGCAGCACCATGGGGTCCATGAGCCGCAGGGTATCGCCCGTATATGCTTCGGGGATGAAGGATTTTTCCTCCAGGCTGGAGGCGTTGAGCAGGTCGAATGGATCGTCCGCGTGGGTGTAATAGGGAAGGTCGTTCTCCCATACGTTGCCCGTTTTTTCGGTTTGCCCGCCGTTTGAGGCGGAATAGTACGCCTCTATGATCTCTCCGCCGCAGGTAAGCACCTGGCCGCTTGTCGCGTCCACTGCGGCTATGGCGCGGGTATTCTTGCTGGCGTAGCCCCTGTATACCTGATCCTGCGAGGTATCCAAGAGATCATACGCGCGGGCCGCGTACCGGGAACATTTTGCCATGGCGTATCCGCGCGCGCAGACCGCCTGCGCCTTCAGGGCGTCCACGGGGAAAAGGTTGCTCATTTCGTGGGGCACGACGCCGTACAGGTATTGCTCGACCGGCAGCGTATTGACGGCGCGGACCGCGCCCTCGTATACGTCGAACGTCATGTTGCCGAGATAGGTGCAGGTGCCGTACTCGGAATTTTTCAGGCGGATATAGTCCGCCCTTCCGCCGTAGTTTCCGCTCAGAAGCGTAAGCGAAGCGGCGGTGACGGTCTTGCCGCCGGCCCGCATGGAGACGCGCCCGCCGACAATCGAAACCTGCAGCTCTTCGTTGCCTACAGTAAGGCCGGGCTCCTCTTGTAACGTAAATTCGCCTACGGGTGTGAATGAAATGCTCCGCTGCTTTCCAACCGAGACGCGCACGCGCACATCCGTAAAAAACACCGCCGCCCGCGCGGGCGTGGCCGCGCATACAAGCAGCAGCGCAAGGCATAGGACCGCAACGTACCTGTTTTTACGCATATGTGGCCTCATAAACCGATTGATTTCGACATAAGTATATTTTTATCATATCCCTTACGGAAACGGCGGTCAATCGGCGGCGCCGCCCAGGACGGCGTTTGAGCGGCCCGATTGTGTTAATATTCGGTGAATTTTACAGGAGCGCCAAGGAAGACGCCTTGCCGTCACGGCAAGGCGTCTTCCGTATGATGCCGTTTGAGAATTTGGGGCGCGGCGCCGAATACGGGAAAGATC
>DATMXR010000221.1:0-6516 GCA_035561315.1 Feifaniaceae bacterium
CGGGCTGAGCAGGCGGTAATAGGCGGCGTTGGTTTCGACATATCGGGAAAACGCCGCGTCAAAATCGGCCGGCTCCGGCGTGCCTTTAACGAGGTCCGTCAACGCGTCAAAGAATATGTTCGCTTTTAGAAACAGCATCTCCGGCGAATCGGGGCGCCAGTACCGCTGCAAAAAGCCGAGGAACGCTTCCCGCTCCGATGGGGGAACCCGCTTGAGCAGCAGGATGGCGGTCGCTTCCCATGTTTCTATAAAGAGCTTTCCCGCCAGCGGCTGTGGGCTGACATTGTTGCGGCAGCAGAGCGATAGCAAATCGTCCGCCGGGATGCTACCGATCTCCATTGCGGCGTATTCCTCCACCAATGCGGGCAGATCCTCCGCGCGGTTTTCCCGCTCGGCAAGCAGCAGCTTCTGCGCGGTGATGCGGGGATGCCGGAGCGGAAGCCGTGAAAGCGTCCGGATGCCGTCCCATTTTGCCGCATCCTCCATTTTGGCGAGCGCCGTTTCAGAGATGCGCAGGAAATCGGAGAGCACCCTGGGCTTTTGCAGGCTGGGATAGAGTTCCTCAGAAAGCGACCGCAGTTCTCCCGATGCAAGCGCCGCGTCCACAGCCGGAGCCATGCACGCGGACAAAAACGCATCGGCTTTCCCGCCGTTCAGACAGTACCTTTGGATATAGCCGCGCGCCTTGTCCCAGAGGCCGAGCGCCTTGCACAGCTGCATGACGCGCTGCAGCATATACTTCCGGTGATGGTCGCTGATGCTCTCTTTCATGGACATGATCAATTGGCCGATGAGCCTGTCGGGGTCCCGATCCAGCATATCGACGTTGGAAAAATAAGCGTCCGCATACCAGAGAAATGCTTCCTCCGTAATCAGCGGGGAGTCTACGCTTTGCAGGATCAGGCAGATCATCGCCTTGGTAAGCTCGGTCACATGGGGATGCTCCACAAAAGTCCGGGCGGCGTCCAGCATCGCCTGGATTTCGTTGGACTTATGAAGGACATGGATATAGTAAACGGCGATCTGCCCCATATAGGCCGTGGTGGTTTTCAGCCCGAATTCCAGCGCGCGCTCGCAAAGCTCCCGGACCTTCCGGTACTCCCGTATGGCGTAGTACTCCTGGCAGAGATGCAGGATATTCCTGATATCCCGGGGATCGTCCTCCAGCATCTCCAAAAGGGGGGCGATGTTGCGCCTGCTGTGCGCGATGCGCTCCGCGCTGCTCTCATATACATACCCGTAATGATGCACAAAGCAATTCAGCTGCTTTACGGGCGTAAAATGCTCCAGGTATTCGTGTATCTTGTTTTTAAAGACCGTATCGGCGGATCTTCGCACCATGCGGCACGCCATGGCGTCCATATAGGCGCTGCCCGCGCGGTCGTCATAATTTCTGATGTCATACACGCAGGAACGATAGGAGCCGTCGTCGTTTTTCAAAAACGCAAGAATGGGGGTCACGTCCTCAAACCATTCGTCGTCGTCCAGATACAAAAACCATTCGCCCCTGGCCCGCTCCAGCCCCGCGTTTCTGGCCGCGGCAAAGTCGTTGCACCAGTGAAACCGCACGATGCGGTCGGTATATTCCCGCGCGACCGCCAAGGAACCGTCGGAGTTCTCTTCCCCGACCGTATCCACAACGATCAGCTCGCTGGGGAGCTGGTCCAGCAGCGGCTTGACGGAATCCAGGCACTTACGGATGGTGCCGATCCGGTTTGATACCAGAAGGGAGATTGTGAGTTTGATGCGGGAAGCGGGCGCGCGTGTTTTCATGACTTCCTCCTGTTTTCCGTATTCAGAATGATTGTTTGAAGCTCCAGGACCTCGGGGTCGTCCGGGATCAGCTCCATCAGCGCAAGCAGGCCGTCCGCAGCCGCATCATGCCGGCCCTGTTCCAGAAAAAAGCGCACCCGCAGCTTCTTGAAAAACAGCCAGGCCCCCGCGTTTTCGGCCGCGGCGGAAAGCACTTCCCCCACGCCGCAGTAGTCCTCTACCAGCCCGCCCGGGACCTCGTCCAGCGAAAGCAGCCAGTCCGCCACCGCCGCGCACAGTTCCCGCCGCTCAGACGACCATGCCTCGACGGTATCGAACCCTATGCCGAACTGCTCCTTGGCGATGAGCTGTTCGGTATACCTGTGGGTGAAGATATCGAGCACGCCGGCGAGTTTTGTTACAGGCGAAATGCGGGCGTTCAAAAGAACATTCAGCGTCCTTCGCACGGAGCCCATGTAAAAATGCAGCAAAAACTCCCCGTTCGGGGCGCTGACGAAGCCGCATTTGCTTTCCAGAAAGCCGCGCATGGCTTCATACAGGATACGCGTTGACGCGATACGCAAGTGGTCCCACTGAAAGGATACGGACGTCTTGGAGGACAGGTAATATTTATGCAGGGACTGCGCGAGAATCCCGATGCGGGACGCCCGGCGGAAACACTCCGTGCAAATCAGCGTGTCCACGCCGTACATATACGCCCCCATGCTTGCCCAATCGATTTTTTTCAGAACGGATACCGCGTACAGCTTCCCCCATATGGTATACATGAACTGGCAGTATTGCGGGAAGCATCTTCCGTATTCCTCTTTTTTCAGAATCCAGTCGCGGCCGCCCGGAAGCATATACCCCGTCGTGGAGGTCCCCGTTTCCCTATGGATCAGCTCATTCCCGCAGGCGGCGATCTCAAGCCGGTTGCGCCGGATAAACGGCAGCATCTTCTCAAGAAAATCGGGGGTATATTCGTCGTCGGCGTCCAGGGTCGTAAAAAAATCTTCCTCCGGGTGGCGTTCCAGTATGGTGGGTAAAAAGGTAAAGAAATAACTCGGGTCGTTTCGCTCCACGCGGTGCATTTTGATCCGGCGGTCGAGCCGCGCGTAGCGCGCTATGATCTCGCCCGTTTGATCGGTGCAGCCGTTGTCTATGCAATAACAGACCCAATCCCCGGAGGTCTGCCGCAGCAGGCTTTCCAGCGCGCGCCCGATGGTTTTTTCCGCCTGATACGCCTGCGTATAAAAGATGACCTGAGACATCGTTAAACGTTCCTCTCCCCGTTCTTTACCTGTTCCGCCGCGGCGAACCGTTCCACATGCTCGCCGAAACTGATACAGCTTCGGCACGAAACGCGGGGGAAATCGTTAAAATGCCGGATTTTCTCCCGTTTTTCTTCATCCGTTTCCGCGGGGTCGTACAGGTCCAGTTCGTCGCGCGGGGCGGGCGTTATTTTGCCGAGCGCAGCCGCCATAAGGGAGCGGGCGCAGCCGTGCAGCTTTCCGCGGTACATGTGAAAGTTCCGCATGGCGACCTGCCCGCAATGCTCAAACTGCTCCCGCAGCGCTTCCTCGCTTTTTCCGCGCTCCGCAAAGCGGGTGTTGTCCACCCATCCGCCGTAATGCTGCATGTCCCCATGATAGCGCTTCACGACATGCGGGATGGAATTAAGCTCCAGCAGCGCGGCCATATCGGCGACCCTGGGGGAATACACGCCGTAATCGCTGATCTGTATCTGTATGTCTTCTCCATATTTCCTGAACGCCGCGATATCGTTTTCGGAGGGCAGGAGCGTCGCGTTCGTGATCAATATCAGCTTGTCGAACCGGCTTTTGAATGTAAGGCAATGCTCATAAAGCGTATCCAGGTCCCGGCGCATAAAAATCTCGCCGCCGACAAACTGGAGCCATTCCGTATGATCGATCAGCTCAAAAATCCTGTTGACGTCCCGGGTCAGTTCGTCGACCGGGACATGCCCGACATCCCCAAACATCGTCATATAATTGCTGCACAGCTTGCAGCGCAGCGTGCATTTGAGCGTCGGCATGATGGCAAGACGGCGTAAATTCAAAGGCTCTGCCATGGTTTCCCCCTCAGTACGCATAGAGCACCGTATCCCACGTATAGGGCGAATAATGGCGCAGCGCAAAGCTGTAGTCCCCGCGGATCGAGAGAATGGTTTGCGCCAAATCGTACAGATCCTCCGGCTTATGGTACGCGCAGACCGCGAGCCTCGGGCGGACCTGCCTGATGATGTCCGCGCTCCCCAGCAGGGCTTTTTTTTCGGAGCCTTCTATGTCCAGTTTCATAAAGCTGGGCCACTCGTCCTTCCCTTTCCCGGCAAAATATGCGTCAAGCGCCACAACGGGAATGGAGACCGCTCCCGTATCGCTGATTTTGGAACCGGCCGCCAGCTCCAATTCGGCACAAAGCGTGGCCTCCGCATTCCAAAGCCCTTTTGCTTCAATGACGATGCCGGGGTATTGCGCCAGGTTCCTTCGGGCAGCGCCAAGATTCGTTTCATCGATATCAAAGCCGTAAATTGCGCGGTATTCCCCTGAAGTTCTCCTGATGAATTCTTCCGTCGTATCGCCGGTATAGAGGCCCGCGTCAACGAATACCTCGTTAGGTGTCAGCGAAAAAAGATCCGGAAAGTATGGCGCTTCTTCCGGCTCCTGCCTGAGCGTATCGTGAAACAGGTAGCTTTTTATATGGTCCAGTATGATTTCTTTGGAGCGGCAATCGGGGAAAAAGTCATAAGCCCATTCGTAGCCGTCCAAATGCTTTTTCATATCTTCCATTGAGAGATGCGTCAGTTCGACCACGCTTTGGTCCAGGAACAGAAACGCGTCTGTAAAAGAAAAAATTTGTTCCCGGGCAAACCCGAGGTCAAGCAGCTGACAAAAAATGCTGTCCTGATTTTTGGAATTGGCAACCGCGATCACGATGTTTGCGTCGGCGTAATCCCGCTTCAGCAGCGCCGGAGAGATGATGGGGCGGCCGGTGGACGTTTCCGTCCCCGACTTTCTGCTGTCGCAGAAGCATATGGGGTCCATGCCGTGCGACCTGAAGTTTCTGTAAAGCGGCACGGCGAAAAAGCCAAGCCCAAAAAGAACGATCGGCCCGCCCAGCAGCCTTTCCTTCAAAAGGGATTGGTTGCGTACATGCCGCCCCGTACGGTACCGCTCCTCTATTTGGTCAAACTCCCGTTGAAACGATGCCGACATATTTTTCCACCCACTCTTTCTCAAAATTCCGCGTGTTTTCGGAGCCGATAAACTCCGCGCGGTTTTCCCGCAATATGCGCACCATTGCCTCGCGCTGCGCATAGCAGCATGTAAGGTTCAGGCGCGTAATCTTCTCCACCATCGAGATCATGAAGGACCATTCAAAATACCGCCAGGCCGGAGCGCTGCCCGGAAACTTGGCGCAGAGCCATTCCGTCCGCTCGCGGTAGACAGCAAGGTATTCCAGAAGCGTCGCGCGATCCAGCAGGCTGTGATCCGTCGTCCACGCGGAGTTGTTCGCTCCGTGCCGGTAAAAGGCGTACTTCGGCAGGCCGTGGTACGCCACACTGCCCGCGCTGCCGAGCAGTCTTGGCATCAGCTCGATATCGTCGTATTTCGACGTCTCGGAGAAGCGGGTTTCCGCAAACAGCGAGCGCCTCACGAGCTTCGTCGGAAACTGGACATTGTACTTTTTCCGCCGCAGAAGTTCCGTCAGCGCTTCCTCGGCGCTCATGACGCGCTTTTCGTCAAACGCGCTGCCGGAGGCTCCGCAAATGGCCACATCCGCGCCGCTTCCGGCCGCGAGCCCCTCCAAAAACTCCAGAAAATCCGGCTCGCACAAATCATCGTCGTCAACGAAGGCGATATAGTCGCCCCCGGCGGCGTCAAGCCCCGCGTTGCGCCCGGAGCCGATGTTGCCGCGCTCCCGGCGAATCACGCGGATACGGGAGTCCCCTGCCGCATACTGCCCGGCAATCTCCCCGCTGCGGTCGGTGGAGCCGTTGTCCACAATGATGAACTCAAAATCGCGGAACGTCTGGGCGAGTATGCATTCGATCATACGCCCCACCAGGTGTTCGCGGTTATAGGTCAGCATGATAACGGAGATCATACGTCTTCCCATACCTTCCATTCCGCTTTGCCCGTTTCCCATAAATGGTCCAGCAGGCTCTTATCGCGCTGGGTATCCATGCATTGCCAGAAACCGCCGTGGCGGTATACGCCCAGTTGGCTGCGGGCGCTCAACTGCTCCAGCGGGCGGCGCTCCAAAATGCAAGCATCCCCATCCAGATACTCAAAAACGGCGGGTTCCATCACCATAAAGCCCGCGTTGATCCAATGGTTGTCCTCCCTGGCCTTCTCGCGGAACCCGAGCACGCAATTTTTTTGTTCGTCCAATTCCAGCACGCCAAAGCGCCCGCCCGGCTGGACCGCCGTCAGCGTCACCGCCATACCGGACGCCCGGTGCTGCCGCAGTAGGGCGTTGAGATCCACGTTCCCCACGCCGTCCCCATAGGTCAGCATAAAGGCTTCCTCCCCGACATACGGGCGGATCCTTTGGATGCGCCCGCCGGTCTGGGTGCTTAGCCCGGTGTCCACCACCGTGACCTTCCAGGGTTCGGCGACGTTGCTGTGCACGATCATTTTGTTTCCGTCGGTAAAGTCGAATGTGATATCCGAGCGGTGGAGATAGTAATCGGCAAAATACTCTTTTATGACGTAGCCTTTATAGCCGCAGCATATGACG
>DATMXR010000222.1:0-2257 GCA_035561315.1 Feifaniaceae bacterium
AACCGTGAGCGCCTGCAGAACTTTGAAGGCATCGTCATCAAAATGCAGGGCGGCGCAGTCCGCAAGAGCTTTACCGTGCGCCGCGTATCCTATGGCGTAGGCGTAGAGAGGACGTTCCCGTACAACAGCCCCCGTATCGGCCGTATCGAGGTCGTCCGCCACGGTCAAGTCCGCCGCGCAAAGCTGTACTATCTGCGTGACCGCATCGGTAAGGCCGCCAAGGTCACCGAGCGCATCGAAGTTAAGAAGAGCGCGGAATAACAAGCAGAACAGAAAAAAACCCGACTGCACGCCGGAACACCGGCCGGGCGGCGGGTTTTTTTATACAATTCGTATACCGGCAGGAGGACGCATGGTCATTCAATGGTACCCCGGCCACATGGCGAAGGCGCGGCGGATGCTTTTAGAAAACCTCAGGCTCATAGACGTCGTGGTGGAGCTTGTGGATGCGCGCGCGCCGCTTTCCACCGGAAACCCGGATTTTGACGACCTGTTTCAAAACAAAAAGCGCCTGCTTGTGCTCAACAAAAGCGATCTTGCGGACGCGGATGCGACGCGCCGCTTTGCTCAGTATTTTTCCGAGCGCGGCATACCCGCGGTGCCGTTCGTATCCACAGGAGGCAACAGGAAAGCGGTCGTATCGCTCATCGAGGGCGCGGCCTCCGAAAGTGTGGAAAGGATGCGGCAGAAGGGCATAAAAAAGACGGTGCGCGTGCTCGTCGCGGGCATTCCCAATGTGGGGAAGTCCACGTTCATCAACCGCATCGCCGGGGAAGCGCGCGCAAAGACGGGGGACATGCCCGGCGTCACCCGCGGCAAGCAGTGGGTCAAAATCACGCCGTATCTGGAATTAATGGATACGCCGGGGCTTCTCTGGCCCAAACTCGATAACGAACGGTACGCGCAGCGCCTTGCGTTTCTTGGCTCCATCAAGGACGATATCATGGATACGGAGACGCTCGCGGGGCTGCTGCTGGTCGCATTGCGCCAGAAATGCCCGGAGGCGCTGCGGGCCCGCTACCCCAAGGTAACGGAGGAGACAGAAGAGGACGCGCTGCTTCAGGCGGTCGCCCGGAGCAGGGGATTTTTGCTGCCGGGGAACGAGGCGGACACCGAACGCGCCGCGCGCATCGTGCTGGATGAATTCCGCGCCGGGCGCATCGCACGCGTCACGCTGGACGATCCGGACGAACCGGAACAGCCGGAAAAAGCGCCGGAAACGGGGGAGGGGCCGCATGGCGAAGATCGCTGAGGCGGAACGCCTGTTCGCGCTGACGGAAATCGAGCGCGGGTTCTGGCAAAGGCCCGGTATCGCGCTTGCGGGTATGGACGAGGTTGGGCGCGGCCCACTCGCAGGGCCGGTGGTTTCCGCCTGCGTGGCGCTGCCGCCGGAACCGTTTATTGAATATGTGAACGATTCGAAGAAGCTGACCGAAAAGCGCCGCGTGGAGCTTGCGGAAAAGATCAGGGCGCTTTCTTCGGGATACGCTTTCGGCTGGGTCTGGCCGGACGTGATCGATGAAATCAACATATTGCAGGCCACAAGGCGCGCATTCCGGCTCGCGTTTGAAAACATGAGCATCCCGGTGACGGACGTACTGGTGGATGCGCTCGAAGGGCTCGAAATTTCCGCGCGCCAGCACCCCTTTATCCACGGGGATGCTCGTAGCTATTTGATTGCGGCGGCTTCCATCGTGGCCAAGGTGGAGCGGGACGCCTACATGATTGAACAGGACGCGATCTATCCGCAGTACGGGTTCAAAACCAACAAGGGCTACGGCACGCCGGAGCATATCGACGCATTGAAAGCGTACGGCCCCTGCCCCATACACCGCCGCAGTTTTTTAAAAAAGCTGTTCGGAGAAGACTCGTATGGAGAGTAAACGCGAAAAAGGCGCGTACGGTGAGACGCTTGCCTTACAATATCTGGAGAAGAAAGGGTATGTCCTGATCGCGCGGAACCTCCGCATCGGGCGGGACGAGATCGACCTTGTGCTGCGGGACGGGGGCTGGACCGTGTTTGTGGAGGTCAAGGCGCGTTCCTCCACCGCCTACGGCCTTGCGTGCGAGGCGGTGGACAAGCGCAAGCAGGGCCGCATGGTGCGCGCGGCGCTTTCCTATTTGCAGCGGCAGCCGGAAGGAACGAGCGTACGGTTCGACGTCATGGAGGTCGATTTACATACGGGTGCGGTCCGCCATATCGAGAACGCGTTTATGGCGGATGTGCAATACTAATAAAGAATATTAACGCATCCAA
>DATMXR010000223.1:0-8240 GCA_035561315.1 Feifaniaceae bacterium
GGACTATGTGCAGGGCGGCGGCGGCAACACCTCCGTAAAACTGCAGGACGGGCTGATGGCCATCAAGGCCTCCGGCTACCGCCTTTCGGACGTAGGGACGGACAGCGGCTACGCGGTGCTCGATTACGAGGCGTTAAGAACATTCTATTTCTCCCACGGGCCGGAGGAATTCGAGGATGTGGAAAAGCGCGGCTCCGAGGAGGCGAAGGCCGCCGTCCGCAGCGTTGAGGGCTTGAAGGAGCTCCGCCCTTCCGTAGAGGCGGGCTTTCATTCGGTACTCCCCACGTTCGTGCTGCACACCCACAGCGTATACGGGAACCTTGCCGCGTGCGCCGCGGAAGGCAGGGAGATCGTGAAACAAGCGTTCGCGGACGCGCCGTATACCGTGGGCTTCGTGCCGTATACCGATCCCGGCGCGCGCCTGACATTCACCATACGGGACGAATGCGCCCGGGTCGAACAGGAAACGGGCAAGGCGCCCAGCGTCATATTCATGCAGAACCACGGTCCCATCGTCATGCACGACGATTCGGAGGTTTGCGCGCGCATCCACGCGGACGCGAACGGGCGCGTCGCCAAAGCGTTCAAAATCACGGGGGAGTCCTTCCCGAAGGTCAAGGTCAAAGCGGCGGAAAACGGCATGGTTGAAAGCGATACGCCGTATTTAAAGAAGCGCCTGAAGGAGTGCGGCTTTACCGAAAAATTCCTCATTGAAAAGCCGCTTTACCCGGACCAGATGGTGTTCTTCGTGGGCACGCTCACGGTGGGCGGGGGCACGCCCGGCCCGGACGCGTGCGTATGCGATATGAGGGAGGGTGCCGTCCGCTACAACATGCCCGAAAGCAAGGCGCTCGTCATAGAGGAAACTTTGACCGCCGTGCTTTTTATCACCGAGCATATCGCAAAATCCGGCTATACGCTTTCCACAATGGGCGAGGCCGCGCGCAATTTCATCGCGAACTGGGAGAGCGAAAAATACCGCAAGTCCCTTGCGGGAAAATAAATCCTAAAAAGCGAAAACCAAAATCCATGCGGGACGGGAGGGAAAAACATGAAGCTGTTGTTTGCCGTCGTGCAGGACGACGATGCAAAAAGCCTGGTGAAAGCCCTGGTCGAGCATGAGGTCAGCGTGACGCGCATCTCAAGCACCGGCGAGTTTTTACGGGGCGGCAACACCACGCTGATGATCGGCGTGGAGGATATCCGCGTAGCGCCCACGCTGGACCTGATCCGGGAGCATTCGTCGCGCAGGGAGATACTGACCGCCGCGTCCTCGGTGCTTCCCGCCATGGGGGTGGACGCGGTGCATACGCCGGTGCGCGTCACGGTCGGGGGGGCCACGGTATTCGTGGTGGACGCGGAGAAGTACCTGAAGCTGTAATGGACGGGCAGAGACCGGCCGCCCTTGCATTCAAACGGCCCTTGATGGTATGATTTTGTGAAAAAGCGGAGGCCATATGGAACTGATCGAGACCATATTCCAAAACATCGTGCAGATAGGCATCTGGCTCATGGAGCTTTCCGGCGTAATCATCGTGATATTCACCGGCGTTACGGGAATCATCGGTTTTATCCGCCGGGACGCGCATGTGCGGCTGAAGCTCGCGCAGGGTATCGCGCTCGCGCTGGAGTTCAAGGTGGGCAGCGAGGTGCTGCGCACCGTCATCGTGCGCGAGTGGAGCGAGCTTGGCATATTGGGCGCCATCATCGCGCTGCGGGGGCTTCTGACATTCCTGATCCAGTGGGAAATCAAAAACGAAGAAACGCGGCTGCGCTGCAAAGATTAATATTGACAGTTCCGGAATGCTGGGGTAAATTATTAAACAGATGTTCAATGAACATCTGTTTAATAATTTTAGGGCAATGGCATATGGGAGGAGAGCGGGTATGGGAAAGCATGTGGCTATAATCGGCGCGGGGCTGGCGGGTATGAGCGCCGGTATCCATCTGGCGCGAAAGGGGATTGAAGTCGATCTATACGAGCTTGCGCCCTGGGCGGGCGGCATGTGCACCTCCTGGCAGCGCGGAGGATATTGGTTCGACGGCTGCATCAGTTGGATGGTGGGGCTCAAAAAGGGGGACGGCTTCCGCAGGCTTTACCGCGAGGTGGAGGCGCTTGCGGAGGATACGCCCGCGTATTTCTGCGAGACGCTTACAAAGCAGATCGGCGGCGCGGTCTACCGCATCCCCATGCAGCCGGAACCGTTCCGCGCGTATCTGAAAGGGCTTGCGCCGGAGGACGCGGCGGCGATAGACGGCCTGTGCAACGATATCAAGCGTGTGGCGGAGGGCGTGATGCCCGTCAATATCACTACTGCTTCCGAGTTCTTTTCGTCCTTCAAGAGCTTCGGCGGCATGATGGCCATGGGGAAATACATGTCGCTCACAATCGGTGAGTATGTGCAGCGGTTTTCTAGCCCCGTCATCCGCGCGCTGATTGAGAGCCTTATGCCGCCCGAATTTGTCGCCGGGGGCCTGATTATGATGATGGGCACCCGCATGGGCCGCAACGCGGGCTATCCTTTGGGCGGCGCGCGGGACGTCATGCGCCGCATGGAGGCGGCGTTTCAAGTTGCGGGCGGGCGGCTGCATCTCAATTCCCCCGTGGAGGAGATCCTGGTGGAAAACGGCAGGGCCGCGGGCGTGCGCGTAAAAGGCGAGGAGCACCGCGCCGACGCCGTGATCGCGGCGTGCGACATGCACACGGTGCTCACAAAACTCCTGGGCGGCAGGTATCCGCACCCGCAGCTCGATGAAATGCTGCGTGAAGCAAAGCTCTTTGACCCGCTTGCGCTCGTTTCCTTCGGCGTAAAGAAACGCTTCGGCATCTCCTATGAGGAACACTGGGAGTGCGAAATCAAAACCTCTCCGGATACCGCGGCGAACAGCTTCCTGCTGCGTTCGTTCGATTTTGACCCGTCCGCCGCGCCGGAAGGGAAAAGCAGCGTCATGGCGATGCTCGACGCCCCGCTCGCGTACTGGAGAACGCTGCGCGAAACGGATAAAGAGGCCTATCACAGGGAAAAGCGGCGCCTGGCGGACGCCGTGGCCGCCGAGATCGAGAAGCGCTACCCGGGCTTCACGCAGGAGATCGAGATAACGGACGTTTCGACCCCCGCGACCTACGAGCGCCTGACCAACGCCTACAAAGCGTCTTTTGAAGGGTTTGCGCCCGTTCCCGGCATGATGACGAAGAAAATCCAAAAGAGCGTGCCGGGAATACAAAACCTGGTCCTGTGCGGGCAGTGGACGATGGCCGGCGGAGGCATATGCACCTGCGTGCAGGACGGCAAGGCGGCTGCAAATGCGGCCGCGCGTCTAAAATGAGCAAGCGGGAGGAACAGCGCGCGTTCCGGCGGGAACAGATCCTCTCCTGCTGCATGGACCGCATCCTGACCCACGGCTATGCGGGCATGAAGCTGAGGGATATCGCCGCGGAGCTCTCCATAAGCCCCGGCCTGATATTCAATTATTTCGAGTCCAAGGAAGAGATCTACCTGGAGCTCGTCCGCCTGGGCATCAGCGGGCCTATGGAGTTGATCGGGCAGGCCGTCGGCGCGGAAACCGGCGCGCCCATCCGGGTATTTGAGCATATGGCGGAGGCCATATTCCGGTATATACAGGAAAGCGGATTTGTCGCAAAAATGTTCCTGCTGATGAGCCGCACGCAAAACAGCATGGACGTGCCGCCTTCCGTAAAGGCGGCGCTCTCCGGGATGGACGCCATCGGGCCGCTTTTGTCCGTCATCCGCGAAGGGCAGAAAGAGGGCAGCATCCGGCAGGGGAACCCCGAGGCGCTGCTGTGGGCATACTGGGGGGCCATACAGGGGATCGCGGCCTGCTGCGCGCTCAACCCGGCCCTCCCTATGCCCGAAAGCGGCTGGATTGTGGATATCCTGCGCGCTGACACCGGACGGTAGAACCCGTCGATGAAGTCAGCAGGATTTGATCGATGCCGCTATGGCCATCCGAAGGGTGGCCATTTTTTTGCGGCCCGTTTTCCCGCCAATTCTTGTCATGAACCATATCTGACAAAATGGGAGGATGTTCTCCCTTGTAATATCGGGCTGTATGCATGAAAATTACAGTATACCAATGTCCCCTGAAGGACCCCGCATACTATGGTGCCGCGCGCAATGAAGAGCACTCTTCAGGCACCCGGGACTCATCCTTCCTCACATCGTTTGCCGGCAACAATTTCACTTGGGCAATCCGTCTCGATCCAAAAAAAGAATATGGAGGGATATGCATGGAAACTGCAGTCAAGACCAAAAGCGGCAAGCAGACCGTACAAAAAGTCGGCCGGTTCATGAGCGGCATGATCATGCCGAACATCGGCGCGTTTATCGCGTGGGGCTTCCTCACAACGCTTTTTATCCCGGCCGGCTGGCTCCCCCACGAAGGGTTCGCCACGATGGTGGGGCCGATGCTTCGCTTCCTCATTCCTTTGCTCGTAGGCTACACGGGCGGTAAAATGGTGGGCGGCATGCGCGGCGGCGTAGCGGGCGCCGTTGCGACGATGGGCGTCATCGTAGGCACCGAGGTCACCATGATTATGGGCGCCATGCTCATAGGGCCCTTGGCCGGCTGGTGCGTCAAGGTGTTTGACCGCGCGGTTGAGGGGAAGATCCGCGCAGGCTTTGAAATGCTTGTGGACAATTTCGGCCTGGGCCTTATCGCCATGCTGCTGGCACTTTTGGGCTACGTGGCCATCGGGCCGATCGTGCAGGGCATCACGGCGTTCCTCACGGCGGGGGCCACGTTTATCAACGACATCCACGTGCTGCCCGGAATCTCCCTCTTTGTGGAGCCCGGAAAGGTGCTGTTCTTGAACAACGCCATCAATCATGGTATTATGGGGCCGATCGGAGCGGAGCAGGTAAAGGAATTCGGCAAATCCATCATGTACCTGGTGGAAACCAACCCCGGCCCGGGCTTGGGCGTGCTGCTTGCCTGCTGGCTGTTCGGCAAGGGCAACGTCAAGGCTTCCGCCCCCGGCGCAGTCATCATCCATTTCCTGGGCGGTATCCACGAAATCTATTTCCCGTATATCCTGGCGAACCCGGCGCTGCTGCTTTCCGTCATTGCGGGCGGCGCGTCCGGTCTTACGATATTCTCCCTGTTCAACGCCGGTTTGAACGCAACGCCCGCCCCGGGCAGCATATTCATGCTGATCGCCATGTCGCCCCGGTCGGATATATTCATCGTGCTGCTGGGCGTACTGGTGTCCGCCGCGGTATCCATGCTCGTCTCCATTCCTTTTGTCAAGCGGCAGAAGGCGGATGACCTGGAGGGTGCGGCCGAGCAGGTCGGTGTCCTGAAGGCGCAGAGCAAGGGCACCGCCCCCGCCCCCGCGGCGCTGCGCACCGTTTCGGGCCTGATCGCGTTCGCGTGCGACGCGGGCATGGGTTCGAGCGCGATGGGCGCGACGACGCTGAAGAAAAAACTCAGGGATGCAGGCATCGATATGCCCGTGAAGCACTATGCCATAGAGGATATTCCCAACGCTGCCACCGTGGTGGTCACGCAGGCCTCTTTGAGCGCGCGTGCGCATGAAAAAGCGCCGCAGGCAAAACTCTATGCCATCAACAATTTCATGAACGCGACGGAATATGACAAACTGATCGCCGAGCTGAAAGACCAGTAGAGCCTCCGGCGGGCGTGCGGGGACGCTCCCGTCCCTGCACGCCCGCAACAAGAACCGGGGAGGGAGAACGCATGCTCACTTCGCGACAGAAGCAGATCATAGGCACGCTGCTTGAAAAAAGCGGGTTCGTGCCGGTATCTGAAGTCGCCGCGGCGCTGCAAATAAGCGGGCGTACGGTGATGCGTGAATTGGGCGCGCTCAAATACGAACTCAACGCGTACGGCGCGGAGGTGGAGCGCAAATCCAGCCAGGGCGTGCGGCTCGTCTGCCCGGAACAGCAAAGGGCGCAATTGAACCGCGACGTGAACGCCAGGACGAAACTGCTGCTATGCTCCAAAGAGGAACGGCGGCAGTTTATACTTTCCACGCTCCTGCATGCCGCGGAGCCCGTCAAAATGCTGGCGTTTACCAGCGCGCTGGGTGTAACGGACGCCACCGTAAGCGCGGACCTCGACAAATGCGACGTGTGGCTGAAAAACAACCAGATCTCGCTTATAAGAAAGCCGGGCGTGGGCGTATATCTGGTTGCGGACGAGTGGCACTTGCGGCGCGGGATACTCAACCTGTTCCATGACGCGGCGTCCTGGCAGGAAGTGATCGCCATGCTCAATGACCGCGACGTATTGAACTCCATGGCCGCGCAGGATATCATGGGGTTTCTGGACGCGGAGCTGCTGTGGCTTGTCGCCGAACAGGCGGGGAACGAAAAGCGCCTGCGGGATATCCTGCGGGCGGATAAGGATTACAGCGAATTCCTCATTACCGTGTTCTGCATGTTAAAGCGCGTGCGCGAAGGCCATACCGTGAAGGCCTCCGGGGAGCGCATGGCGGAATGGGCCATGACGGCGGAATACCCCGTGATACTCTCCCTGCTTGGCAGCCTTGCGCGCGCTTCGGCCATTCCCCTGAACGAGAACGAGGCGGATTACCTGATGCTGCAGCTGCAGCAAAGCCACGGGCGCATCACGTACCCGGAGCGCACGGACGAGCAGACGCAATCGCTCGTCAAAGAGGTCGTCCGCATTGCCGAAAGCGAGACAGGGTATTTGCTGGAGGGCAACACCACGTTTTACCGGGGCCTGTGCGAGCACCTGATTCCCGCCATCAACCGGCTTCGGCTGAATTTAGAGATACGCAACCCGCTGCTGCACTCCGTAAAGGACCATTACCCGCACCTGTACGCTTTGGCGAAAACCTGCACGGAGCCATTGGGCCGCGCGCTTCAGGTCCCGGTGCCGGAGGAGGAGGTCGCCTACATCGCCATGCATCTGGGCGTGGCGCTGGAGGATAAAAACCTCAAGCGCAACCGCGTGTTCCGTACGGTGGTGTGCTGCCCGGCGGGCATGGTGTCCGCGCAGTTTCTGGCCACGCTGCTGGGGCGGGAATTCCCAGAGCTGCTGGTGACGGATATTTTAGCGACCACCAACATCAGTACGGCGCTTTTAATGGAGCGCGGCGCGGATATCGTCATATCAACCGTCCCCATTGCGGGGCTGAAAACGGCGTTTCTGACCGTTTCGCCGTTTTTGCTGGAAGACGACAAGGAGCGGCTGAGGGCATACCTTAAGACCGTCTCCCGCAGGCAGGCGCCCTGGGGGCAGAACGCCGCCAACATGAAGGAGCGCCTTTCCGGCGTCAAGCGCCTGATCGACGGAATTTTGCAGATACTCGACCATTTCTTTCTGATCGACGGCCCGACGTTTACCGGCGTGCGGGAGCTTATCGCGTACGCCGCACGGGAGATCGGCGGCACGGAGGAGGAGCGGGCGCGCATCGAGCAGGCGCTGCTGGAACGGGAAAAATACGGCAGCACGATCGATTACGCTTCGGGCTGCATGCTGCTGCACGCGCGTACCGCGGGCGTGACGGAGCTCCGCTTCGGCATATTGCGGAACGCCGCGGAAGAAGTATTGAGCTGCGAGGGCAAGCTGCTCCATGTCAGCGTCATACTCGTCATGCTTGCGCCGATGCAGTGCCCGAGCGAGGGCATCGCCGTGATGGGCGCGATCAGCCAGGGCATACTCAACGAGGAATGGCTCCCCCACGCGTTCCGGTACGGCGGGCGGGAGGATTGTTACGCGGCGCTCGAGCGGCTTTTGGCCGCTTTCCAAAGCGAATATTTCATGATGACGGGAAAGGAACAAAAATAGTGGGATTTTTTTCAAAAAAGCAGGAAACGCGTAAGGAAAGCGACGTATTGACCGTACGCGATATTTTTACCGGCCTGCCGTCCACGGATAAATGGCAGGCGATCTGCCTTGCGGGCGAAAAGCTGCTCAATAAGGGCTGTATCGGGGAGCCGTATATCGCGGCGATGGTGGAGCGCGAAAAGGTGGTGACCACATACCTTGGCCAGGGCGTCGCCATCCCGCACGGGGTGGGCGCCGCCAGGGGGTACGTCAAAAAAACGGGGCTTGTGGTGCTCCAATACCCGGACGGGATAGAGTTTGACGGCGAAAAGGCGCATCTTTTGATCGGCATCGCCGCGCTCGAAGACGAGCACATGCCCATATTGGCGGGCGTGGCCAACATCATGATGCAGGAAGACGTACTGGAGAACCTTTTGGTTTCCACCGACCCCAAATTTATATAC
>DATMXR010000224.1:0-23340 GCA_035561315.1 Feifaniaceae bacterium
ACTTGATAGGGGGTACGTTGGTATGACCGATCAAACACACGGAACCATGCAGTTTCAGCTCCCGAAGGACAGGCGCGCCGCCAATGAGGTGCTCATGACGGTGTATTCCGCCATGAAGGAAAAAGGGTATGATCCGGTCAATCAAATCGTCGGTTACTTGCTTTCCGGGGACCCTACCTACATCACCAGCCACAATAACGCGCGCTATCTGATCAGCCGCCTGGAGCGGGACGAGTTGATTGAAGAACTTGTCCGCTTCTATGTGGAAGTCAACTCGGCGGCTGCGGAGCAGGAATAATTGGACCATGTCGCTTTGGGCGGCACGGGCATCCGGGTCTCCCGCCTGTGCTTTGGTACGCTCACCATGGGGCCTTTGCAGCGAAACCTGCCTCTTTCTACGGGGGCAGGTCTTTTGGATTTTGCCTTCTCTTTGGGCGTAAATTTCCTGGATACCGCGGAGCTGTACGGAACTTATCCGTATATCAAAGAGGCGCTTAAATGTAAGCCGGACGCCGTGGTGTGCACGAAATCCTATTCCTACGATACAAAAACGGCGGAGGCGAGCTTCCGCGCCGCGGTGGAGGGAATAGGCCGGGACTATATCGATATTTTTTTGCTGCACGAGCAGGAAAGCGAGCATACCATCCGCGGGCACTGGGAAGCGGTGGAATACTTTTTAAAAAAGAAACGCGAAGGGCATATCGGCGCGGTCGGCCTTTCCACCCACCATATCGCGGCGGTGCGCGCCGCAAGACGATATCCGGAGCTTGAAATCCTATTTCCGCTGTATAATAAGACGGGCGTCGGCATTGCGGACGGGACTGCCGGGGAAATGCTTGCGGAGATCCGCAGCGCCCACGCGCAGGGGAAAGGCATATTCAGCATGAAGCCTTTGGGCGGCGGCCACCTGATAGGCGAGCGCGAGGAGGCGTTAAGCTTTGTATTGAACGAGCCGGGCATCGACTCCATCGCCATCGGCATGCAGACAAAGGACGAGGTCGCCTACAACTGCGCCGTATTTTCGGGGGAAACGCCGGACGAAGCGTTGTCTTCCCGCATCGGCGCGCAGCCGCGCGAGCTTATCATTCAGGATTGGTGCGAGGGCTGCGGCGCGTGCGTAAAGCGCTGCAAGAACCGCGCGATGCGCCTTGTGGACGGAAAAGCGAAGGTAAACGGGGATTTATGCGCCCGCTGCGGCTATTGCGCCGCAGCCTGCCCGCAGTTTTGCATCAAAGTGATTTAACGGAGGCCGTATGCAGCGTATACTTGCGCTCGATGTTGGGGACAAACGAATTGGGGTTGCGGTGAGCGATCCTTTGGGGTATACTGCCCAAGGGTTGGAAACGTATACGCGCAGGGAAACTTTGGAGCAGGATGTCGATTACATCCTGACGCTCGCGGAGCGTTACCGCCCGGTGCGGCTTTTGTTCGGCATGCCGCGCAACATGGACGGCAGCTACGGCTTCCAGAGCGAGAAGGTGCGCGCGTTTGCGGACGCGGTGCTGGAAAAGTGGGACGGCGAGCACGATTTTTACGACGAGCGCCTCACCACCGCCGCGGCCGAGCGCGTACTGCTTGACGCCGACGTCAGCCGGAAAAAGCGCAGGCAGGTGATCGACAAAATGGCGGCCGTCGTCATTTTGCAGGGATACATGGAAACGCGGCACAGATAAAACAGGAGGATTGCGCCATGGACGAGCGTATGGCCCCGGCGGGGGAAGAACAGGACGAAGTGACGTTGCTTGACGAAAACGGCAAAGAGGTCCGCTTCGACCATTTGCTGACGTTTTTCCATGAAGGGGAAAAGTACATCGCCCTTCTGCCGCTCGACGACGTGGAAAACGTGGGCGAGGATGAAGTGGTGCTGCTGCATGTCGTCTCCAAGAACGGCGAGGACGTATATGAAACCATAGAAAACGAAGTGCTGCTGGACGAGGTGTTCGACACGTTCATGGAGCTGTTCGAGGAAATGGTGGAGCAGGAGGACTAGTTTGCAGCGCATCACCGCGGTAGAACGGGGCTCCATCGCCGCTTCCCTGCACATAAAGGAAGGGGATATCCTCCTATCCATCAACGGCGAGCCGGTGCTCGACGTGGTGGATTATACGTATCTTTGCGCGGAAGAGCGCTTAAAGCTGCTTTTTGAGCGCGGGGACGGCGGCAGGTACGAGGTGGAGCTTTCTAAGGACGCATATGCGCCGCTGGGGCTCGCGTTTGAAAGCGGGCTGATGAGCACGGTGCGCGCCTGCAAAAACCGCTGCATGTTCTGCTTTATCGATCAAATGCCCAAGGGCGGGCGGAAGACGCTCCAGTTCAAGGACGACGATTGGCGCATGTCCTTTATTATGGGCAACTACATCACACTCACAAACGTGGACGAAACGGAATTTGAGCGCATTTTAAAACGCAGGGTCGGCCCGCTTTTTGTTTCCGTACACGCGACGGACCCGGCCGTCCGCATCAAAATGATGCGCAACCCCACCGCGGGGGAGATTTTGCCGCGTCTTACCCGATTGGCCGAGGCCGGCTTGAAATTCCACTGCCAGATCGTATGCTGCCCCACGGTAAACGACGGGGAAGTATTGCAGAAAACGCTGCATGACCTAGCATCCCTCCATCCGTACGCGCAGTCCGTCGCGGTGGTGCCGGTGGGCCTGACAAAATTCCGGGAAGGCCTGGCGCCCTTGCGCATATTCACGCAGCAGGAATCAAGGGATACGCTGAAGCAAATCCGCAGTTTTGCGGAAACATGCAGGGAGCGTATGGGCACCGCGTTCGTGTTCGCTTCGGATGAATTCTATCTTGCCGCGGGGGAAGGCTTGCCGCCCTATGAGGAATATGAGGAGTTTCCGCAGATAGAAAACGGCGTGGGGCTTCTGAGGCTGTTTGAGCGGGAGTTTTCTGAGGCGCTTGCGGAGAAAAAGCCGCTCAAAAAGCGTTTTGCGTTCGAGGCGGCGGGCGGCGTGCTGGCGCATCCGTTCATGGAACGGTTGTATCAAACGCTTTCCCCCTACGGGATAGATTGCACCCTTTACGCCATACGGAATGATTTCTTCGGCCCCACGATCACGGTGGGCGGGCTCGTCACCGGGCAGGACCTGGCCGGCCAGTTAAAAGGCAGGCTTTCCGACGGAACGCTTTTACTTCCCCACAACATGCTCAAAGAGCGGGAAGACGTATTCCTGGACGGCATGACGGTAAAAGAGCTTTCGGAAGCGCTCAGCGCGCGGGTGGTTCCCGTGCGTGGCGGGGGAGACGCCTGGGTGGAAACGATCTTCTCTCTGGCGGGCGGCGCTTAAGAAGCCGCAATTCATACTAACGGCCCGTCTTGTATAGGCGCGCCGCTTACGGAGGACTATCATGGGCAAGCCGCTTGTTGCAATCGTTGGCAGGCCGAATGTGGGGAAATCCACATTGTTCAATAAGCTGATCGGAAAACGCATCTCAATCGTGGAGGATACGCCGGGCGTGACCAGGGACCGCATTTACGGGGAAGCGACCTGGCTGACGCATTCCTTTACGCTGATCGATACCGGCGGCATAGAGCCCGCGCGCGAGGACGTCATCAGCCTGCAGATGCGCAGGCAGGTGGAGCTTGCCATAGATATGGCGGACGTGATACTTTTCATGGTGGACGGGCGCGAGGGCATGACCTCCGCGGATGAAGAGGTGGCGGATATCTTAAGGAAATGCAAAAAGCCCGTCGTGCTCGCCGTCAACAAGGTGGACGCGCAGAAGTTTGAAGAAAACGCCTACGATTTTTACGCGCTGGGCCTTGACGCGCCCGTTACGATCTCCTCCGCCCAGGGTCTGGGCCTGGGCGATCTTCTGGACGAAGTCGTCGCTCACTTCCCGCCCTATGAAGCGGACGGGGAAGAAGAGGGCACCATCAACATCGCCGTGGTCGGCAAGCCCAACGTGGGCAAATCCAGCCTCGTCAACGCCATATTGGGGGATGAACGCGTCATCGTCAGCGACATACCCGGCACCACGCGGGACGCGATCGACACGCCGTTTACCCGCAACGGCAGGAATTATATGCTGGTGGATACCGCGGGCATCCGCCGCAAGCGGGCCATAGAGGACGAAAGCATAGAGCGTTACAGCGTCATACGCAGCCTGGGGGCGATCCGCCGGGCGGATGTAGTGCTGATCGTGGTGGACGCGGAGCAGGGACTTTCCGAGCAGGACGTGCGCATCGCGGGGTATGTGCACGAAGAAGGCAGGGCGAGCGTGCTCGTCGTAAACAAGTGGGACCTTATTGAAAAGGACACCCATACCATGGACAAGTTCAAAAAAGACCTGTTGACCGATCTTGCGTTTATGAGCTACGTGCCGATGCTCTTTATCAGCGCAAAGACCGGCCAGCGCGTGGAAAAGGTGCTTGCCCTGGCGGACGACGTATACAAACAGGCTTGCACCAGGATTTCCACCGGCACCCTGAACGATGTCATCAGCGAGGCTGTCACCGTCACGGAGCCGCCCAGCGACAAGGGGCGCAGGCTCAAGCTCTATTACGCCACGCAGGTTTCCATAAAACCCCCGACGTTCGTCATCAAAGTGAACGATCCGGACCTGATGCATTTTTCCTATGCGAGGTATCTTGAAAACTATTTGCGGAAATCCTTTGGCTTAACGGGGACGCCCATACGCCTGTATCCGCGTTCACGCAGCAGCGAAGGGAGCGGCGAATGAATATAGGATTGTATCTGCTTGCGGCGGTTGCCGCCTATCTGATCGGGAATTTGCAAAGCGCCGTCATCATCAGCCGCCTGAGATACAAGGACGACGTACGCAACCACGGCAGCGGCAATGCGGGCAGCACCAACATGCTGCGCGTGTTCGGGCTGAAATCCGGCGCCTTGACATTCGCCGGGGACCTTTTAAAAGGCGTGATCGCCGTGCTTGCCGGCAGATGGATCGCCGGTGAAAACGGAGGGTACCTCGCCGCTTTCTTTGTGGCGCTGGGCCACTGCTACCCGGTTTTTCTGCAGTTTCGCGGCGGCAAGGGCGTTGCGTCCAGTCTGGGCGTCGCCTGGATGCTCAACCCGCTGCTTGCCGCCATCATGACGGTATGGGCCGCATTGATGGTCGTGCTGACCCGCACCATATCCATCGTCTCGCTTTCCGGCATTACGCTCTATTTTTTGCTGACGCTTATTTTTTCATGGGGCAATTGGCTGCTCATCGCATGCATCGGATCGCTTTGGCTGCTGATCGTCTTGCGCCATGCGGATAACATCAAACGGCTGCTCAAAGGCGAGGAAAGCAGGATTCTTGAGAAAAAGCCCGGAAAGAAGGAAAACGAAACCGACCAAAATGTTTGACACATCAAAAAGCGCCCGATCAGGGCGCTTTTCCGTCTCATAGCTCAATTGACGAATGATATCTGCGATGTTACGCCGGTTCGGCTTCCATGACGATCTGTATAAACCGCAGCGACGCCGCGGAAAGCGGCACGCCGTCGAGCGAAATCAGGCCGATCGCGCGTTGGGGCATGGGCGGGTCAAGCTCGATTTCAAACAGCTCGCCGGTCGCCAAAGCCTCCGCCGCAAACTCGCTCGTCACGCAGGCGATGCCGAGGCCGATGCGCGCAAACTGCACCAGGAGGTGGTGCGCGCCAAGCTCGATTTCCGGGTGCAGCGTCACGCCCTGCTGCGCCGCAAACGCGTCAAGATACTTGCGGGAATTACTGGCCTGCTCCAGCAACACCAGGGGTTCGCGCGCAAGGATGTCGAGCGGCACCTTCTGCCCCTTGAAATGTTCAAACCGTTCCGCGGCCACGAATACGTCGTGGACCTTCAGGCACTCGCGCACACACAGGGCGCTGTCCTCCACCGGAAGGTTGACGAGCGCGATATCCACTTTGCCGATTTTTAAAAGCTCCACCGTCTCCGGCGTGGTGCGGTTGGTCACCTGGAGCTGGATTTCCGGGTATTCCGCGTGGAAGCGTTCGAGATAGGGGATCAGGAAGTATTGGCACAGCGTATCGCTCGCGCCTATCATCAGCCCGCCGGATTGCAGCGTGCGCATGCGGTTGAGCTTATCTTCCGCGGCGGAAACAAGGCTGACGGCTTTGTCCGCATAGCTGTAGAGCATGCGCCCTTCGCTGGTAAGCGTGATGCCGCGGCTGGTGCGCGTGAACAGCGAACAATCCAGGCTGTCCTCCAGACGGCGCATGGCCTGGCTTACCGCGGGCTGGCTGATATAAAGCTCCCGCGCGGCATGCGAAAGGCTGCCGCAGCGTGCAACGGTGCAAAATACGCGATAAAGCTCAAGATCCGCAGACATATAAAAACCTCTTATTCACCTTAGATTTGGTTATGAAAAGGCTTATATGCATTATAATCTATTGCTTTATCATATGCAACATTCTCTTTGCGTAGCTTATCTATACCCCATAACAGGTTGTAAACGGAGGAAGTTCATCCCAATAATTTGATGCGAAAACGCGCCGCGCGTGATATACTTTTAGAAAAAGGCGGAGGTATTCTGATATGCAAACCCAGGAATTCCGGTACGCTTCGGCGACAGGGCTTGGCGAGTGCTTTTCCATGTCCTGGCTTCCGGATGCCCGCCCCCGCGCAATTGTGCAGATCGCGCACGGCATGGCGGAGCATATCGGAAGGTACGCGCCTTTTGCGGAATATTTATGCGCGAACGGGTTCGCCGTCGTCGCGAACGACCATGCCGGGCACGGCCAAAGCGCGGACCTTTCCGTGAAAGGCTATTTCGGGGAGCAAGACGGCTGGGCTTCGGTTGTAGCGGATATGAAAAAACTGCACGACCACGCGGCGGAGCTTATGCCCGGTATCCCGTATATACTCTTCGGCCACAGCATGGGCTCTTTTTTGGCGCGCAGCTATGCCGCCCGCTATCCGGAAGACGGTTCCGCCCTGATACTTTCCGGCACCGCTGGGAAGAACCCTGCGGCCGGCGTCGGCGCCCTGCTCGCCAAACGGGAAAAGAGGCGCAACGGGGACAAAAAGCCGAGCGAGCGTCTCAATACGATGAGTTTCGCCTCTTACAACAAACCCTTCCTTCCTTCGCGCACCGGCTTCGACTGGCTCAGCCGGGACACGGAACAGGTGGACCGCTATGTAGAGGACCCGCTGTGCGGCTTCGTATTCACGGCGGAAGGATTTTTTGATCTGCTTTCCGGTATTCGGGAGATCAGTTCCGTTTCCTGGGCAAAAAAGGTCCCCGATGTTCCCATTTATATTTTTTCCGGAGAGAAGGACCCTGTGGGGAACAACGGCAGGGGCGTGAAACAGGTCGCCGGGTGGCTTAAGGATACCGGCCATGCGGTGACGCTGAAGCTTTACCCGGAGGGCAGGCACGAAATGCTCAACGAAGTCAACCGCACCGAGGTTTATGAGGATGTTTTGCGCTTTTTATCCGGCGTGGTATAATCAGATGTACTTTTTCGCGCCTTAGGCTGCGTTGAGACGAAGGAGGAATACGCATGGGCATTATGATCTACCGGGACAGGGACGCTGCAAGCGCGGCCGCAGCCACGCTGGTCGCGGCGCAGATGATAGAAAAACCGAACTGCGTGCTGGGGCTTGCGGCTACGGATATGGCGTCGCTCGTGTACCGCAAGCTCGCTTCCATGACGGCTTCCGGCATACTGGACTGGAGCGAGATCACCGTGTTCCAGACCAGCGAGTTCATGGCGAAGCGCGCCGGAAACGTGGGCATTTTGAGCGCATACCTTGCCGGTTCCCTGTATGAACAGGTCAACATGCAGCTTGCCCGCGCGCACGCGCCCAACCACAACGCTCAGGATCTGCAGGCCGCATGCTCCAGCTTTGAAGCGGATATCATCGCCTCCGGAGGCCTCGATACGGTGCTTTTGTACCTCGGCCAGAACGGCCATCTTGCCTTCAACGGCCCCGCGCGGGAATTTTCCGCGTTTACGCATGTGGAGCTTCTCCCCCAAAATACAATAGAAGAATGCAGGGGCATTTCGGGCGCGGAGGGTATGGTGGCCCAATCCATCACCATGGGCGTGAGTACCATCATGTCCGCAAAGCGCATCATACTGCTCGCGTTCGGCCCGCAGGTCGCGGGCATCGCGCAGCGCATCCTCTCCTCCGCGGTAACGCCCGCCGTTCCGGCAAGCATTTTGCAACTGCACCCGAACGTTACGTTCGTGCTGGATGAGGACGCCGCCGTCAATCTGTAATTGATTTATCGAGTAAGGACGGTTACGCCATGGGCTCGTGGGAAAAATCGCTGGATATCCTGATGTCGGGCAACGAACGCTTTGTCAACGACGAATGCAACGTCTGCCGCAATTTTGACGAGCAGCGCCGCTTGCTTGTGGAAGAAGGGCAGCACCCGGTCGCCATCGTCGTTTCCCTTTCGGACTCCTACATGCCGCCGGAACTGATATTCGATACCGGCATCGGCGCGCTGTACGCGCTGCGCATGCCCGAGCTTGAGATCGACCGGGCGGTTCTGGACGCTATAGAGTTCGCGGCGGAGAAGCTTCAGGTTCCCCTTTGCATGATATTGACCCATGAGACCCGCGACGGCGACCCGGAAGAGGACGAAGGATTTTGGGAGCGTTTCCGCAGGGACGACGACGGGGAAGAGTACAAGACGATCAAGGCCTGCGTGCAGCGCGTGCGCAACAGCGCGGCGCTGAAAGATTCGCTGGACGCGGGGGAATTCTTTGTGGTGGGCGCGAAATACGATCTGGAAACCGGCCGCGTCACGGTGTTTGATTTCTAAAACCATGCATCCCGCACATCTTCTTAGTAATAACGAGGGACAACCATGCTGCTCCATTGGCAAACATTAAAGGCGCAGGTCGCGGCCTGTGAAGCCTGCCCGCTCTGTGCCACGCGCACGCATACCGTATTTGGCGAGGGCAACGAGGGCGCCGATATCCTGTTCGTGGGGGAAGGCCCCGGGCGGGAAGAAGACGCACAGGGGCGTCCGTTTGTCGGCCCTGCGGGGCAGCTTTTGGACAAAATGCTCGCAGCGATCGAACTGGACCGGACAAATGTTTATATCGCCAATATCGTAAAATGCCGCCCGCCGCAAAACCGGGTGCCTCTTGAAGAGGAGGCGCTTGCCTGCCTGCCGTATCTGCGCGCGCAAACCGGGCTGTTAAAACCGAAAATCATCGTTTGCCTGGGCGCTACGGCCGCGAGGTATATCTATGACCGCGACGTCCGTATCACAAGGGCACGCGGCATATGGAAAGAAAGCAAGGGCGTATGGATCCTGCCGACCTATCACCCGGCCGCGCTGCTGCGGGACCCGGCAAAGAAAAAGGAGGCCTGGGAAGATTTAAAATCCGTCCGCGCCCGCTATCTGGCGCTTTCGGAGCCGGGGCGCGCTGTACAAGACCCCGAACAAATGGTATAATGCACAACAGTAAAAGAAAAGGAAACATGGAGGTATTCTTATGTCCGGCCATTCCAAATGGGCAAACATCAAAAATAAAAAGGAAAAAACCGACTCGCAGCGCGGTAAAATATTCACCAAAATTGGCCGTGAGATCGCCATCGCCGTCAAAGAGGGCGGGGCGGACCCCGCGAACAACTCCAAGCTCCGCGATGTGATCGCAAAAGCCAAGGCAAACAACATGCCCAACGACAACATCGCCCGCTCCATCAAAAAGGCGTCGGGGGAACTCGGCAGCGTAAACTATGAAGAAGGAACTTACGAAGGCTACGGTCCCTGCGGTATCGCCGTGATCGTGGACGTCGTTACGGATAACCGCAACCGCACCGCGGCGGAAATGCGCCACATATTCGATAAAAGCGGCGGCAGCCTTGGCGCCACCGGCTGCGTCTCCTGGATGTTTACCAAGAAGGGCGTCATCATCATAGAGCGCAGCGCGCTTTTGAATGAGGATGAAGTCATGATGGCGGCGCTTGACGCGGGCGCGGAGGATTTTGTGCCCCAGGACGACGCGTTCGAGGTATACACCGACCCCGCTGATTTTTCCCATGTGCGAGAGGCGCTCGAGGCGGCGGGCTATACCTTTATTTCCGCCGAGATCGACATGATCCCGCAGAATACCGCCGATATTTCCGACGATGAGGCCGTGCAGAAGGTGGAACGATTCCTGGAATGGCTGGACGACAACGAAGACGTGCAGGACGTGTTCCATAACGCCATACTGCCCGAAACCGAGGAGGAAGATTGATCTTTACTCAAAAAAGCGGTTTATGCCGCTTTCTTTTTATGGAAAAGAGGGAATACATATGAAAAAAGCGATTGCCTGCGCGCTGATATGCATCCTGATTGCTGCCGCCGTATCCTGCAAGACGCCTGAGGAGATTAACCAGACGGTGCAGCAGCCGAACAAGGACCCCCAGCAGATCATCATCCAGCAGCCCGCCCAGCCGGACGAGCGCCTGTTAAGCGTGACGGGCAAGGGAAAGGTGGACGCGCAGCCGGATGTTTCCACCATACAGCTTTCCGTCTATGTACAGGCGGCGACCGCCGAGGAGGCGCAAACGCAGAACAGCGTCCTGATGGACGCCGTAATTACCGCCATAAAAGGCCTGGGGGTTGCCGAAAAGGATATGAAAACCCAGGAGATCACCGTATATCCCATCATGGACAATCCCAAAAACACGCAGGAGATCACGGGCTACAGCGCGACCAACAGCATTACCGTGAAGCTGCGCGACGTCAAAAAGACGGGCGAACTCGTCACGTTGGCGACCCAGGCGGGCGCAAACGAGGTAACGGGCATCAGCTTTGAACTGCTGGACGAAACGTCGGCCTACCGGCAGGCGCTTGCGGACGCCGTGGCGGACGCGAACGCGAAGGCCGCCATCATGGCGGAAGCGGCGGGCGCCCAGCTTGACGGCCCCATGACCATACAGGAAGTCGGCTATACGGCGGATATGGACGAGCAGCTCCAGTATGCGGCCATGCCCGCCAAAGCCGATACGGACGTCGCCACGCCCGTTCAGGCGGGGCAGCTCACCGTAAGCGCCGAGGTCGCGGTGCAGTTTAAGCTCAAATGGCCCGCGGCGACTCCCGCTCCGACCGCAACTCCAAAACCGTAAGCAATAAAACTTCAACGCGCCGCAACCTGTTGTGGCGCTTTTTGTGTGGCTGTAAAATTGATGATTTTCCCAGCATATACATAAAGGAATACGCATAACAGCGCATGAACAGGCCAGCCACCCGCATAGATTACTCTAAGAGTAAATGCGAGGAGGCGTAGACCGTGCGGGTTTTTGTTGTAACGAAAAAAACACTTCTGATAGCCGCCGCAGCCCTGATCCTGATAGCGGCAGGCATTATCGTGCTTGTTTCATCCGGGGAAAGCGGGGGGGCCAGCCAGACATATGCCAACATGCAGGGCAACGAATATGAGCTGGAGGTGCTTGCCGGCAAGCGCAAGGAACTTCCGGTTTACAGCGTGAGCAGGGAGGATAAAAAGATCGCCCTGACAATAGACGCCGCCTGGGAGGACGATAAGACGCCCTTTATCCTGGAGCAGCTCGATCAGGCGGGCGTCAAGGCCACGTTCTACCTGTGCGGCTTCTGGGTGGATAAATATCCGGAGCATGTCAAGACCATATTCGCAAAAGGGCATGAGCTTGGCAACCATACGGATACGCACCCGCATATGAGCAGGCTTGACGCCACAAAGATACAAAAGGAACTGACGGTGCTCGACGATAAAATGGAAAAGCTCACCGGCAAGCGCTGCAAGACGTTCCGCGCGCCGTTCGGCGAGTACAACGACCTTGTGATTACCACTGCGGAAACCATGGGCTATACGCCCGTGCAGTGGGACATCGATACCATAGACTGGAAGGAGCGAAGCTCCGATACCATACTCTCTTCCGTCATACCCAAGCTGCATCCGGGCGCGATCATACTGTGCCACAACAACGGGTACAACATCGAGGAGTACCTGCCCAAGCTTATTTCTGCGGCAAAAGAGCAGGGGTATGAGTTTGTGACCGTGAGCGAACTGCTGCTGCCCGGAGATACCATGATAGACGTCAACGGCGTGCAGAAGCCGGCCGGGTCGCAGACGACGATGGAGCAGGAGGAAGAAATGGAATAACCCTTTGCCGGTATGCCTCCGGACGCATGGAATTTTTGAAAAGTGGAAAGGGAAATGCCGTAAACGCGGCGTTTCCCTTTTATGACGCCGCCGCATCTTTCGGGCTTCCTTTTCCCCGCGGGAAGGTTGTCAAACGGTGCGCTTTCCCCTATAATAAAGTGGATTTGATGCGGACTTTATGCGCCGATCAAGGGAAGGAAGGACCGTATTTGCAGACCAGCGACTTTTTCTATGAGCTTCCGCCGGAGCTGATCGCCCAGACGCCTATGGCAGACCGCGCGGCATCCCGCCTGCTCGTATACGATAGAGAGAACTTAGCCCTGACGGATACCGTGTTTTCCGCGCTGCCCGCCTACCTGAAGCCCGGAGACGTGCTGGTGCGCAACACCACGCGCGTCATTCCCGCAAGGCTGTACGGCACCCGGGAGGATACGGGCGGAAGGATGGAGTTCCTGCTGTTGAAGCGCCTGCACGGCGACGTTTGGGAGTGCCTTGTCAAACCCGGACGGCGCGCAAAAACCGGCCTGACGTTTCGGATCACCGATGAACTGAGCGCCGCGGTGCTTGAAAGCACGCCGGACGGAGGCCGCCTTGTAAAGCTCCGCTATACCGGCGTGTTTGAAGAGGTATTGGACCGTGCGGGGCAGATGCCGCTCCCCCCGTATATTACGGAGAAGCTTGCGGACAAGGAGCGTTACCAGACCGTATACGCCCGCGAACGCGGTTCCGCCGCGGCGCCTACGGCGGGGCTGCATTTTACCAACGTCCTGCTTGACGAGCTGAAGCAAAATGGCGTTGAGATCGTGGACGTCCTGCTGCATGTGGGCCTGGGCACGTTCCGCCCGGTTTCGGCGAAGACGGTGGAAGAGCACCATATGCATGCCGAGTATTACGAGGTAACGGAGGCTGCGGCAAGCGCCGTCAACCGCGCCCGCGCAAACGGCGGCAGGGTAGTCGCCGTGGGCACAACTTCCTGCCGCACGCTCGAAAGCGTGGCGGACGGGCAGGGAGTTGTCCATGCCGGAACGGGTTGGACGGATATCTTCATTACGCCCGGGTACCGGTTCCGTGCGATCGACGCGCTCATCACGAACTTCCATCTGCCCGAGTCCACGCTTTTGATGCTGGTGAGCGCGTTCGCCACGCGTGAAGGCATGCTCGGCGCTTACCGCCACGCGGTAGAAGAACGGTATCGCTTTTTCAGCTTCGGCGACGCGATGCTGATCCTGTAAGGAGTACCATGCAGTATTTTTCCTATGAAGCAACGCATACCTGCAAGCAGTCCGGCGCGCGCCTCGGCGTGCTCCATACGCCGCACGGCGATATAGAGACGCCGTGTTTCATGCCCGTGGGCACGCAGGCCACCGTAAAGGCCATGACCCCGCGCGATCTCAAAGAGGTCGGCGCGCAGATCATACTTTCCAATACCTACCATCTCTATCTCCGCCCCGGCCATGGGCTTGTGCGCGAGGCGGGCGGCCTGCACGCCTTTATGGGCTGGGACCGGCCCATATTGACGGACAGCGGCGGCTTCCAGGTGTTCAGCCTGGGGGACAATACCCGCATCCTTGAGGACGGCGTGGAGTTTCGTTCCCATATCAACGGCAGCCGCCATTTCTTTACGCCCGAGTCCGTCATGGAAATCGAGCAGGCTTTGGGCGCGGATATCGCCATGTGCTTTGACGAATGCGCGCCGTATCCGAGCGACCACGGCTATACCCGCGCCGCGATGGAGCGCACCCACCGCTGGGCGGAGCGTTGCAAGGCGGCGCACACGCGGGAGGATCAGGCGCTGTTCGGCATCGTGCAGGGCGGCATGTACAAGGATCTGCGCATCGAAAGCGCGAAAGCCATTTCGGATATGGACTTTACCGGCCATGGCATCGGCGGGCTTTCCGTGGGGGAGCCCAAGGAGATCATGTACGACATGCTGGAAACCTTAATGCCGCATATGCCCAAGGAAAAGCCGCGGTATTTGATGGGCGTGGGCAGCCCGGATTGTTTGATAGAAGGCGTCATCCGGGGCGTGGACATGTTCGATTGCGTGCTGCAGACGCGCATCGCAAGAAACGGCCTCGCTTTGACGCGTTACGGCAAGCGGATGCTGAGGAACAACGAATTCGCGCGCGATTTTTCGCCCATTGAGGACGGCTGCGATTGCTACGCCTGCAAGAATTTCACGCGGGCCTATATCCGCCACCTCATCAAGGCGAAGGAAATATTGGCCGCGCACCTGATCACCACGCACAACCTGCATATTACTTTGCGGATGATGGAGGAGATCCGCCGGGCCATATCGGAGGACCGCCTGCTCGATCTCCGGCAGGAATGGAAGGAAAGGGGCGGTATGGATTGAACGTTCGCATCGTTACCCGTTCCGCGGAAGAAACCACTGCTTTGGGCGAGCGCATTGCCGGGCTTTTGTTTCCCGGCGCGTTTCTAGCGCTTTCCGGGGATTTGGGCGCGGGGAAAACCGCGCTTTCTCAGGGGATCGGA
Organism: Feifaniaceae bacterium; assembly: GCA_035561315.1. Lineage (GTDB taxonomy): Bacteria > Bacillota > Clostridia > Christensenellales > CAG-138 > JAEYLA01. The sequence goes on from DATMXR010000224.1 coordinate 14,555, forward strand.
AAAGGCTTGGGCGTAAGCGGCGTCACAAGCCCCACGTTTACCATATTGCAGGAGCACGAGGGCAGCCTGCCGCTGTACCATTTTGATGCGTACCGCTTAAAAAACGCGCAGGGGCTGTATGACGTCGGCTTTTCGGAGTACGTTTCGGGCGAAGGCGTCATATTGATGGAATGGCCTGAAAATGTGGCGGAAGCGCTCCCCAAAGGAAGACTTGCCATTTTAATTGAAGGCAGCGGGGACGCGCCGCGCACCATCACGCTCCATGCGACGGACGCGCGGCATCAGGCGATACCCGACGCGCTGCAAAAGGAGGGCGAGCCATGCTGATATTGGGCATTGAAACGGCCGGTTCCACGGCGTCCGCAGCGCTCCTTCAGGATGGGGCGCTTATCGCGGAGCACAGCGTCCACCATACGCGCACGCATTCCGAAACCGTCATGCCGATGGCGGAGCGCATGCTTACGGACCTTGGGTTTTCCCCAAGCCAGCTTGGCGCAATCGCCGTCAATTGCGGCCCCGGCTCGTTTACCGGCGTGCGCATCGGCGTATGCGCCGCAAACGCGATGGGCGCGGCGCTTTCCATCCCGGTCGTCGGCGTGGACGCGTTGCGCGCGCTGTATGAAAACATAAGCTTCTGGCCCGGGAACGTATGCGCGATCATCGACGCGAAAAACGACAACGCGTATTTTGCGCAGTATGCGGGCGGCGTTGCCGTGGCGGAACCCGCCGCCGAAGAAGCCGCCGCCTATCTTCCGAGCGTGCCTCCCGGAACGCTGTTTGTGGGGGACGGCGCCGCGGCCTATGAAGCCCTGATCTTAAAGGCCGTTCCAAACGCCAAATTCGCCCCGGAATATGCCGCGCTTAGCCGCGCGTCGGCGCTTTGCCGGGTTGCGGAACGGATATTGAAGGAGGCGGGGGAGCCATTAAAAGAAGCGCTTCCGCTGTACCTTCGTCCCTCCCAGGCGGAGCGCATGTGGCAGAAGCTGCACGGAGCAGCGGAGCCGAGCTGACGGGAAAGAAGGAATATATTTATGGAGGAAGCGCTCTTCCGCCCCATGACAAAAGCCGACCTTCCCGCCGTGGCGGAAATGGAAAAAATATGCTTCCGTACGCCCTGGACGCTCAATATGCTAAAGGGTGAACTGAGGAACAGGGTGGCCCACTACCATGTGCTGGAGCTCGACGGCAGACTCATCGGCTACGCGGGCATGTGGGTGATTCTTGACGAGGCGCATATCACAAACGTGGCGGTATCGCCGGAACACCGCAGAAAGGGCTATGGCAGGCGCATCATGCTGGAGAGCATGCGCGCGGCGGCAAAATTTCACGCCAGGCAGATGACGCTTGAAGTGCGGGAAACCAACTTCGCCGCCCAGGCGCTCTATGAAGGGCTTGGCTTTCAAATGGCGGGCCGCCGCAAGCGGTATTATGGCGATACCGGCGAGGACGCGTTTATTCTGTGGAACAGGGATATTGTGAAAACCATCGAAGGGTTGCACGCGAACTAGTCAGGGGTCTATAATAACGTAGTATTATTTATGAGGAGGGAACGCCTTGTTTGTATCCATAGACGGTATCAAAACCAGGTATGAGGTATACGGCGAAGGCGAACCCGTACTCGTGCTGCACGGCTGGGGCGCAAGCATAGAAGCCGTGCGCTCCATCGCAAACTGCGTAAGTTCCCTCGGCATGCGCGCGATCTGCTTTGATTTTCCCGGCTTTGGCGAAAGCGAAGAGCCTCCCGTGCCCTGGGGCGTGCCGGAATACGCGGCATTTACCCGCAGGTTTATGGAGGAATTTTCCCTGTATGGGGCGGACGTCGTCTGCCATTCCTTCGGCGGGCGCGTCACGATATTGCTTGCAAGCGAGGACCCGAAGCTGTTTCGCCGCCTGGTGATGATCGGCGCGGCGGGCATACGGCCAAAGCGCACGCTCAAATGGTATATAAGGACTTATACGTATAAGCTTGGAAAGCGGCTTTCGCGCATAGGGTGGATCGACCGCGCGCTTCACTTAAAGGAAAAGCAGAAAAGCGCGGGCTCGGAGGATTACCGGGCGCTTAAAAGCGACCTGATGCGCGCCGTGTTTGTAAAAACCGTGAATTTGGATTTGACGGACCGTCTGCCCCGCATCAAGAACCCAACGCTGCTCATCTGGGGGGACCAGGATACCTACTCGCCCCTGTATATGGGCAAGCTGATGGAACAGCGCATCCCCGACGCCGGGCTTGTGGTGTTTGAAGGCGCGGGCCATTTCGCGTATGCAGACCAATATCCGCGGTTCTGCGCGGTGCTCAAGGCGTTTTTCAGGCCTTAGAGTAAAAATCGTTCGTTAGGAGGCCCGGATGACAGGAATCTGGAATAGTATATTCGCCGTTCTCGCGGCGGGCGCGACTACGTTTGCGGCGCTGCACACCGTACACATGCTGCAACTGGAAAGCTACCAGGGCAACATGTATGTAAAATGGGTCCGGCGCGCGGGCGCGCAGGATTGCCTGCTTTCCTTTTTACTGAGCAGCGTGGCGTTTTTGCTGCGTATCGCATGGGTATTCTTCTACTACAGCCAGCCGATGACGGCAGCGATCCTTTGGTATGGCGCGGACGCCGCGTTTATCGGCCTGATGCTCTATATCGGCTTTTCCAACAGAAAGCTTCCCGCAAAAAAGCCTCTGGCGTTTACCGGGCGTGTCAAGCGCCTGCTTGTCTGTTTCTTTCTGTTGAGTTTCCTGTTCCATATGGGGCTGTTCCTGCCCTACGACATATCGGGATGGGGCGGTATTTTGGGCATGAACTTTGTAAGGTATCTGCCCGGCCTGCTGCTGCCGTTTTTTGTGCTGCTTGCACACGCGGTGATGCTCCCCGTTGAAAATTCCGTTAAGCGCTGGTACTACAACGATGCGAAAAAGAAGCTGAATGCGCGGCCGGACCTCATTAGGATCGGCATCACGGGCAGCTATGGAAAGACCAGCACCAAGTTCATATTGGGCACCATACTCCAGGAAGAATGGAACACGCTTGTCACGCCCGGCAGCTTCAATACGCCCATGGGCATTACGCGCGTCGTGCGCGAGCAGTTAAAACCCGAACACAAGACGTTTGTGGCCGAAATGGGCGCGCGCTACAGGGGCGATATCGCGGAATTATGCAGGCTGGTGCAGCCCAAGTACGGCATCATCACCTCAGTAGGCAAGCAGCATCTCGACACGTTCGGTTCCTATGAAGCCGTGATCGAAACCAAGGCGGAGCTATTGAACGCGCTGCCCGAGGACGGCGCGGCCTTCTTAAACGGCGATAACCCGGACTGCCGACGCATGTACGAGCGCCTGAAGCTCAAAAACAAATTCCTGTTCGGCCTGTCCGGCAGCGGCTTATATGTAAAGGCGGAAGATATCGAAGTAAGCAGCTCCGGCAGCACGTTCACGCTTGTGACGGATACAGGGGAGCGCGTGCGGTGCGCCACACAGCTGTTGGGCAAGCATAACATCGGCAATATCACGGGCGCCGCGGCTCTTGCAAGGTACCTCGGCGCGTCTTTGGAGAGCATCGCCATAGGCATCGAAAACTTGGCGCCGGTGGAGCACAGGCTGCAGCTTATGCAGGGGCAGAACGGCGTCACCGTAATTGACGACGCGTTCAACGCCAACCCTTCGGGCACAAAGGCGGCGCTGGAGGTATTAAAAAGCTTTGCGCCCGCGCGCCGCATCGTCGTCACCCCCGGCATGATCGAGCTGGGCGGGGAGGAGGAACGCTTCAATGAGGAATTCGGCCGCGATATCGCGCGCGCGGCGGATATCGCCATATTGGTGGGGAGGGGCCGCGTTGCGCCCATCCGGCAGGGGTTGATTGACGGCGGGTTCCCGGAAGACTGCATCGTGCAGGCGGATACGTTGAGCGAGGCCACGGAGAAGCTCCCGCTTTATGCGCAACCCGGCTGCGTGGTGCTTTTTGAAAACGACCTGCCGGACAATTACGACAAGGCCTAGACGCAAGCGGCTATTATACAGCTTATTCTTATGCGCGTGGGGCTTTCGCCTGCGGCGAACGCACATGCGCGGATTATACCATATCCGCTTCGCTTCTATGGTATAATGGTACGCGTAGCCTTAGGACAGGAGGATTGGATATGGCGCAGAAGCTGGCCGTGCTGTTTGGCAGCCGCTCCACCGAGCACGATGTCTCTATCGTTTCCGGTTTGCAGCTGCTGGAAAATGTAAATAAACAGAAATATGACGCTTACCCCGTGTATGTCGCGAGGACGGGGGAGTGGTTCATCGGAGATCCGCTTAAGGATATTTCGTTCTATAAGAACTTCGACCCGAACGCAAAAGGGCTCACGCGCGTGTATTTGCCGCCCGTGCCCAGCTGCGGGGGGCTGTACTCCTTCACCGGCGGCGGCCTGTTCCGGAAGGCGGGCGTCAAGGTCATGGATATGGATTGCGCCATACTCGCCTTCCACGGCATGCACGGGGAGGACGGCTGCATGCAGGGCCTGTTCGAGCTGTGCGACATCCCGTATTCGAGCGTGGGCGTCACGGGCTCCGGCGTGGGCATGGATAAAATCATCATGAAGGCCGTATTTGAAAGCATGGGTCTGCCCGTGCTGCCCTCAAAATACTGCTACCGTTCGCAGTGGCTCAGCGACCCGGAGAAGGTTTTGAACGAAATGGAGGGCGTCGGAGAATACCCGCGCTATGTAAAACCCGCCAATCTCGGCTCCAGCATAGGCATCAGCCGCGCGGCCGACCGGGAAGGCCTGCGCCGCGCGATCGACGTGGCCGCCCATTACGACAGGCGTATCCTGGTGGAAAAGGGCGTATCAAAGCGCAGGGAGATCAACTGCGCGTGCCTCGGCTATGGCGCGGACTGCACCGCCTCCGCCTGCGAGCAGCCCGTGACCCGGGAAGAGCTGTTGAATTTTAAGGACAAATACCTTGCCGGGACAAAAGGGCAGGGTATGGAGTCGCTTACCCGCATCATCCCCGCGCCTATCGATGCGGATTTGACGCGCCGCATCCAGAGTATGACCTGTGAGATCTTCCGCATGCTCGAATGCAAAGGCGTCGTGCGGATCGATTTTATGATAGACGAGGCGGACAATGCCGTTTATGTCAACGAGATCAACACCATCCCCGGCTCGTTCGCATTCTATCTGTTCGAGCCGGTGGGCGTGCCGTATCCGGAGCTGATCGACCGCCTGGTGAAATACGCCTACGCGGCCCACAAGGAGAAGAAGGGGTCCGTGTTCGCCTATGATTCGGAACTGCTTCAAAAAGCCGTGCTGGGCGGCGCAAAGGGCGCGAAGGGCGCAAAACTATAGAGTTTATAGCAACGAATGAATAAGGAGATTTGGAATAACATGAGCCTCTATTCCCAATGGACCGAAATCGCGCAGGCGGAGCGCGACCCCGCGACCCACAAGAACTTCTGGAACGCCTATTTTGCGGCGGAGACCGAGAATTACGAAAAGCTGCTAGAAGACCACGCCAAAGTGTATGCGGGAACGCTACAGTTCCTTGCGGAAACATTCTCCATGGATACGGTGACATTCGCGGGTTTTTTGGACGGCATCAACACCAGCCTCAAGAACCGGCTTGACCTTGACAGCCTGACGGAAGAAACGGAGCTTTCGCTGGACGTCGATTTTGACAAGCTCTATTACAATATGCTCGACGCCAAAGCGGAATGGCTCTATACCCTCCCGCAGTGGGACGCTATCCTGCCCGAGGAGCGCCGCAGGGAAATCACAAAAGAATTCCGTTCCGCAAAAATATTTGTAAACGAGACGGCTGTGGGCCGGAACGATCCCTGCCCGTGCGGCAGCGGGAAAAAATATAAGAAGTGCTGCGGTCTGGCCGGTTGACCAAGCGCCTCTGTTCTGATGGATAAGGGCCGGACGCGGTTGGCCGCCGTGCGTCTTTTGCCCGATTTTGGGGCATTTCCCCGCTCCCGACGCATTTTTGATCTGGCCATTGACATGGCATACTCTTTCTGTTAGAATACTTAACTGTCGGTAGTGCAAGCGTGGTCTAAATTGGGTACCGGCGGCGTTGGACTTACCTGCTCGCAGCCATATCCTGCGCCTGTAGCTCAGCAGGATAGAGCAACGGCCTTCTAAGCCGTAGGTCCCGGGTTCGAATCCCTGCAGGCGCGCCATTTGGTTTCTTGGTGGGTATAGTTCAGATGGTTAGAATGCCAGATTGTGGCTCTGGAGGTCGTGGGTTCGAATCCCACTACCCACCCCAATACCAAACTATGCGCTGTACATCGGTGGGGTGTAGCCAAGCGGTAAGGCACGGGACTTTGACTCCCGCATCGTAGGTTCGATCCCTGCCACCCCAGCCAATGACCCGTTAGCTCAGTCGGTAGAGCACTTGACTTTTAATCAAGGTGTCCGGAGTTCGAATCTCCGACGGGTCACCACTTACCACAATGCGGGCGTGGCGGAATCGGCAGACGCGCCAGATTTAGGTTCTGGTGCCGTAGAGGCGTATGAGTTCAAGTCTCTTCGCCCGCACCAAACAAGACCATGCGGACGCATCTTGAAGCCAAAAGGGTATGCGGGAATAGCTCAGTGGTAGAGCACTGCCTTGCCAAGGCAGGGGTCGCGAGTTCGAATCTCGTTTCCCGCTCCACGCCATTTGCGGGTGTAGTTCAATGGTAGAACTCCAGCCTTCCAAGCTGGTCGTGTGGGTTCGATTCCCATCACCCGCTCCAGTTTCAAGCCGCTGGATTTTATATGGGCCGTTAGCTCAGTTGGTAGAGCACCTGACTCTTAATCAGGGTGTCCCGGGTTCGAGCCCCTGACGGCCCACCAGTTTTTGCGGGAATAGCTCAGCGGTAGAGCACTGCCTTGCCAAGGCAGGGGTCGCGAGTTCAAATCTCGTTTCCCGCTCCATATGGGCCGTTAGCTCAGTTGGTAGAGCACCTGACTCTTAATCAGGGTGTCCAGGGTTCGAGTCCCTGACGGCCCACCAATACCAAAGGCCACCCTAAAGGGTGGCCTTTGGTATTGGTGCATTGATTCAAGGGGTTCGAAGCCGCGTGAAGAAAACGCTCCGGTGGAGCGTTTTTAGCGGCCGGGATTTCGTGCAGTCCTCGGCGGGAGACACCTTCGGGCACTAGGCCTGCGGGCTGTCGCAGCCGATCAGGCCGCGAGCGGAGTGAGCGAGCGGCGGGAGGATAAGCGGAGGACCCCTGCGGTCAGCATGGTTATCCGTATAGACATCCTCTTTCTGTGTACAATCAATATGTAAACATCTTTTTGCGGCGTTGCCCATATGGAACGCCCGCGGTATAATAGGCCTGAACCGGCAAAGGAGGGTTTGCGTGGACCTTGGAATTACTGCCATAGACGGCATATTACTCGGCCACTGGACCGATGAGCAGGCAAAGACGGGCTGCACCGCCATACTGTGCCCCAAAGGGGCCGTCGCGGGAGTCGACGTCCGCGGGGCCGCGCCCGGCACGCGCGAGACCGACCTGCTGCGCGGATACAACCTGGTGGAACGCGTTCACGCTGTCATGCTCTCGGGCGGCAGCGCATATGGATTAGATGCGGCCTCCGGCGCCATGCAGTACCTGGAGGAGCGGGGAATAGGGCTTGACGTCGGGGTTGGCGTGGTGCCCGTCGTACCCGCCGCGGTGCTCTTTGATCTTGCCGTAGGCTCGGCCTCCGTCCGCCCGGGCAGGCAGGAAGGGTATTTGGCGTGCGCCGCCGCTTCCAGGGAGGGCGCGCTTTCGGGCAGGATCGGCGCAGGCACGGGCGCTACGGTCGGAAAATCTTTCGGAATGGAGTATTCCGTACCGGGCGGGCTGGGGTCAAGCTGCATGGAACTGCCCGGCGGCATTCTGGTGGGCGCGCTTGCGGCCGTCAACGCGGTGGGGGATATTTACGACCACCACACCGGGAAGCTTCTTGCGGCGGCCAGAAAAGACGGCGCCATGGTCCCCTGTATGGAGCATCTTAACGAACTTGCGCAGATTTTAATCGGCACGAACACCACGCTCGGGGTGATTGCCACAAATGCGGCGCTGACGCGGGAGGAAGCCAATAAAATGGCCGCCATCGCGCACGACGGACTTGCGCTTTCCGTACGCCCCGTGCATACAATGATGGATGGGGATACCATATTTGCGCTTTCGACCGGGGAGCAAAGACGGTTTTCCTTTCAAAGCGTGCTTGCGGCCGCGGCGGAAGCCATGGCGCTTGCGGTCGAACATGCATGTAATTGACTTTGGCGTTGTGGCGGGTTACAATAATGTGGCGCTCCGGACGGGACTGCCAAAGAAACGTTTGGTCGTCCAATCGGCTGGCGCTTGGAGGAATATATGGTTGTCGGTACCGGCATTGACGTGATAGAAGTGGAACGCATTAAACGCGCCGCGATTCAGAATGCGTTTTTGGAACGGATATTTACCCAGAACGAACAGCAGTACTATAAGAGGTGCGGCGAAGACGCGCAGACGCTTTCGGGCATATTCGCGGCCAAGGAAGCGACCGCAAAGGCGCTTGCCGCAGGGTTCAACGGGATAGGCTGGCGGGATATTGAAATATTGCACGACGATTTGGGCAAACCCTACGTGCAGCTTTGGAACTCCGCGAAAACGCGCATGGAAAGCATGGGGGGCCGCGCCATACATATCAGCATTTCGCACATCAAGACGTTGGCGATCGCGCAGGCCATATTGGAAGAATAAAGAGGATGATGCTTTTGTCCGTTCAGGCGGGTCGTTGCCCGCTTTTTTTGTGCATTCAATTTTTCCGCTGAAGCAAGCATCGTATTTCTA
>DATMXR010000225.1:0-2636 GCA_035561315.1 Feifaniaceae bacterium
GCGTTGCACATAAGACAAAATCATAGCGGGACCGATTGTTTTTTGTACAATAAAGGGGATATAATGAAAATTAGGGCAATGTGCCCATGCAATGGCGCAAATTGCGAAAGAGGAATCAAGAGGAATCAAAATGAAGGACAAGCTCATTTCCGTCGTCATACCGGTGTTCAACGAGCAGGAAGTTCTGCCCATGTCCTATCCGCGCCTGACATCGGCCATGCAGGGTATAGGTAACCCTTATGAGCTGATATTTGTGGACGACGGCAGCAGGGACGATTCGCTCAAACTGCTCAGAGAATTCGCAAACAAGGACCAAAATGTCCGCGTATTATCGTTTTCCCGCAATTTCGGGCACCAGCTTGCGGTCACCGCCGGCATGGACGCGGCAAAGGGCGACGTCCTGGTGGTAATAGACGTGGATCTGCAGGACCCCCCGGAGCTTATTGCGAAAATGATGGAGCTTTGGAAGCAGGGGGCCGATATCGTATACGGCAAGCGTTTCGGGCGCAAGGGGGAAACGCTGTTCAAGCGGGCGACGGCTTATGTATACTATCGCCTGCTGAGCGCAATGAGCGCGTACCCCATCCCGCTGGACAGCGGGGATTTCAGGCTGCTGGACAGGCGCGTGGCCGATCAGTTTCTGACGATGCGCGAGCACAACCGTTTTTTGCGGGGCATGTCGGCCTGGATGGGCTTTGAAGCGGTGCCGCTTGAATTTGTACGCGCCGAACGCCAGGCGGGCACCACCAAGTATACGCTCAAGAAGATGCTCAAACTGGCGTTTGACGGCATCGCCGGGTTTTCCGCCCGCCCGCTCACGCTGCCCGGCTGGTTCGGCGCGGGGCTCATTGCGCTTTCCTTCTTGGGTCTGGTGGCGCTCATCGTGCTTGCGGCCACAATAGGCGTGGCGCCGTGGCTGTGGGCGGTGGACGGCATACTGCTGGTGCAGGGCGTCACGCTCTGCACGCTCGGCATACAGGGCGCGTATATGAGCCGGATGTACGACGAACTCAAGGGCAGGCCGCTCTATATCCTCAAAGAGAAGATCGGGTTTGCCCCGGAAGGGGAGGAAGACCGTGCTTGACGCCTTTACGCCCCATCTGTTATACGGGTTGATCGGCGGGCTTGTTGCTTCTTTGATATTGTTCCGGTTCTTTAATCTGCCGCTCAGGCTGAAAAACCGGTTCAGGCTCAACACCAGGGGCAAGATGGTGCTGTTCATCGTGTTGACGGGCTTTGCGGTCGCCGTTCTGGTGACGGCGCTGGTGGGCCTTATCGGCTTTCCGGCGGACGCGGGGCAGGTCATAGAAGGCATAGGCATAGGCTTTTCCTGTGCGGTGGTCATCGGCGTACTCAACGCCTCCCATGCGGAGGATACAAAGAGGACGTCCGGCTCGGGCACAAAAACGGCCAGGCGCCAGCCTGATGCGGATAACAGGGGCAGGCGCAGCAAAGGATAAAGAAAAGACGCGCGATTTGCTGCGCGCGGCATGCCTTATAAATAAGTAAAACATGAAACAGGGGGTAACTATGATCGATCCCAGAATGCGCACTTTGGCGCGGAACCTCGTCAGATTTTCCTGCAACCTGCAGCCGGGCGAAAAGGTTTTGATAGAAGCCGTCGGCGAAATCGGCCCGCTCACGCAGGTATTGGTGGAAGAAGCGTATGCGGCGGGCGGCATCCCGTTTGTGTGGCTGGACGATAGAAGCGTAGATCGTGCCCTTTTGATGCACTGCACGGACGAACAGCTGAAAATACGCGCAGAGTATGACGGCAGCCTCATGAGCCAAATGCAGGCGTTTATCGGCGTACGCGGCGGCCCCAACGCGTCCGAGTTTGCCGATGTGCCGCATGAGCAGCTCGCGCGCTACCAGCGCGTCTATTGGCGGCCCGTACACGGCCAGATTCGCGTGCCCAAGACCAAATGGGTGGTATTGCGGTACCCGCACCCCAGCATGGCGCAGATGGCGGATATGAGCACGGAGGCGTTTGAAGACTATTACTTCAACGTCTGCAACCTCGATTATTCCCGCATGGAACTCGCCATGCGGCCTTTAAAAGCGCTCATGGAACGGACGGACAAGGTCCATATCAAAGGGCCGGGCACCGACCTCACGTTCTCCATCAAGGGCATTCCCGCCATCATCTGCGCGGGACACATGAACATCCCGGACGGCGAAATCTACACCGCTCCCGTCAGGGACAGCATAAACGGCGTGCTTTCCTACAACACCCCTTCCGTGCACGACGGGTTTACCTACAACAACATCGTGCTGACGTTTGAAAACGGCAAAATCGTTTCCGCCACCTCCAACGATACCGAGCGCATCACCAGGGTGTTCGATATGGACGAAGGCGCGCGCTATGTCGGCGAGTTTGCGATTGGCGTCAACCCCTATATCAATACGCCGATGAAGGATACCCTGTTTGATGAAAAGATCGCGGGTAGCTTCCACTTCACGCCCGGCGCTTGCTACGATGAAGCGCCCAACGGCAACAAATCCGCGCTGCATTGGGACCTTGTCTGCATCCAGACTTCCGCCTGGGGCGGCGGCGAAATGTACTTTGACGACGTCCTCATAAGACGGGACGGGCTTTTTGTGCTGCCCGAGCTCATTCCATTGAACCCCGACTG
>DATMXR010000226.1:0-10695 GCA_035561315.1 Feifaniaceae bacterium
GAAGCCGTGGTAAATGCCATCGGCGGCGGGGCGGCGGCGAGCTTCCAGCTTTCAAGCAACGGGCCGAAGATGCTCCGTAACGACGACGCGCCGGGGTTTTATATCAAGCATTTTGTCAAGGATATGAATATCGCGCTCGAAGAAGCGCGGGACGCGGAACTGATGCTGCCCATGCTCTCCACCGTCGCCGCCATGTATGGGGATTTGTGCGAGCGCGGATTTCAGGACCTTGGCACACAGGCGCTGATACGGTATTATAAGAACGCAGACAACGGATAGCAATGGGACGATCTTCCATACTATCCGCGCCATAAGGAGGAACCGCACATGAGAAGAAGCCGCAGAGGGCGGCAGCTCCGCCGCAGCCGCACCGTAAACTGGAAACGGTTTTTGCTGTTTATTATCATGATCTGCGCCATCGTCGCGCTCGTGCTCGTCGGCATTCAGCTTTTAAGCGGAAAAGGCCCGCTTGAGAAGGTGCTCCCCATCCATACGCCGACGCCGGCCCCCGGGGAATCCCTGCCCGAAGCGCCGCCCACGCCGACGCCGGTGCCGACGCTTGCGCCCGACCTTCCCATAGAACCTGTGGCGGAAGCGGACCCTGGCAGCTTCGGCTTTTCAACGGGCCTCATGATAGACGGGCAGGAGACCGATACGTTTGACCGCGGGGAGGACATGCGCTTCGGGGACGACAAAGCGTTTACCGCGCTGCCCGGCCTTGTCACATTCGGCGGCAGCAATTACCGCAACACGTTCACCTACGGCACGCAGACGGTAGCAGAAACCTCGCTCACGCGTATCTGGGAAAAGGACATCGGCAGCCTTTCCACGGAAACCATGGGCACATGGACGGGCACCGGCTGGACGGGCATGCCCCTGATCGTGGAATGGCCCGCGGAGACCCGCAAGGTGTTGGGCGTGTATGACGAATACAAAAACAAGGACGGCTTTGTGGAAGTCATCTACTGCACAATGGACGGCCACATTTACTTCCTGGAGCTGGAAAGCGGCAACCCCACGCGGGACCCGATCAACCTCGGCGTGGTCACAAAGGGCACGGCCTCAATCGACCCGCGCGGCTATCCCCTGCTGTATACCGGGCAGGGCATCACCAGCCGGGAGGACGGCGTTTCCGGCGCGTGGTTCCGCATCATAGACCTCATACAGAACAAGGTGGTCTGGAAGTTCGGAGGCAAGGACGCGTTCTCCTACCGCGCCTGGCAGGCGTACGATTCCAGCGCGCTCGTCAACGCCGCGACGGATACCATTATCGCCCCCGGCGAGAACGGCGTATTCTATACGTTCAAGCTCAATTCCAGCTTTGACGCGTCGGCAGGCGCCGTTTCCGTCAACCCCGGCCCGCTGCAGAAATACCGCTACAAGGGCGACGGCTACGGCATAAGCGACGAATACGGGAAAAGCGGCAGCTGGATCGGCGACGACAAAAACAAGCGCTGGGTGGGCATTGAAAACTCCGTGGCAGCGTTCCGCAACTACGCGTTCTTTACGGACAACGGCGGCAGGCTCCAGTGCCTGGACCTCAACACGTTAAAGCTCCAGTATGTGGTGGACGTCACCGACGACAGCGACGTTTCCATCGTGATAGAGGAGGACGTCCCGAACCAGACGTTCTACCTCTATACCGCGAACGAAGTGGATAAGCAGCCCGGCGCGGCAGACTCGGGCAAGGGTATGAACTACCACCGCAAGATCGACGGGCGCACCGGAAAGATCATCTGGCAAAAGGAGTATGAGGCACGCTTTGGCAACACCTCCAGCAACGGCGGCACGCTCGGAACGCCGCACGTCGGCCGCGGCAACATCAGCGACCTTGTCATATACAATTCCCAGCTTGTGCCGGTGACCTATACCCAGGACGGCGAAACGAAGGCCGGCAACGGCGGCAGGCTCATCGCCTACAGCAAGGAAAGCGGCGAGGAGGTATGGCGCTACGAGCAGTACAGCGATTTCTGGAGCTCGCCCGTGGTGATCTACGATGAGAGCGGGGACGCCTATGTGCTCCAATGCGACCGCAACGGCATGATGCGCATGTTCGACGCGCGCACCGGCGAATTGCTCAACTCCATCGACATGGGCTCCCGCATCGAAAGTACGCCCGCCGTGTTCGGGGATTATCTTGTGGTAGGCACCCGCGGCATGTCCGGGTCCGGGGAAGGGCCGAAGATACTGGGGATTAAGATCGGATAATATAGTAAAGACACAAAAGCGGGGGAAGTTCCTCCGCTTTTGTGTCTCTTTAAATCAATCCGCTTTCTTTTGGCACTTTTTTTCGTGGAAAGAAAAGTACCGCGCCTTACGTCATCCCGAACAACCGGAATCCATTCTCCAGCGTGATTTGCGCAACCTCCTCCGCATCCATGTTTCTGATCTCCGCCAGCTTTTCGCATACGAGTTTAACTAGAGAGGGGTCGTTGCGCTTGCCTCTGTATGGCACGGGCGTCATGTATGGGCAGTCGGTCTCGATCAGAAGCCGGTCCATGGGGAGCTTTGCCGCGATCTCAAGCGCCTTTTTTGCGTTCCGGAACGTCAGCGCGCCGCCGAACGCGATATAAAGGCCCAGGTCCAGGCAGATCTTCGCCGTTTCATAGCTTCCGGAAAAGCAGTGCATGACCCCCGTCAGCCCGTCCTTCTGCGCGCGCAGGATAGAGAGCGCGTCGCCGTCCGCCTCCCGCACATGCAGCACGGCGGGCAGTTTCTTAGAACGCGCCAGCGCGAGCTGCTCGGAAAACCACTTTCGCTGCACCTCGCGCGGGGAGAAATCGTAATGGTAGTCGAGACCTATCTCCCCTACGGCGACAGCCTTTTTATCAGAAAGCAGCGTTTCAAGCCGCGTCAGATGCGCCTCTTCCATGCCCGCCGCCTCGTGCGGGTGCGTGCCGAGCGCCGCCACCACGAAGGGATACTTGCGGGCAAACGCCAGCGTATTCTCCGCGTCCGGTACCTGCGTGCACGCCTCCAGCATATACGCAATGTTTTTTCCCGGCAGGGAAGCCATAATAGCCTCCCGGTCTTCATCAAACCGCTCATCCAAGAGATGGGCGTGGGTGTCGAATAAACGCATGACAGTTGCCTTTCTTAATAGGGTACGCGCTTTTCTTTTTGCAAAAAGAAAAGCTGCAAAAGAAAAACCTACGCATGATCTAAAATTAAATCCAAGGGACATAAGTCACTTGGACAGGAAGGGCTATCAAAGGGGCGTTACGCCCCTTTAATAGGGTATGGGGCAAAGCCCCATTGCTATCTCACTTTCAAACCGTCTTCCATATCCGCCATGGTGGTCAGCGCGGAAAGGTTGACGTCGCCGTCGTCGGACGCGCAGAGTATCATGCCGCGGCTTTCAACGCCTGCCAGCGTAATGGGCTTGAGGTTCGCGACAAGCACCACGGTCTTGCCCACAAGGTCGTCCGGCTGGTACCAGGTCTTGATGCCCGAAACCACCGTGCGCTCTTCTTCGCCCACCTTGAGGGTCAGCTTTAGGAGCTTTTTGCTGCGCTTGATCTCCTCGCAGGCGAGCACTTTCGCTAATCGCAAATCCAGCTTCGCAAAATCCGCATAGTCGATTTCGGGCAGCGGGCCTTCCTCCGCGTGCTTGCTTTCCGCGGGGGCGGGCGCGGCCTCGGCTTTAGGCGCTTCGGGTTTTGCCGCTGCTGCATTCTTTGCGGCGGCCGCCGCTTGGGCGGCAAGCGTCTCCGCCTCCAGTTCCGCAAGCTCCTTCTTGACGTCGATGCGCGGGAACAGCGCCTCGCCCTTCTGCACGCGCGTGCCGGGCTTTAATGCGCCGAACTTCTTCAGGCTGTCCATGGAGGTCAGCTCCCCGCCCGTGATCCCCAACTGCTTGAACATCTCTTTGGGCGTCCCGGTCAGGAAGGGCTGTACGAGCACCGCGATATAGCGGAGGCTTTCCGCCAGGTTATAGAGCACCGTGCCGAGACGGCCTTTATGCGCCGCGTCCTTGGCGAGCACCCAGGGGGCGGTCACGTCGATGTATTTGTTGCTGGCCGAAACGAGCTTCCAGATTTCCGCCAAAGCCTCGGGCAGCTTCAAGTCCTTCATCTGCGCGTCCACGGCGGCGGGCAAACTTTCCGCCATGGCGATGAGCGCACCGTCCTGCTCCGCAACGGGCGCGGCCGGCGCGGGCACGGCTTCGTCAAAGTATTTGCCGATCATGGCGACGGTGCGGGAAAGAAGGTTCCCGAGGTCGTTCGCGAGATCGCTGTTAATGCGGTTGATGAGCGCCTCGTTGGAGAACACGCCGTCCGAGCCGAAGGGCACCTCGCGCAGCAGGAAATAGCGTAGCGCGTCCACGCCGTACCGGTCGCACAGCTTGACGGGGTCCACGACGTTGCCTTTAGATTTACTCATTTTGCCGCCGTCGAGCACCAGCCAGCCGTGCCCGAACACCTGCCTGGGCAGCGGTTCGCCTAACGCCATGAGCATGATGGGCCATATGATGGTATGGAAGCGCACGATCTCCTTGCCGACAAGGTGCACGTCCGCGGGCCAGTATTTTTTGTAGAGGCTGTCGTCCTCCGAATAAAACCCGAGCTTGGTGATGTAGTTAGAAAGCGCGTCCAGCCACACGTATACCACATGCTTTTCGTCAAAATCCACGGGGATGCCCCACTTGAAGCTCGTGCGGCTTACGCACAGGTCCTCGAGGCCCGGCAGCAGGAAGTTCTGCAGCATCTCGTTGGCGCGCGAGGGCGGCTGTATGAACTCGGGGTGGGTCCTGATATGCTCGATCAGCCGGTCCGCATACTTGCTCATGCGGAAGAAGTAGCTTTCCTCCTCCACCATTTCCACGGGGCCGCCGCAGTCCGGGCAGCGGCCATCGTTCAATTGCCGTTCCAGCCAGAAGCTTTCGCAGGGCGTGCAGTAATGCCCCATGTAGGCGGATTTGTAGATATCCCCCTGCCCGTAGAGCTTTTTGAATATCTTCTGCACGCTTTTTTCGTGGTAATCGTCCGTGGTACGGATAAAGCCGTCGTTGGAGATATCAAGAAGCTTCCACAGCGCCTGGAAGGATGCCACGATCTTATCCACATATTCCTTGGGGGTCACGCCGTTCTGGGCGGCCTTGCGCTCGATCTTCTGGCCGTGCTCGTCCGAGCCGGTGAGAAAATACACGTCGTACCCCGTCTGGCGCTTGTAGCGGGCGATGGCGTCCGCGGCGACGGTGCTGTACGCATGGCCGATGTGCAGCTTGTCGCTTGGGTAATAAATGGGGGTGGTGATATAAAATGTGGGCTTGCTCATACGTTCCTCCTATCGGTAAGCCACGCGGGCGCTGGCATAAAATCCCTTTTTAAAATAGCGGCTTTTTTTAGTATACCACGTTTTTACGCGCGTTACCGCAGTTTTCACGCGCGCTCGGGGCCTATCCGAACAGCGCGGCGCGGTTGAGCGGGGAGACGCGGACGCGGACTTTGCCGTCCAGCAGGCCGAACGGGACAGCGCCCAAAGCCGGGTCCCGGCTGTCGAGACTCCCCGCCCTGTCGTCCCCCAATACGAACACGCAATTCTCCGGCACCACGGCCGGCTCGAAATCCTTCGCGGCGGAAGGGGAATAGGCGGACTCATCGAGCATCCGCCCGTCGATATACACGGCGCCGTTCACGATCTCCACCGTTTCCCCCGGCAGTGCGACGACGCGCTTGATGAGTTCCTCGCCGCTGGACGGGTTTTCAAATATCACAAGGTCGCCGCGCCGGGGCGAACGGAAGAACAGCGTGAGGCGGTCGATCAATAAGATTTCCCCCTGCTGCAGCGTGGGCGCCATGGAGCTGCCGCTCACCCGCACCGGAAACAGCACGAGCAGAAACAAAGCCGCAAGCGCCGCGATGACTTCGAGCAGCACGAACAGCCACGAGAACAGGCTGTGGCGGGCGTATTCCACATGTTTATGCGCGGCGCGGCTTATTTGCACGGCATGCTCCTTCCGATCATTTTGGTAAACCGTGTGACGATCAATCCGCTTACCTTGGCGCAAAAACGCTCATGGGCGCGCTCTGTGCCGAATCGCGCGGGCAAAGTCCGGCGGCCAGAACACGAGGGCGGCGCGGCCGAGTATCTTTTCATACGGGATGCAGCCGACGCTACTTTCCCTGCTGTCCGTGCTGTGGTTGCGGTTATCCCCCATGACGAACACGGAATGTTCCGGCACAAGCCGCTCCTCCATATCCCCATAGATAAAGCCGTTCCAGTACGCGCGCTCGTCAAGCAGCCCGCCGTCAATATACACGGCCCCGTTCCGTATGGCGACGCGCTCCCCCGGCAGGCCTATGACGCGCTTGACCCGGCTGATGGCGTGCCCGGGATAAAAGCAGACGACGATATCCCCCCGCGCAGGCCCGCGCACATCATACGTAAGCTTTTCCACCACGATGCGCTCCCCGCTGTGCAGGGCGGGGTACATGGACTCCCCTTCCACCAGCACGGGTTCGCCTATGAACATACGCAGGGACAGCGCAAGCAAAAGCAAAATAAGAAGGGATATAACAAAGTCCGCATTCACGGCGCGGCGGTACTGCGCATCCTTTGCGTGCAGCTCCTCGGCTGCCCGGCGCAAAGCCCTGCGCGTACGCGCATCCGCGCGCTGCGGGCCCACAAAGTTTCCTTTTGAAGACATCCCTTAATAAACGCCGTGCGTGATGGCGCGGAACGAGCCGAACGGCCACATCACAAGCCGGACCTTGCCCAATATTTTTTCAAAGGGGATGGGGCCGACCTCCCGCATGCGGCTGTCCCCGCTGATGTTGCGGTTATCCCCCATGACGAACACGGTGTTTTCGGGCACGGTCTGCTCCGCCATGTTGCCCTCGATATAATCGTTCCAATACTCGCTTTCGTCAAGCTCCTCGCCGTTGATATATACCTTGCCGTCGTATATGGAGATGCGCTCGCCCGGCAGACCGATAACGCGCTTGACGCAGCTCACCGTAAAGCCGGGGTAGAATACGATGGCGATATCCCCGCGTTCGGGCGGATGGAAATAGTAGGAGACCTTTTCGGCGAGCATATATTCCGTATCCTGCAGCGCGGGCAGCATGGAGGGGCCGTCCACCCGCACCGGCTCCCCGATAAACGCGCGCAAAGACAGCGCGATGAGTACCACCGAGAGCACGTATACCAGAAAATCCAGGTTCACGGCCCGCCTGTATTCGCGGTCCGGCCGGTGCAGTTCTTCCGCCGCAGCCTGCAGCGCCCTGTAATCACGGCGATTCATTGCCGGTGCGTTCATGCCTGTTGTCCTTTCGGGAGCAGCTTCTTGCCCCGCTTGATAAAATCAACGCGGTCCATCATCACGATGCGGCCGCACACATTGCATTTGATCTTCACGTCCGCGCCCACGCGTATGATCGTCCAATCGTTGCCGCCGCAGGCGTGGGGCTTCTTCATCTGCACGCGGTCGAGCAGCTCAAACCGTTCGATCATGGCTTCCTCCGTTTATGTCTGCCGCGCTTTGCGCGCCCGCGTCGCTTTTTACGATCAGCCGCCGGAAGGCGAGCGGGATGTCTTCCTTTTCAAATCGCTCCTTGATGCGGCGGTTGAGCGCGCGCTCCGCCGCCCACTGGGTCATGGGTTTTACGCGCAGTACCATGCGCATGGTGACGCCTTCGCCGCCGACCGCCGTAACCCCCAGTACCTCCGGCGAATCGACCGCGGTATCGCTTTCTTTCGCGTAGGCCTCGGCCTCCTCGCGCATGCAGCGCTCCGCGCGGGCGATATCCGCCTCCCGGTCGATCTCCACATCCACCATGGCCAGGTAGTCCGCCCGGGAGAAGTTCACAAGCACCCCGATGCTGCCGTTGGGGATGACGTTGATCTCCCCGCGGAACCCGCGCACCACGGTGCTTCTTAACGTGATCTCCTCCACGGTGCCGGTGACGTCCGCAGCGGTGATATAATCCCCCACGGCCATCTGATCCTCAAAAATCAAAAAAAGGCCCGCGACGACATCCTTGATGAAGCTCTGCGCGCCGATGCCGAGTGCGATACCGCCGACCCCCGCCGCCGCAAGCAGCGAGTTCATGACGGGAGTCAGCCCAAGCTGGCCGACGGTTGCCGCTATGGCAAGAAAGACTATGATGTACCGGCTCAGGCTTTTGGTGATGGTGGCGGCCGTCTCCGCCCTGCGCTGGCGCTCCGGGGTAAGCTTTAAAACCTGCTTGCGGTGGGAGGCCGTAATGATCTTTGCGGCGGAACGCATCAGTATGGTCGCCACGACCCATATCACCATGATAACGACCGCGTCCTCCGCGTACGTCGTCCAGTTGGCCTGTATCGTATCGAGAAGCCCCTTCATGCCTTCCTCCTTTTAAGCCGGGCTGCCGCCGGAACTATGCCTAGCAAGGAGTATGCCCGGGCTGCCGTTTTTATAAATCCACCGGCGCGGGAATATATTCCATAATGGCGTCCACGAAACGCTGCGCCTTTTCCTCATGCAGCAGGTGCCCCGCGTTGCGGACAACGGAGAACTGCGCGTTTTCCAGTATGGCGTGGTAGAGCTCGCTGCTGTTGGGGTTGTGCCATTTGTCCTCCCCGCCCCAGAGTATCAGGACAGGGGCGCTGACGCTGCGGAGCGCCTTTTCCACTTCCTGCTCATCGAAATTGAGTACGGAAAGCTGTACGGCCTTTCGGGAGTACGGATCGGCGACCGTGGCATAGTAGGAATCGAGCACCTCTTCGGTCAGATTCGTCAGGTCAAAAAAGCAGTCCGAAAGCAGTTTTTCCACCGTTTTCCGGTTATAGAGCCTGCATGCGATGCCGCCGAACAGCGGGCTTTGCAGCATGCGCACCGAAAGGGGCATCTCCGGCGTCACGCCGCCGGGCGAAAGCAGCACCACCTTGCCCACGCGGTCCGGATTTTTCACAACGAAATCCAGCGCGTACATGGCCCCCATGGAGAAGCCGACGATATGGGCGCTTTCAATGCCCTTGGCGTCCATGAACATGCGCAGCGCGTCCGATTGCTCGGCGATGGCATAATCAAACTGCGCGGGGCGGCCGGAATAGCCGTGCCCCAAAAGATCCACGGCGATGACCCGGTAATGCTCGGACAGGGCGCCAAACGCGTTGCGCCAGGTATACAGGCTTTGCCCGACGGTATGCAAAAGCAGCAGCGGCTCCCCGACGCCCGCCTCCAGATAATGGATTTTTGTTTCCTCCGGCGTCGCCGCGCCGCTTTTATCCGGAAAACCCGGCAGCACGATGGGCACATAATCCCCGGCGTGTTCGGAATTGATGAACTTCTTCATTTGCAGAGCCAGAGCCACGGCCAAAACCTCCCGGCGTGCGCCCGAATATATGGACCGGCACACGCTTCGCTATTATATCGTATAACTACTTCATTCTACAACGTTTGTTGTGCCATTGCAACATTGCAAGGCCGATGGGAACTGTGAACGTACCATGAATATTGTATTTTCACTATTTGCCAGACGCATGCAAATGGGATACAATACTTCTGACGCGTTCGGCGGGCTTTTTAAATTGCCGTTTCCAAAAACAGAAAACGGCGGCCTGGCAGCGCGGTGGATTTGCCTGAAAAAAGTGCGCGATACGCACGTTTCATCTACAAAAAGCCCCGCCGATAAATCCGCAGGATTTATCGGCGGTATGAAACGGACGGCGGGAGAGTAGAATGCAAAAGCGGCGTAGCAGGCGGCGCGGCCGCTATATGGCCGGTTTGATGCAAAACAGGTTGCGCCTTCTCCTTGTGGCGGCGCCCGTCGTCATCGTGGTGCTGCTGCTTATTTTGCTGCGTCCCGCAAACCAGCTGCTGAACACGCCGGAGCTTTTGCGCGCACAGCGCCTGGGCGTACTCCGCGTGGGCGTGCGCACGGATGTACCCGGCTTTTCGGAAAATGAGGACGGACTGGAGGTCGCCATAGCGCGGGAAGTGGCAAGGCGCGTCTTTCCGGAGCTTCCGCCCGAAGTGGCGCTGAGCCTGACGCCCGTTACCGCCTATACGGCGCTGCCCAAGCTGAACAGCGGCGAAATCGACCTCGCGTTCGCGCAGATCTGGAACACGGGCAATGAGGATTACGCCTACTCCGCCCCGTATTATGAGGACAGCGTGCGGCTCGTCTGCCGCAGCGGGGACGAGAGGGCTTCCTTTGCGGGAAGCGTGGTCGGCATGATAGAGGGAAGCGCAGCGGAACGCGTGTGGAAGGCGTATGCGCAGAAGCAGGAATATGATTCGACCGAGGGCTTCAAGTACTACGCCTCCTACCCGGACCTTGTCGCCGCGCTCAAGGGGGGGAAGATCGCGTTCATCGCGGCCTGCGGCGCGCAGCTGCCCCGGCTTCTGGAAGAAGGGCTTTCCCTGCACGAAACGCCGATCGGTTCGGTGGGGTATGTGGCGGCTTCCTACGCGGACAGCTCCGCGTTCGCCATGATGGCGGGCGAAGTGATACAGGACATGAAAGAGGACGGCACGCTTCAGGCGTTGATCGAGCAATACGGGCTCAATATGTACCAGCATAAATAAAGGAGGGGGTCGGCTTGCCCAAGTACGGCGGCAGAAGGTACGCGCGGAAGAAGCCTGTCTGGCTGTTCGCTGTGCTCGGCGCGGCCGCCCTTGCCGCAATCCTGTTCCTGACGGGCGTTTTCACGCTGCCGGCGGGCGGCAAAGAAGCAAATACGCCCGCCCCTTCCCCGGCAGCGGAAGCT
>DATMXR010000227.1:0-6608 GCA_035561315.1 Feifaniaceae bacterium
CTGGATGAGGAAGTACAGCGCTTTATTTCGGAAAAAACCGGCGTGCCGATGAGTACCATATACGGCGTTGCCACATTCTATTCCCAGTTCACGCTGCAGCCCAAAGGCGTCTATAAAATCGGCATGTGCCTTGGCACCGCATGTTATGTGCGCGGAGCCGCCAAAGTGATGGAAGCGCTGGAAAAGGAATTAAAAGTCGCGGTAGGCGCTACCACCGCGGACGGTCTGTTTACGCTTGAAGCCATGCGCTGTATCGGCTGCTGCGGCCTGGCGCCCGCCATGATGGTAAACGACGAAGTATACGGAAGGCTCACGCCTGCGGACGTCCCCGGTATCATTGAGAAGTATCGCAAGAAAGGGTAACCCCTTCTTATGATGATGAAGGAGATCTCGCTGCATGCGCTTGACATCATACAGAATTCCATCGCCGCAAACGCCACGTGCATTGAAATAGATCTTCACGTGGATCACGCGCAGGATCGGATGGTTCTTTCCATTTCCGACAACGGATGCGGTATGACGGAAACGTTCCAGCGCGAGGTCCTGGATCCTTTCGTCACCAGCCGAACCACACGCAAGGTGGGCCTCGGCATTCCCATGTTCCAGGCCGGGGCCGAAGCCGCGGGAGGAATATTCTCCCTTGAGTCAAAGAGCGGGGTGGGGACGCGGATAGAAGCAAGCTACCAAATTTCACATTGGGACCGTCCGCCGCTCGGGAATATTGCAGAAACGCTTTATATCAGCATGCTCTGCAATGAAGACATCGATTTTATATTTACCTATACCGTGGATGATAAAAATTTCCGGGCGGATACGCGGGAAATCAAGGCGGCGCTGGGGGGCGTTCCTCTCCATACGCCCGAAGTATCCGCTTGGATTAAGGCATATTTATATGAAGGTATTGAAGCATTAAACGGAGGTGTGTGATATGAAGACATTACAGGAGCTGGAAGCCATCCGGAATAAAACGCTCGAAACCATCAACCTCAGAAAAGAATCCGAAGGGACGCGGGTCGTCGTGGGCATGGCCACCTGCGGCATTGCGGCGGGCGCCCGCCCGGTGCTGACCGCATTTATGGACGAGGTGGCAAAACGGAACCTTCAGCACGTCATTGTGGCGCAGACGGGATGTATCGGCGTTTGCAGGCTGGAGCCCATCGTGGAGGTCTATAAGCCCGGGGAAGAAAAGGTGACCTACGTGAAGGTCGTTCCGGATATGGTGGGCAGGATCGTAACCGATCATATCGTAAACGGCAGGGTTGTAGACGAATACACCATCGGCTATTACGAAACGCACAGCGTTCTGCAAACAAAGGAGGATTAAACCGTCATGGAGTATTTTCGTTCACAGGTACTGTGCTGTACCGGTACCGGATGTACATCCTCGGGGTCCCGCAACATCATCCAGGCGTTTGAAGAGGAAATTCTGAACGCCGGTCTGGAGCGGGAAGTCAAAGTCGTGCATACCGGGTGCTTCGGTCTGTGCGAAAAAGGTCCCATCGTCATCATTTATCCCGAAGGCTCGTTCTACAGCCATATCAAGGTGGAGGATGTGCCCCGCATCGTTTCCGAGCATCTGGTGAAGGGCCGTATCGTGCGCGACCTTTTGTATTCGGAAAGCGTGGACAAAGATCAGAATATCCGCTCATTAAACGAGGTGGATTTCTATAAAAAGCAGCGCCGCGTCGCATTGCGCAACTGCGGCGTCATAGACCCTGAAAACATCGAGGAATACATCGCATTCGACGGGTACAAGGCGCTGGCGCAGTGTCTGACGGAACTGACCCCGGAAGATGTGGTGGATATCGTCAAGCGCTCGGGCCTGCGCGGGCGCGGGGGCGGCGGTTTCCCCACGGGCGTCAAGTGGGGCCTTGCCCAAAAGCCGAAAAGCGATGTGAAATATGTTTGCTGCAACGCGGACGAAGGCGATCCCGGCGCGTTTATGGACCGCTCGGTATTGGAAGGCGACCCGCACGCGGTGCTCGAGGCCATGGCCATAGCGGGCTACGCAATCGGCGCGCAGCAGGGCTATATCTATGTGCGCGCGGAATACCCCATCGCCGTCAAGCGGCTGCGCATCGCCATCAACCAGGCGCGCGAATACGGCCTGCTGGGCACGGATATATTCGGGACCGGCTTCAATTTTGACATCGATCTCAGGCTCGGTTCCGGCGCGTTTGTCTGCGGGGAGGAAACGGCGCTTCTGGCTTCCATAGAAGGCGGCCGCGGCGAGCCCCGCCCGCGCCCCCCGTTCCCGGCGGTCAAGGGGCTGTTCGGCAAGCCGACGCTTCTGAATAACGTGGAAACCTACGCGAACATCCCGCAGATCATATTGAACGGTGCGGAGTGGTTTGCCGCCATGGGCACCGAGAAGAGCAAGGGCACCAAGGTGTTTGCGCTGGGCGGCAAAATCAACAATACCGGCCTTGTGGAAGTGCCTATGGGCACCACGCTGCGCGAGATCATATACGAGATTGGTGGCGGTATCCCTCAGAACAAGAAATTCAAGGCCGCGCAGACCGGCGGGCCTTCCGGCGGATGCATCCCGACGGCGCACCTGGATATCCCCATCGATTACGACAACCTCGTCGCCATCGGCTCCATGATGGGCTCGGGCGGCATGATCGTCATGGATGAGGACAACTGCATGGTGGATATCGCAAAGTTCTTTCTGGAATTCACCGTGGACGAATCCTGCGGAAAATGCCCGCCCTGCCGCATCGGCACGCGCCGCATGTATGAAATGCTGACCGATATCGCGGAAGGCCGCGGCAAACCCGGCGATATTGAAAAGCTGGAGCGCCTGGCCAAAAACATCAAGGCTTCCGCGCTTTGCGGTCTCGGTCAGACAGCGCCCAACCCCGTGCTTTCCACCATACGCTACTTCCGGGACGAATACGAGGCGCATATCAATGAAAAGCGCTGCCCGGCGGGCGTTTGCAAGGCGCTGATGACCTACACCATCGATCCGGTCAAATGCCGCGGCTGCAGCCTGTGCTCCCGCGTCTGCCCGGTGAACGCGATAGAGGGCGAGATCAAGAAACCCTACGTCATCGATCAGGAGAAGTGTATCAAGTGCGGCACCTGCATGGAAAAATGCAAGTTTGACGCCATCGTACACGCGTAAAGCAGATACGCTCCGTTAAAGCCCGCTCATATCAGGCGGGCTTTTTCCTTACCGATCGCGGCGGCATGGCGCGCAAAACGCTTGCGCTGCAAGGAAAAAGAGGGTAAAATCACATGGTAGCGGCTTGTCCTTCCTTGCCGTTTTTTGAGAGTGCCCGCCCAAAAACTCAGGCGGGTTATTAGAAAGGGGATTACTCTTCATGCGGAACCTGACTTCCCGCGAGCTTCGTCAGTTATATTTGGATTTCTTTCGTGAAAAGGGGCACGCGGTGATCGACAGCGCCTCGCTCATACCGGAAAACGACCCGACCGTATTGTTTACCACGGCCGGCATGCATCCGCTCGTCCCGTACCTGATGGGGGAAAAGCACCCCGCGGGCACCCGGCTGGTGGATGTGCAAAAATGCGTCCGTACCGGCGATATCGACGAGGTGGGCGATACTTCCCACTGCACATTCTTTGAAATGCTGGGCAACTGGTCCCTGGGCGATTATTTCAAGCACGAGGCCATCGCGTTCTCCTGGGAATTCCTTACCGGCGAAAAATGGCTGGGCATCCCCAAGAACAAGCTTTTTTTCACCTGCTTTGAAGGCGATCACGACGCCCCGCGCGATACAGTCTCCCACGACAGATGGGTGGAGATGGGCGTGGAGCCTTCGCATATTTTTTATCTTCCCAAGAAGCACAACTGGTGGGGCCCCGCGGGCATGACCGGCCCCTGCGGGCCGGATACGGAAATATTCTACGATACCGGCAAGCCCGCCTGCTCTGCCGATTGTTCGCCCGCGTGCAGCTGCGGCAAGTATCTGGAGATCTGGAACGACGTATTCATGGAATTCAACAAGATAGGGGAGGGCCGGTTTGAGCCCCTCGCCCAGAAGAACGTGGATACGGGCATGGGTCTTGACCGCACCATCGCCACGCTGCAGGGCGTGGAAAGCGTATACGATACCGACGCGTTCACCGGCATCCTCGCGGCCATCAGCCATCTTTCAGGGAAGCAATACAAGCAGAGCGCGGAGATCACGCGCGCGTTCCGCATCGTAGCCGACCATATCCGCTGCGCGGTGTTCATACTGGGCGATCAGAGGGGCGTCACGCCGAGCAACGTGGACCAGGGCTATATTTTAAGGCGCCTCATCCGCCGCGCCATCCGCTTCTCCATGCAACTCGATATCCCCGAAGGCGGCTTGCTGGAAGTGGCAAAGGCCGTCATCGCGCAGTACGGCGATTTTTATACCGAACTTGCGCGCAACAGCAATAAAATCGTAAGCGAGCTTGAAAAAGAGGAACAGCGCTTCGCGCGCACGCTCAAAAAGGGCATATCCGAGTTCGAGCGGCTCTCCATGACACTCACGGATGGGCGCATCAGCGGGCCGGACGCGTTCCGCCTGTACGATACGTTCGGGTTCCCGCTGGAGTTCACGCAAGAGCTCGCTTCCGAAAAAGGCTATGAGGTGGATGTGAACGGCTATCACTTGGCGTTCGCAGAGCACCAGAAAAAATCTCAGGCGGGCGCGGAGCAGCGCTTCAAAGGCGGCTTGGCGGACAGCACCGAAGAAACCACAAAGCTCCATACCGCGACGCATCTGCTGCATACCGCCCTGCGCAGGGTATTGAAGGACGATTCCGTGGCGCAGAAGGGCAGCAACATCACCGCCGAGCGCCTGCGGTTCGATTTTTCCTTTGCCCGCAAAATGACGCCGGAAGAGATCAAGGAAGTGGAAGACCTCGTAAACTCCGTTATAGAGGCGGATCTGCCGGTTTCCTGCGAGGAAATGACGGTGGAGGAAGCCAAGGCGCAGGGCGCCATCGGCCTGTTTGAAAGCAAGTACGCCGAACGCGTGAAGGTCTATACCATGGGCGATTTCTCCAAGGAGATCTGCGGCGGCCCGCACGTGACGCACACCGGCGCTTTGGGCCATTTCACCATCAAAAAGGAAGAAGCCTCTTCCGCGGGCGTACGGCGCATCAAGGCGGTATTGGGCGAAAAGTAAGCAAGCAATAAGGAGGGCCGCATGAAAATTACGTACCTGGGCAACAGCGGGTTCGGCCTGGAGCGCGACGGCGGCCTTCTTGTGATCGACTGCTATGACCCGAAGAAGCATCCGCTGCTGTGCGAAGAACCGTTAAAAGCCATGCGCTATATAACCGCGCTCGTCAGCCACGCGCACGGGGACCATTATTCGCCGGATATCTGGGGCCTTACTGCCGCCAAGTTTGCGGCGGGCTGCGACGTCCCCGCGCCTCTGGGCGTACCCAAGCTGCGGCCCGGGCAGACGGTGCTCCCCAACGGCATGAAGGTGACCGCCTACGGCAGCACGGACGAGGGCGTATCCTTCCATATCGTATGGGACGGCGTATCCATATTCCACGCGGGCGACCTCAACGACTGGCACTGGCGGGACGAAGGGGGAGAGGCGTATGCCCGCGAAGCGGAAGGAAGGTTTTTAAAGGAACTGGAAAAAATCAAACAGGGCGTTTCCCATATCGACCTTGCGTTTTTCCCGGTGGACCCGCGCATGGGCAGCGATTATTACCGCGGCGCGATTTTGTTTTGCGAGGCCATGCACCCCGTCCGGCTGATGCCCATGCATTTTGGCTGCGCGTTCCGTCCCCCGGAAGCGTTCTTTCAGGAGATCGCCCCGCTCACCACGCTGCTTTTGCCGCCCGCCGTAGATAAAAGCGTGCTGTGCCCCATGTGCAGGGAGGGCAAATAACCGCGCATAACCATAAAATATAGAAAAAGCGCCGAAATCGGCGCTTTTTGACTTCTGCTGGCTTACAGGCCCCGGATACGGACTTCCATCACCCGGCCGATGATCTGTACGTCACCGCTTGCGATCACCATAGGATCATAATTCGGGTTGGCGGGGTAGAGGATGAGCTGGTTTCGCACCCATTTGACATGGCGCAGCACCACCTCGTCGTTGATGCGCACCACGGCGATCTGGCCGTTTTCAACTCTGGGCTGCAGTCGGACGAGTACGAGCGCGCCTTCCACGATATGCGCGTCCGTCATGCAGTCCCCCTCGACCTCCATAAAAAAGAACTCGCCGTTTTGAATGTCTGAGGCGGGGACCGCGATACGGTCCTCCACGTTCTCCTCCGCCAGTATGGGAAGGCCCGCGTGCACGCGGCCGACCACCGGAACGGGAACCATATTGAACTCGAACGACGAGGAGGGAGATACCTCCCTGCCCAGCAAATAATCCGTGCTTACGGAAAAAAGGTCCGCAAGGCGCACGAGCATTTCCTGCGGAAGCGAAGCCCTGCCGTTTTCATATTTGCAGACGGCGGCCTTCTGCACGCCCAGGAAATTGCCCAGCATATCCTGCGTATAGCCGTTCTGTATGCGCAGATCCTTGATACGGTTCATGAGTCCACCCGCCTTTCCATAATAAACGCCATGTTCTGTGTCCGCTTCTATTGTATCCTATATGGAAACCGAAATGCAAGCCGTATTATCGCCTCTCTTAATT
>DATMXR010000228.1:0-3605 GCA_035561315.1 Feifaniaceae bacterium
GTCGGGGGAACGCCCGAGGCGACAACGGCGCCCGCGCAGGCGGAAGCGCCGGAAACCAGCGGCGAGCCGGAAACCCCAACGGAAGCTCCGGCGGCGAATCTGTCCCCCATCAAGCTGGGAAACATTCAGGACCTGACCGGCAGCGCATCGGAAAGCGGCCAGGCGAATGCGTGGGGTGTTGAATACGCCGTGAACGAGATCAACGCCGCGGGTGGGATCAACGGCCGCCAAATCGAGCTCATTACGCTCGATTGCAAGAACGATGCCGAGGAAGCGCTCAACGCGTACCGCAAGTTGGTGGACGAGCATGAGATCGACGCGCTCATCGGGCCTCCGCTGTCCAACTCGGCCCTGACCTGGGTCGATCTCGTTACCGAGGATGAGATTCCCTGCGTCGGGCACTTCATGGACGAACGGTGCACCACCAACCCGGATACCGGGGAGGCATATCCCTACATGTTCCTGGCGGAGCCCGGCTGCCGCCAGCAGGCGTTCAGCCTTGCCGAGTTTGGTCTTGTCAAGCTGGGCCTCAAATCCTTCGCCATGGTCTATAACAGCCAGAACGCGTTCGCCGTTACCCAGGCGCAGCCCTTTGTGGAGTATGTGAAAGCGAAGGGCGCCTCCGTGGTGGCGGAAGAGACGTTCACCTGGGCCGACACCGACTACAGCGCGCAGTGCATCAAGGTGGTCAACGCCAACCCCGAGGCCGTCGTCATCACGGATTACGCCGCTCAGGCGAAGCTTTTGACACAGCAGCTCCGCGACGCCGGCTTCACCGGCGTGATACTTGGCGCGAACACGTTCGGGCCGCCGTTCCAGACCATGTATGAGGGTGACCTGAAGGGCATCTACTTCCTGCAGAATTACGACAGCTATTCCAAGACCGCCGAAAGCTACCCCCTGCTCCAGGCGTATATGGCCAAATTCACAAAGGACTACCCTGTGGCAAACGCCTGCTTCGGCTATGACGCGGTGCTTGTCATGGCCGACGCCATGCGCCGCGCCAGCGACCCGACAAACGGCCCCGAAGTGCGCGACCTGCTGGAGAGCGTATCCGGCGTCGCCACCACTTCTGGCCCGGTCAAGATCGACCCGGCGTCCCACCGCCCCACCGGCATCGGCATGTACATCGGCGAATACTCCGAGGACCGCAGCCAGGTGAATATCGCCGCATATATCGCCGTTCCCGAGGACGCGGTATAAGCCCGGAACAAAATCTGACGGATGCATCAATCTGGGTGGGCGGCGTCTTGGCTGCCCACCCAGAACAAAAACAGGCGTAAAGAAGCGGCCGGGGCCGCGGCTCAAACCGCCTGCAGAAGCCTTTTGGAGGGGATCGCATGAGTTTTCAGCTGATCGTGAACGGTATTTCCAGCGGCGCGGTATATGCCCTGATCGCCGTGGGATTTGCGCTGGTGTTCAGCGTTCTGAAGTTTTCAAACTTCGCGCACGGGGGTACGATCAGCGCCTGTGCCTTCGTTGCGTATTTTGTGCATAACGGGCTAAATCACCCACCGTTATGGGTGACCATACTTTTGACATGCCTCGCGGGCATGGTCATCGCTTATCTCGTGGACCTGCTGGGCTATACGCGCCTGCGCAAGAACAACAGCGGGTCTCTGTTCTTCTTCCTTTCCTCCGTAACGTTCGCTATTCTGATCGAGCAAATACTGAATGTGTGTTTTGGTTCGCAAATGTACGCCATAACGGGCATTTTTCAGAATACCGCCGTCGAGATACTGGGCACCACGTTCTCCGTGCTGGATATGACGATACTGGCAGCCGCCATAATACTGCTTCTTGTGCTGATTTTGGTCATAGAGAAAACACGGCTTGGGCTTGCGATACGGGCGGTAGCCATCAGCGGTCGCACCTCCAGGCTGATGGGCATCAACTCGTCGCTGATCGTAACCGTGACGCTGGTGATCGCGGGGCTCCTTGCGGGCATCACGGGCGTCATGCTGGGGATTAAGTATTCGGTGTTTTCGTCCCTGGGGCCCAGCATGATGCTCAAGGGCTTTATCGCCTCGGTGATTGGCGGCCTGGGGAGCCTGGGGGGTGCAATCGTCGCCGCGATACTGCTGGGCGTTGTGGAGATCATCTCCGTCTATTATTGGGGAAGCGAAATCACGCCCATCATCCTGTTCAGCATCATGCTGATATTCCTCCTGATACGCCCGCAGGGCGTTTCAGGGCGCTTTTCCCAGGATAAGGCGTAAGGAGGGATATGATAAGTATGAATCCCTATCAGATCGGGCTCATCATACAGGCCTGCGTTTCGGTCATCGCCGTAGCGGCGGTGTTTATACTCACGGGTTTGGGCGGCATGTTCAGCCTGGGGCAGGCGGCGTATTTGTGCATAGGCGCGTATACCACATTCCTTTTGATGCAATACGCGGGGCTTCCGCTGCTGCTGGCCGCTTTTCTGGGCGTGGCCTCGGGCGCCATACTGGCGTTTATCGTGGGACTGCTTACCCTGAAGCTCAGGCGCGATTATTTCACATTGATGAGCGTGGCGCTGGGCCAGGCCATCCCCGCCCTGGTGGTCGTGTTCAAGGATGTTACACGGGGCGCCCTGGGTTACACGAAGATCCCCAAAATAGAGAACCTTATTTGGATCACCATCGCCATAACCGCACTCGTGCTGTTCTGCGCGCGTAATTTCAAATATTCCCGCTTCGGCCGCATGTGCCTGGCGCTCAAAAGCGATGAGCTGGCGGCGAAAAGCTTTGGCATCAATGTGTACCGGCTCAAAATCAAGACCTACATCCTCGCGTCCGCCATCGGCTGCGTCGCCGGCATCCTGCTGGCGCTGAGGAGCCGGTATATCGACAACAACATGTTCAGCTGGGCCTATTCGGCCGAAATGCAGATATTCATGTTCTTCGGCGGCACAAACAGCCTGACCGGCTCGGCCATATCGGCGTTCCTGCTGAAGCTTCTGCCCTCGTTCCTGCGCGACGTGACCGTATTCGGGCAGAGCATGGAGGAATACAGGACCATCCTGTACTGCATCCTGATTCTGCTCGTTATCAATTTCCGTCCGAAAGGGCTCTTAGGCGAAAAGGAGCTGGGCTTCGCGGCGCTGCGCCGGGTTTTCGCAGGGCGGGGCGGCAAAAGCAAAGCCCCCGAAAAAGGGAGGGAGACGCATGAGTAATATCCTTACTGCCAGCGGGGTCAGCAAAAGCTTTGGCGGCGTAAACGCGGTACAGGATTTCAATATCGAATTGCCCAAGGGCGTCATACACGGCATCATCGGTCCCAACGGCGCCGGGAAAACCACGATATTCAATCTTCTGAGTCATATCTACCCGGTGGACAGCGGCGCCATTACGTTCCTGGGCAAGGATATCACTGCGGAGACCCAGATTTCCGTTTCACGCATGGGGCTTTCGCGCACGTTCCAGAATACCCGGCTGTTTCCGGGCCTTTCGGTGCTGGACAACGTGAAAGTCGGCATCGACAGCGCCGGAAAATACAGCATATTCGAGGCGATGTTCATGCTGCCGCGGCGGTGGAAGGAGGAAAAGCGCATCGCGGATGAGGCAAAAAGCTGCCTTGACGTGCTGCATCTTTCCAAGTATGCCGATGACCGCCCCTCCAAC
>DATMXR010000229.1:0-4112 GCA_035561315.1 Feifaniaceae bacterium
CGGCGGAGTACCAGATTGACATGTGCGCCGCCCATCTGCTCGATTTGCTCCACCGACGTATCCGAGGCCATGACGCACAGCGGCTTCATTCCGAAGGCGCCTTCCATGATGCGGACGAGCTCGGCCGCGTCCGCCTGGAAACGGAACAGATCTACGCAGGAGCCGATAATATTAAAGGTCGGCTGTGCCGTCCTCTCCACGTCCACAGGCAGCGTTTTGGCAAGCAGTAGAAGCGCCTCTCGTACCGCGCGGTGCTGACCCACGTCGAATCCGCCGCAGCCGAAGGGAAGCAGGCGCATGTCCGGGTAATCCGGCTGCAGTTCCCGGCAAAGCGCGGGCAGGTCCACCCCGATGACCTCCGGTACGGCGGAGGGCAGGAGGAAAAGGATCCGAGGCCTGTCTCTTCGCGCGATATCCGCGACAGCGCGGGCCAGACGCCCGGCACCGCCGAGGGAGATATCGGTTTCGTCGATGTGGGTGGAATAGAGCTTGCAGGCATCCATAATACCCACCCGTTCTAGGAACACGCGGCCGTAGAGCATATGTCCCATACAGCCGAATTCCAGTAAAGCGGAATCCCGGATGGAGGCAAGCGTCCACAGCGTTCCCATGCGGCCGGAGGGACCCGGTTTGAATTTATACAGACCCATGCCCGCCACTCCTTTCTCCCGACGCGGCAGTTTCTTCCAGGGTGTGCAGAAACTTCTTTAAAAGGTTACTCGTCCTCTCATACCCACACAGACCGTACAGA
This sequence comes from Feifaniaceae bacterium, assembly GCA_035561315.1. Taxonomy (GTDB): domain Bacteria; phylum Bacillota; class Clostridia; order Christensenellales; family CAG-138; genus JAEYLA01. Next base: position 752 of record DATMXR010000229.1, read on the forward strand.
TCGGACAGGTAGGACACGCGTGGAATCCGGAGCCTTGCGCCGGACAGCTCTCCCAGGCATAAATCGGGGGCAAGGCTTTCGAGAAGCGGCGCTGACGCAGGACTATCGACCAGATGGCAGACATAGGGGTCAAAACCCCGCGCGTTTATGGTTTCCGCCCAGCTTTTATCGTCCGGCCAGAATTCCTCCAAATGCAAAAGCAGCGGCTCCATGCCTAAGGTTGCCAGATAGGCCGCCAGCGGAAGCTCACGGAGAAGGCCGATGCGCGCGCCGGCATAACGAAGGCCGTGAAGCCGGCCTCTCGCCTGTTCCTGCAGAGACAGCGCCTCCTGACGTTCGCGGTTCCATTCATTTCTCCACCCGAACCCCAGCTTCTCGGCGACAGCGGAATAAAGCGCATCAATCTCCGCCGGGTCGTAGGCGCTGTGCAGGCGGAAAGCGGGCGTGCCGAAGACTTGCTCCATGTCCGTTGCCAGGGGATCAGTAAACGGCGAAAGCACCAAATTGGCCGCCGCGTCGGGCGCCTCCAGAAAATCCTCCAGTACGGAACCCGGCGCGAGGCAGCGCAGGGTAAAGCTCCGTCGCTCTAGTGCACTCAGTAAGGGCGGCATGGGGATATGCTCCTCGTCCGGGCTGCGCCCCATCACATTGACGACGCGGAGCCGAACCGCCCTGGGTTCCATTAGCGAACCGATTGCTTTCAGCGTTTTCCAGGAACCGGAGGGGAAGCTGTTGCCCTTGAAATGCCCTACCATGACAAAGGCCAGCCGCGCCGACAGCTTAGGCTGCGCCTCCCGGACGATGCCCTTGATATCCTCGCCGATCAGGTCCGGCAAGCAGGTGCCGATCAGCAGAATGGCTTTTGCTTCCGCCCGGTCCATCTCCCGGAGTGCGTCCAGCAGCCCCTTGCGGCAGCCGAACACCACTTCATTGGCGTCCAGCACATACGTCCAGTGCAGTTCCCCATGCCTGCGCTCCGGCTTTGGCAGGACGACGCGGCTGTAGGTGGCGCATTCCGGCGTCCCGATCACCAGAGAGGACAGTCCCCGGATATTCCCTGCCAGCGATAACGCCGGATGCAGGGGGCAGTGGCTGCCCGGAAAGGCGCAGGGCGTCAGGAATTTTACCCCCGCGTTGGACCGGACGGCGGATAGACGCTTGAGATGCCCTAAATCCGTCATGGACATCCACCTCCGGCCGTCTCCCGGGTCAAAAGCCGCGCCAGCTTACGGTAATGCGCCGCCATATCGGAATCGGGATAAGCCTCGACTACGGTTTTACCCTGCGCCTCGGCCTGCTGCACCAGGGCATGCCGGGGCAGGCGGTAAAGGACCGGCGCTTCGATCTCCGCCGCCACCTTGTCCACCAGCTCGTTTTCGTCTTCGATATTCTTGGCGTTGAGGATCAGCCCCCGCAGTGTCGCGTACCCGCGTTTCCCAAAGCTCTTGACCGCGCGGGCGATGTTGAAGGCAGCGTAGAGCGACATCATTTCGCCGGAGGTCACAATGCACACCACGTCAGCGTAGCCGCCCCGGATGGGCATGGCGAAGCCCCCGCACACCACGTCGCCCAGCACGTCGTAGAGTACCACGTCCGGTTTGAATATTTCATAGGCATTGAGCTCCTCCAGCTTTTCAAAGGCGGTGATAATACCCCGCCCGGCGCAGCCCACGCCGGGAACCGGGCCACCGGATTCCACACACAGCACGCCGGCGGTGCTTTTCACCACAAGATCCTCCAGTTCCGCATCACCTTTTTCCCGCAGGGTATCCAGCACCGTGGGGATATTCTTTCCGCCGGTCAGGTTGCGGGTGGAATCGGCCTTGGGGTCGCAGCCGATCTGCATGACCGTGAGGCCTATGGCGGCCATCGCCGCCGATACGTTGGATACGGTAGTGGATTTGCCGATGCCGCCCTTGCCGTAAATTGCGATTTTCTTCATTCACACATCCTCCGGTCCTTTATGAGATCGTAGGCGATGCAGGCCGGCCGTCCCGTGCGGGGCTCCGTTACAATCTCGGCGTCGATACGGAAGGTTTCCCGCAGGACCCCAGCTGTCATGACCTCCTCCGGCGCGCCGTGGCAAATAATATCCCCGGAGCGGATGGCAATCATGTAATCGGCAAAGCGGGCGTCTGCCCCAGCGCGTTCCCTATTGCGGACGCTGTGGGGGGTGTACCGAGCAAAAAGAAGTGTTCCATGTAGTATGTATGCAGAAGGGTGATCCGTACCGGCTGCTTTTCCAAAACGACCTCATGCCCGGCCGCATCCATGATCGTCCTCGGCCATGCCGCTTCCACCGGCGTTGCGCTTGGCGGCATTGTCTCTAGCGCCCCGCTTATATCCGTCGCAGACAGTATAACAAAACACTTTTTATATTGGAATGGAGGCATCCTGAAAGCCGTATGGATTATTCCTGAACCTCTCCCGCATTGTGCTTGGAGGAACGCCGAACCGCTTCCTGAATATCCGGCTGAAATATAGTGCGTCCGAATACCCCGCGCTTTTTGCCACCTCGCTTACCGGCGCGTCGCCGGTAAGCAGCAACTCCTTGGCACGATTGAGGCGGTAGGCCATCAGGTAATCGCCGGGACCCATACCCGCGTACTTGCTGAAGACGTAGAACAGCCGGTTTTCATTGACGCCGTTTTGCGCCGCCAGTCCGCGGACCGTCAACGCATCCATATAGTGTTCATGGATGTAGGAGGATACCTGCTCGAACAGCGCCTGCGCGCTGTCGCTTATTTGACCGCGGGCACAAACGAAAACCTCCTCCAGGGCGCGGCGGAACAGTGTTTCAGTCTTGAACAGGGGAAGCGCGCCCGGTTGATTGAACGTCTCCCACAAACGGTACAGGATTCCCGTCAGGTGTGGGTTTTGGTCGACGCTCAGCTCGAAATGCATGTCCGACAGGCAAATACCCTCCGGCTCAGTACCGCGTATGTTATACAGCACGGAGATATATTCCCATTTTTTATTGCCCACTACGCGCTTGTCGAGGCTCATATCCGCGCCGCCATGGATCACGTTGCCGGCACCCGCCAAGTACGGCGTACCGTCAAATCGGAACGCTGCCTGTCCTGCCAGCGGGAAGATAAAGCCGGGAAATGGCGCCGTTTGTTGCCATCCGGCCGTGCCCGGCTCGATCGTATAGTGGTAAACACCCTGTACCCGGAAGGAGGTGCGCGCTAAATGCGCCACCAGCGTATTGAACTCGATATCCACCTTGCGCGCCTCCTTTAGCGCTTGATACTTTATTTGGTCATGCTCCCGACGATGGTTTCAATGCCAAGCTGGATGCTTAAGGGGCCGTCCGTCCGCATAATCGCAGTGCATCCGGCCAATATGTCCGTCAATAGGG
>DATMXR010000230.1:0-2063 GCA_035561315.1 Feifaniaceae bacterium
CATATAAGGTGCTTCTTGCGAAGGACTATATCATCCATAAGCTGACGGGACGGTTTTTGACGGATTTTTCGGACGCCTCGGGCACCAACGCGTTCGATTTGAACACATTTGAATGGTCCCGGGAGATTCTCGCCGCGGCGGGCATAGACGGCGCATTGTTCCCGGAGGCAGTGGCTTCCACCACCGTAGCGGGGGAAATCACGCAAAAGGTCGCACAGGAGTGCGGCCTGGCGCCCGGCACCAGGGTGGTGGTGGGCGGCGGGGACGGCATGTGCGCCTCCGTCGGCGCGGGCTCGGTTTCGGAAGGGAGGACGTACAACTGCCTGGGCTCCTCCTCCTGGATCTGCACCACATCGAAAACGCCGATCTACGACGAGCAGTACCGCACGTTCAACTGGGCGCATATCGTGCCGGGCATGATCGGCCCCTGCGGGACCATGCAGGCGGCCGGGGCCTCCTTCAGCTGGCTCAAAAACGAGGTCTGCACGCTGGAGACCGAACGCGGGTTAAGTAGCGGCGTAAGCCCGTATGAGCTCATCAACGAGCAGATCAAAGAGTCCCGCCCGGGGGCGAACGGCCTAATATTCCTCCCCTACCTCATGGGCGAGCGCAGCCCGCGCTGGAACGCCAACGCGCGGGGCGCGTTCGTGGGCCTGAAAATGGAGCACCGCCGCGCGGACATGCTCAGAAGCGTGGTGGAGGGCATAGGACTGAACCTGAATATCATTCTGCAGATCATGAAGCAGCACATCCCGGTCGAAGAAATGACCGTGATCGGCGGCTTAGCCAAGGGCGGCGTGCAGCGCCAGATACTCGCCGACATCTACGGCATGCGGATACTGCGCCTGAACCATCTGGAGGAGGCCACCTCCATAGGCGCCGCCGTCACCGCGGGCGTGGGCATAGGCGTGCACAAAAGCTTCGAGGAGGTCAGCCGCTATATCGCGGTGGACGCCATAGAGGAGCCTACGGCAAAAAATACGGAAGTGTACAAAAAAATGCAGCCGATATTTGACAAAGCGTACTTCGATCTGGTAGATGTATTTGAAGAGCTTTGCCAATTATAAAGGAGGACGCCATGCAGACGCCACAGCTATTTGCTTTGCTGCCGGAGTATGTTTCCACGCCCGACGGAATGGCGGTTGATCCCGACGGAAACCTCATCCTCGCCTGCCCCAACTATGCCGACCCTTCCATGCCCGGCTGCCTGCTGAGAATCACAAAGGACCGTACCATCACAAAATGGGTGAACATCCCCGTACACCCGGAGACCGGCTGCGCGCGGCCCATGGGCATCGCGTTCGGCCCTGATGGGGACCTCTATGTCTGCGACAACCAGGGCTGGTCCGGCAAGCCGGAGCTGCTGGAAAAGGGCAGAATGCTGCGGCTGCGCATCCGGGATAACCAGGTCATTAAGACCACCGTCGTCGCCTATCACATGGAGCACCCCAACGGCATCCGCATCCAAGGGGACTACATGTATGTAACGCAAAGCCTGATGCCCAAGGTCAAGGACCCCAGCGGCAAGCTTGTGAGCTGCGTATACCGCTTCCATCTCGACGACGAAGGAATCCGTGTAACGAACACGCTCGACGACCCCAACATACTCGTCACCTTCCTGACCCACAACCCGGAGTGCCAGTACGGCGCGGACGGCATCGAAATGGACGCCGAGGGCAGACTGTACGTCGGCAACTTCGGGGACGGCGCGGTGCATAAGGTGACGTTCCATGCGGACGGCAGCGTAAAGGAAAATGCCGTGTGGGCGAAGGACCCAAAGCAGCTCCAGACCACGGACGGCATGACGACGGATTTAAACGGCAATATCTATGTGGCGGACTTTTCCGCGAACGCCATCGCCAGGATCGATCAAACCGGCAAAGTGACGCGCATCGCCCAGAACGGCGATACGGACGGCTTTCACGGCGAGCTTGACGAACCCGGCGAGCCCTGCTTCTGGAACGGGATGCTTGTCATCTCCTGCTTCGATCTTGTGACGGGCCCCGACAAGGTGAATACCGCGCACGAGATGCCCGCGACGCTTTCCCTGCTCTGCCCGGAGG
>DATMXR010000231.1:0-11195 GCA_035561315.1 Feifaniaceae bacterium
AAAAGGAGTACGGGTATGGCAAAGATCATCGCCATTGCGAACCAGAAGGGCGGGGTGGGCAAGACGACCACCGCCGTGAACCTTTCCGCGTGCGTTGCGGAGCAAAAAAAGCGCGTGCTGCTTGTGGATCTGGATCCGCAGGGAAATTCCACCAGCGGCCTGGGGGTGGACAAGGAGGGCGTCCGGAAATCCACCTACGATATTTTGATCAACCGCGTACCCGCGGCGGAGGCGAAGATTTTGACCGGCACGCCGCTTTTGCATATCCTCCCCGCGAAGATCGAGCTTGCGGGCGCGGAGGTGGAGCTGGTGGGCGTGATGGCGCGCGAGCAGGTGCTAAAGCGCGCGCTGGAAAGCGTGCAGGCGGAGTATGATTATATTTTTATCGATTGCCCGCCGTCGCTGGGGCTGTTGACGCTCAATGCGCTTACCGCCGCAAATACGCTTTTAGTGCCCATACAGTGCGAGTTTTACGCGCTCGAAGGGCTGTCGCAATTGATGAACACCGTCAAGCTGGTGCGCATGCATTTAAACCCCGCGCTGGATGTGGAGGGCGTTGTGCTCACCATGTACGACGCGAGGACAAACCTTTCCACCCAGGTGGTGTCCGAGGTGAAGAAGTTCTTCAAAAACAAGGTGTACGATACCATCATCCCCCGCTCCGTCAGGTTGGGCGAAGCGCCGAGCTTCGGCCTGCCCATCACCTCGTACGACCCCAAGAGCGTCGGCGCGGTCGCGTACAGCAAGCTTGCGCAGGAGCTTTTGGAGAAGGAGGCGTAATATGGCGGGCTTAAAGAAGCAAACGGGCCTTGGGCGCGGCCTCGACGCGCTGCTGGGGGATTTTGACGCCACGGCAAGCCCGGGCCTGGGCATACGGGAGCTTGAAATAGGCAAGCTGTACCCCAACCCTGACCAGCCGCGCAAGGAGTTTGACAAAGAGCGCCTGGAAGAGCTTGCGGGCTCCTTAAAGCGACACGGCATGGTGCAGCCCATCGTGGCGCGCAGGAACGGCGAAAGGTACATGATCGTCACCGGCGAGCGCCGCTACCGCGCCGCAAAGCTTGCGGGCCTCGCGAAAGTGCCCGTGGTGGTGCGGGAATTCGGCACCGATGAAATACTGGAGATCGCGCTCATCGAAAACATCCAGCGCGAAAACCTGAACCCCATAGAGGAAGCCGCCGCCATTTCCTTCCTGATGCAGCAGCACGATCTCACGCAGGAGGAGGTTTCCGAGCGCCTGAGCAAATCCCGCCCGGCGGTGGCGAACGCGCTCCGCTTGCTGAACTTGCCCGAGCCGGTCAAAAAGCTCATACGCTCCGGCGCGCTTTCCGCGGGGCATGGCCGCGCGCTCGCCGTGCTGGAGGACGCCGCCGTACAGGAACGCCTGGCCCGGCAGGCGGCGGAAAGCCGCTGCTCCGTGCGCGCCATGGAGCAGATGGTGAAGGTCGCGGCGGGGGAGGAAAGCAAAGAGAAAAAGCCCCGCAGGGAAAAACCCGTGGATGCCGACCTCTACGATGCGGAGGAGCGCATGCGCGAGCGCCTGGGCACCAAAGTAAAGATCGCGGGCGGCAAAAAGCGCGGCAGGATCATTATCGAATATTTCAGCGCCGACGCGCTGCAGGATATCTACGAGGCGATATTGGGGAGATAAGAAATCGAAGCAATGGTACGTACGGTATCCCGCGCGATTCGTGATATAATGGGGCGGAAGAAGATTTTTGCGGAGAAAGCCATGAAAACGCTGCTGCACGCCTGCTGCGCACCCTGCTCCATAGAATGCGTGGAGACGCTGCGCCGTGAGGGCATAGAGCCCACGCTCTACTGGTACAACCCCAACATCCATCCGTTTACGGAGTACCGCAGCCGGAAGGAAGCGCTCGTTTCGTACGCACAAAGCAGCGCGCTTGCATACGTGCTGCGGGATGAATACGGCCTCAGGCCGTTCCTGAACGCGGTGCCGCCGGAGCGTGACCGCCGCTGCGCGCGCTGCTATGAAATGCGGCTGGAGGAAACCGCCCGTTACGCCGCGGAACACGGTTATGAACAGTTTTCCACAACATTGTTAATAAGCCCCTACCAGAACCATGACTTGCTGCGGGAGACGGGGGATCATATGGCGCAAAAATACTGCGTCGCATTTTTATATCGCGATTTCCGCCCGCATTTTAGGGATGGGCAGCAAAAGGCAAGGGATTTTGGGCTTTACATGCAAAAATACTGCGGCTGCATCTTCAGCGAAGAGGAACGGTACCGGAAGAAAGCGAAATAACGCGGCATCAAGTAAGAACACATAAAAAGCCCGTGCGCCAGGCGGCGATATCCGCCTTCGCACGGGCTTTTGCTATTGCCTGGATGGGATTACCCGTTGATCGTCCAGCCCGCGCTTTGGCGCTGCAGGGAGACCATGCGGCGGTAGAGGCCGTTTTGCGCGAAGAGCGCGTCGGGCGCGCCCTGTTCGCGCACATGCCCGTTTTCCAGCACCACGATATGGTCCGCGCCCGCCACGGTGCGCATGCGGTGGGCGATGACGAGCACCGTCTTATCCGCAATCAGCGCCGAAAGCGCGGTCTGGATTTCGGTTTCGTTTTCCACGTCCAGGGAGGCCGTCGCTTCGTCAAGGAGTATCACCGGCGCGTTTTTCAAAAGCGCGCGGGCGATGGAGATGCGCTGCCGCTCGCCGCCCGAAAGCGTGGCGCCGTTTTCGCCGATGACGGTGCCGTACCCTTCCGGGAAACGGCGCACGAACGCGTCGCATTGCGCGGCGCGGGCGGCGGCATAGACTTCCTCGTCCGTCGCGTCCCGTTTTCCGATGCGGATGTTGGCCATGATGGTATCGCGAAAAAGCACCACGTCCTGGAACACGATGGCGAACGCATGCAGCAGCGTTTCCGGCTCCACGGATTTGACGTCCACTCCGCCGATCGTCACCCTGCCGCCGTTCACGTCCCAGAAGCGGGCGGCAAGCTTTGCGGCCGTGCTCTTGCCCGAGCCGGAAGGTCCCACAAGCGCCGTGACCTCGCCCTGTTTCGCAGTAAAGGAAACGTCATGCAGCACCTCGTCCTCATTGTAGGAGAATGTCACATGCTCAAAGCGGATGTCGTAGCCGTTTGGGTTGAATTCTGTCCCGCCGTCCTGCACCGGCTGGTTTTCGATCTCCTGCATGCGGCCGATGTTGACTTTGGCGTTGAATATCTCCGCAAGCTGCATCAAAACGGTGGCGAGCGGATCGTACAGCCTGGATGCGGCAAGCAGGAACGCCAGGTACTGAAGGAACAAAATTTCCCCGGAAATGAGCAAATTCGCACCCGTCAAAATGGTGAGCGCAAGGCCCAGCCGCAGCATGGCCTGCGCCGATACCACAAAGGAGCCGGTCACAAGCTCCGTCCTTATGGAGGCCTTCACCACGTTGCTGAACTTTTCGCTGAGCGTCTCCAGGTATTCCGTCTCGCGGTTGCAGGCCTTGATTTCCCGCATGGTCTCAAGCGCCTCCTGTATGCCGTCCGCCGCGGCGAGCTTGGCGGAGTACTTTTTGTTGCTCATCCTCTGCTGGAGCCTGCGGCTGCCCACCACCAGCAGCAGCGCCGCCGGCAGCGGCAAAAACAGCGCGAGCGCCATATGCCATTCATAGAAGAACAGGCCGATTGTGACGAGCAATATCGAGATGACCGCGCCGAAAAGCTGCGGGATGGCGTGGGAGAACGTATGCTCCAGTTCCGTGCAGGTGGCCATCATGGCGGTGGTCAGCTCCGAAAGGTCGCGCTGGCCGAAGAAGGAAAGCGGCAGCTTGCGCAGCTTTTCCGCCATGGTGATGCGGCGGTTCGCGCTTTCATTATAGGCGGAAACGTAGGTTTCCGTGTACTCGATGCTGTGGATCCAATAGATCACCAGCAGCAAAAGCGCGGCAAGCCCGGTATAGGCCCATACGCTCACGGGCGCCTGGGGTACTCCGAACACCGGGCGCAAAAGCTGCTCCAGCAGCATGAAAAGCAAGGTCACGGGCAGTATCAAAGAGAGATTTGCCCCCGTGCAGGCGGCAATGCCGCGCTTTAGGTCCCGGTCGCCCTGCTCGCTTAAGGCAAACAGCTTACGAAACATGGCTTTTCTCCTTTCCCACGCCCCAGGCGGCGGCACGCTCGTATTCGTTCCACATGGCGGCGTACATGCCGCCTTTCCGGATGAGCTCGTCATGCGCGCCCTGCTCGACGAGTTCCCCTTCGTTGAGCACCAGTATCATATCAGCATGCCGCACGGTGGAAAGCCGGTGGGCGATCATCAGCACCGTCTTGCCCTTGGTGAGCGCCTCAAACGCCCGCTGGATTTTCACCTCGTTTTCCGGGTCCGCAAACGCCGTGGCCTCGTCGAGCACGATGATGGGGGAGTCCTTCAATATGGCGCGCGCAAGCGCGATGCGCTGCGCCTCGCCGCCGGAGAGGTAGACGCCCTTCGTGCCGATGACGGTGTCGACGCCCTGCGGCAGTTTTTCGAAGATATCGCCGCACTGCGCGGCCTCGGCGGCGCGCAGCGCCTCCTCCCGCGTGGCTTCCGGGCGCGCCGCCCGGATATTGTCAAGAAGGCTCGCCTTGAACAGCCGTGTGTTTTGGAACGCAAAGGAGACGGTATCCATCAGCGCTTTGTGCGGAATATCCCGCACATCCGCGCCGCCCAAAAGCACCGCGCCCTCGTCTATGTCGTAGAACCGGGGAATGAGGTGCACCGCGGTCGTCTTTCCGCCGCCGGAAGGGCCCACAAGCGCCACGGTCTGCCCTTTTGCAACATAGAAGGAAAGGTTCTTCACGGCGGGCACGCCGCCGCCGGGATAGGTAAAGGAAACGTTGCGAAATTCCACGGAAGCATCCTTAGGCGCTTTCGCGCGCTCCGGCTGGGGCAGCGGCTTTTCATCGAGTATCGAATCCACCCGCCGCACGCATTCCTGGGCGATGAGGAAGTAGCTGCCCGCGTACATCATCTTGTTGAGCATCACGGCGCAGGCCGGGGTAAACAGGATGTAGAATATCACGCTCAAAAGAATATGCAGGTAGCCTGCGGTATCCGCGGCGCCCTTTAGGAGCAGTATGCCCGCCGGGATCAGCAGGAAAAACGTGCCGTGTATGGCGGTGGTGAACAGCGTCATGGGCGTGCGCCAGGAAAGCGTATAGGCGGCTACATACTTGTTGTAGCTCATGATGGAGGCGTAGAAGTTCTTAAAGGAATGCACCGTCTGGGAAAACACCTTCACCACCGAGATGCCGCGCACATACTCCACGGCCTCGCGGTTCATATCCTCCAGGGAGTTCTGGTATTTCTCCAGAAAACCCGTGTTTTCCTGGTTCATCATCTTCATTTCGATCGTAAAACCGATGATGAGGGGCACAAGGCTCAATAGCCCCAGACGCCAGTCAAACAGAAACAGCATGGCGAGTATGGCGAACGGGGTCACAAACGAGCCGATGAGATCGGGGATCTGGTGTGCGATGAACGTTTCCGTCTGCGCCGTGTTTTCGTCTATAATTTTTCTCAGCCTGCCCGTGGTGTTCTGCGAAAAATACCCGAGCGGGAGCCTTGTCAGGTGCCGCATCAGGATAACCTGCATGTTGCGCATGGTGTAAAACGCCGCAAGGTGCGAGCACATCAAAGACGCAAAGTAGAGCAGGAGCGCCCCCAGCGCGAGCCCTACCGCCAGCCAGCCGTAATAGGTCAGCTTCGTGGCCACAAGCGGCGTGCTGGTGATAAGCGCCGTCAAAGCCTCCTGCAGCGCAAAATACACGCAGACAAACGGGGAAAGCATCAGCACGGCCGAAAGCGCGGAAAGCACGCCGGATAGCGCGACAAGCGGCCTGTGCGCCCCGGCAAATTCCAAAAGCCGCGGGATGCCGGTCTTCTTCTTATTCTGCATGGTACCTCCTTTTTAAATGGCACAATTGCACTCGGTTAGCGATATCTAACCAATGCGATTGTATAGCGAAACGCTTGGGTTTTCCACTCCAAACGGACGCATACCACTCCAAACGGACGGGCGGTCATCATGGCATGCATGTTGGGGCATAAAAAGAAAAAGCATCGGAACGTATCCGATGCATGAAGAAGAACCGTCCACGACTGTATATAAAAATTGGGTGCTTAAGGCCGTTACGGACTTAAGCGGAAAGCCAGAGCCCTCAACGCGTTCCCTTTGTCGATCGCTTTAGCAAAAAAACATGATTACAAGCCTCGCATGCGCCTGCTTTGCCTGTATTGGGAAGGGGAGACGCCCATCACCCCGCGAAAGGCCGCGGAAAACTTGCTGGCGTTTTCATACCCCACGTCCGCCGCGATGGCCGCGATGCTCTTTCTTCCGCCTTCCAGGGAGGCGGCGGCCGCCTGCATGCGGCACTCCCGCAAAAACGCGTAGATGGTCTGGCCGTATATGGCCTTGAACGCGGACTTTAGCAGCGTCGAGCCCATGGAGTACCTGGCGCAAAGCCGACCTATGGGCAGGTGCACATCCGGCTGGCGCAGAATGTCGTCACGTAGCGCGCGCACGCCCAAAGCAATCTCTTTTCTAAAATACGGCACGCCGCAGGGGCGTTCCTCCGGCATATCCCGCAGCAGCAGCAGGATCTCGAGCACCTTTAAAAGCGCATAATCCGTATTGAGCGCATCCTCCTGCGCGTACAGGAGATTAAACGCGTGGGCAATTGCCGGGGTGGAACGGTTGACGAATACGTCCCCCTCCCCACACAGCCGCCGCCGGAGGCTGTTCAAGTCCAGCCGGATACCGGGGAACGCGCGCGTGAAGGCCTGCTGCGCCGCGGGCAGATCCAAAATAACGGACGCCCCTTCATATACGCTGAGCGGGAAGCCGGAGGAAGCGGCGGGGCGCGCCATCATGTTGACGCAGATATCCCCCGCGGCAAGGTACGCGTAGCTGCCCCTGCGGAATTCGCATTCAAAGCGCCCGCAGCGGCAGTGGTTGATTTCCATCAGCGTGCCGACGATGGGGGACTGCGTCAGGCAGCTTTCCGCGTCGTACCGGCTGTAAACAAGGTCCACGCCGGGCAGCAGCGCGTAGCGCTTCATGCAGCCTGTCCCGCCCAGGCAGCGCATGCGGTACAAAGAACAGAGCCCCTCCTGTGAAAGCACCTCTAAGGGTATGCCGTAGACGCGCTCCTCCGCTATCTGTTTCAAGGCCTAGCGCTCCTTTCGTGCATTGTATTTCCCGCCGCGCAGCGATTTTTTCAAATGCCGCTGCAGCAAAAACAGCGCGGCGTACAGAAGCAGCAGGACGATCAAAGCCGGTATCATACTCAAGCCCCCGATCTCAGGAGAAACGATAAGGCCGTATTCTCCATTCCCATACGAACGGCCAAATGGCGCGCGGGAAACGCGTTTTCCAATAGTAAACTATTTTGCGCCGCGCCAAAACGTGCGTTTTTCAGGGAAATCAATTTGCAAAGCAGCCTTCCGTTAGCCCGGGGTTACAAGCGGGCCCCCGCAAATTCGTTTGTTTTCTTGACGCGGGCGCATGCCCGTGCTAAACTCCTACCATAATAGTAATGATTAGACATCTCTAACCAATATCCTATCCGTCGGATGGGGATTTGTACACTCCTTTCACGGAACATTGGTTAGAAAGGGCTAACAAAAACAAACGAAAGGAGCCGGGAGCATGAGCGTCGTGATCGTGGGCGGGAACTGTAAAATGCATCGCCTCTATAAATCATGCTGTGAGGATTATGGCTGCACGGCCAAGGTGTTTACGCAGATGAAAGGGGAGTTGAAGCGTAAGATCGGCACGCCGGATCTTATCATACTCTTTACGGATACGGTCTCTCACAAGATGGTGGAGTGCGCCATGTGCGAGGCCAGGCGCACCAACGCGTGTGTGGAGCGCGTACACAGCAGCAGCATTTCCGCTTTAAGGGGCGTACTCTCCTCGCATTTTGATCAGGCACAGCGCGCATAATAGGCGCATGTGCAGGCAGGACTGTTTTGAAAGGAATTTGGTGGCGTACTGCGCCCCCACGTTGGCGGGCTTAAAAACGGGCGGGCTGTTTCGCGCGCAGGGCTGTGTTCTTGACGCCTGCAAAGAGGCCTCTTTCTGGGATCGCGCGCTTTCTTCCCGCGGTGTCCGGCTAAAGGTGCTCCATCGGGACAGGGACAGCGCGCTCATATACGCCTACCGCCCCGCAAAGCTAATGGAGGATCTGTCCCATCCCGCCGTGCGCGCGTTTTTAATCGGCTGCGGGTATGAGCAGCCGGATTCCATGGAGGCGGCGCTTACGACGCTTTCCCGCCGCATCCGCGCGCGGGAAGGGTTTCCGCACGAGATCGGCCTGTTTCTGAGCTATCCGCTCGAGGACGTATTGGGCTTTATCCGGCACAACGGCCGCGATTTTGCGCTGTGCGGCTGCTGGAAGGTCTACGGCGACGCCTGCTCCGCCGCGCGCTGCTTTGCGCGCTATAAAAAGTGTGCGCAGATTTACCTGCGGCAGTTTGAGCTGGGCAGGTCCATTCATCAGCTGACCGTCGCGGCATAAATCTGGCATTTTGTTGGAAATGCAACAGATTAATCCATAGCAAATTGGTAGACTATTCTTGCCGGGGAAGCCCGGATAAAAGATATAGCATTCAGGACAACAGAAAAGAGGGAGAATTATGAGCAAAGTAGCGGTAGTATACTGGAGCGGCACCGGCAATACCGAGGCCATGGCAAACTATATCGCGGAAGGCGCAAAGGAAGCGGGTGCCGACGTATCCGTGTTCCAGGCGTCGGGCTTTAAAAAGGATCAGGCGGCGGGCTTTGACGCCCTGGCCTTCGGCTGCCCGTCCATGGGCGTGGAGGAACTGGAGGACGGCGAGTTCGCGCCCATGTTCGACGGCGTGAAGGGCTCGCTCTCGGGCAAGAAGGTCGCCCTGTTCGGCTCCTACGGCTGGGGCGACGGCGAATGGATGCGCACCTGGCAGTCCGACGCCGAGGCGGAAGGTATCACCTTGGTGGCGGAAGGCCTGATCGTGAACGAAACGCCCGACGCCGAGGGCGAAGCGGCCTGCAAGGAGCTGGGGAAGAAGCTGGCGTAAGTTATTTGGCATGTTGGAGGCGCTGCCTCCAAACCTCCGCTTAGGGTCGTAACGATCTAAGAACCCTAAATATTAAGGAAAAAACATCTGGTTCAGCCGGATGTTTTTTTGTTGTAAAAACAACATACTAAATCCGAGCAAGACAGTATACTTTAGCTACAAAAAGCGAAAAGAATGGATGGGAGGGCGGAATATGCAGCGGGAATTGGACCTCGGCGATACCGTGTACGCGTTGTGCACAGAGCATCCGGACCTCGTCCCGGTGTTGCGGGAGCTTGGGTTTACGGATATCGCAAAGCCGGGCATGCTACAGACGGCGGGCCGCTTCATGACGCTCAAAAAGGGCGCCGCCATGAAGAACGTTGAAATAGCACGCATCCGCGCGGCGCTTGAAGCAAACGGCTATACGGTGCGGGAATAAGGAAAGGGAGGGTGCGCTATGAGCAGAGAAATCAACAACACCGAACACCGCAAGACGGTCATTGAGCAGCTGATCCGTCAGCTTCACGAAGGCAGGACCGTGGACGAGGTGAAAGCGCAGTTTGAGGAGGCGTTTTCCGGCGTTTCCGCTTCCGAGATTTCGGCGGCGGAGCAGGCGCTGATCGCGGGCGGCATGGATGTCTCGGAAGTGCAGCGCCTGTGCGACGTGCACGCGGCGGTGTTCAAAGGCTCCATTGCGGAAATCCACCGAGAGCCGCAGGACGTTTCCTGTGAGGCGGGGCATCCGCTGCAGACGCTGCGCCTGGAGAACCGGGCGCTGGAGCGGCTGCTGGAGGAAGAGGTAAAACCAAGGCTCCACACGTTCTTTCGTTGCAGCGGGGAGGAGGAGCAGGAGGCGCTTGCGGAGAGCGTCCGCGCGCTCATGAAAATCGACCTCCACTACAGCAAAAAAGAAAACCTGCTGTTTCCGCTGCTGGAACAGCACGGGATCACCGCGCCGCCCAAGGTGATGTGGGGCGTGGACGACGAGATCCGCGGCCTCTTAAAAGCTTCGCTGCTCGCGCTCGAAGCCGGAAGGGGCGGGGAAGCCGTGCATTTGCTGGAGGAAGCGGCCGCAAAGATCGGCGAGATGATATTCAAGGAAGAGAACATACTCTTTCCCATGCTGCTTGAAACGCTCACATCCGAAGAATGGGCGGGAATCGCAAAAGAGCAGGGGGAGATCGGCTATTTCTTAATCCCAGCGCAGCCCGCCTGGGCGCCGAAAGGCGAGGCGCAGCCGGAGCCGAAGCCTGAACTCACGGCCGGGCAGATCCGCCTGCCCACCGGCGTATTCTCCGTGGAGGAATTGACGCGCGTACTGAACACGCTGCCCTTTGACATCACGTTTGTGGACGCGGAGGATACCGTCAAATACTTTTCGGAAAATAAGGAGCGCGTATTCCCGCGCACCCGCGCCATCATCGGCCGCAAGGTAATTAACTGCCACCCGCCTGCCAGCATGCATGTGGTGCAGGGGATACTGGACGATTTCCGCGCAGGGAGAAAAGAGCAGGAGGATTTCTGGATAAAGATGGGCAATCGCTATCTCTTAATCCGCTATTATGCGGTGCGGGACGAGACGGGCAAGTTTTTAGGCACGCTGGAGGTCACGCAGGACATTTCGCCCATACAGGCCGTCACAGGCGAAAAGCGGCTGGTTTCCCCGTCCTGAAGAAACGGCTGATTTGAGCAACAGAAAGGAAACGACTATGAGCATTTTGAAGAATATCGAGCATTCGACCGTGCTGCCCCTGACCTCGCTCGTCCCCTACCAGCCCGGCCAGGTCATCAGCCGCACGCTGGCGCAGAACAAGGCGGTCTCCATCACGCTGTTCGCCTTTGAGGCGGGCGAGGAGATCAGCACCCACGCTTCCGGCGGCGACGCCCTGGTGACGGCGCTCGACGGCGCGGGCGTCATCACGATCGAGGGCACGGAGTATCAGGTGAAGGCAGGGGAAAGCATCGTCATGCCGGCGGGCAAGCCCCACGCCGTGCGCGCGGAGGAACGGTTCCAGATGCTGCTGACGGTGGTGTTTCCGCAGTAGGGGACGCCGTTTTCGGCGTCCCGCTTCTATGCCGGACGTTTCAAACGGGACGCCGAGGGCGGTGTCCCCTACAACAATCCTTCCCAACAATATATGCCTAAGCGCCGATAC
>DATMXR010000232.1:0-4629 GCA_035561315.1 Feifaniaceae bacterium
GCCGGGAGCTGCGGGGCACTTCCCCGTATTTGAGCATGATGCCGGTTCTTGCGGCATCCGCGCCTTTGTCGCCCATGCATGCGGTCATCCAGTCGATCACGACGGGCTCGTCCCCCCTGATTAGAATGTTTCCCGGATGAAAATCAAAATGGCACAGTATGATATCGTCCGGCAGCGTACCCATATAAGCGAGAACCTTATTCTTTTCCTCCGTATCCAGCAGGTCGGCCGCCAGGATGTCCCGCTGCAATTTTTCCTTCACGGTTTCCAATTTTCCCGTAACAGATTTTTGAATATCCGCGTGATATTGCGCCAGGCGGCGGGACTGTTTTCTGATCGTCCGGATATGGGAGAGCATTTCTTCGAGCATATTCGTGCCGGCGATCTTCTCATAGACGATGCCGCACCTGGTTTCGACCTCAGTCAGTTTTAACGGCTCCGGTACGTTTTGCAGCAACTCCCTTGCGGCAGACGTATTTTCAAATTCCCTCGCGCACGCTGTAAAGGGGATTCCGTCCTTAAACAGCTTTAGGATTCTGTCGGGGCCGATATCGAATATCTCCGATGTATTTCCTTCGGCAATGCGCTTCCATCCATTCATGCCGCCCATGCGATCACCTCACAGGTAATATCCGGTAGTATCATCATTATATGTTTTTGCGTGCGGCGGCACAATGGATATCACAAATCGGAAAGCGCCTGACGAAAAGTTAAAAGATTATGAACAGGGTATAGGCGGCCGCCCCCCGAATAGGATGGAAACTGGGGGTGATGGAAATGAGCCGCAATCGAATTCGTTTGAGCCGCCTGGCCGCTTTGGCGGCGGCCTTCATTATGCCGGGTGTTCTTTTATGCCCGTTTACACTGGCGGAGGCGGCAGCCGCGGCGAAGGAACAGGAAGTATTCACAGCCGATCCCGGCCTGCCCGCTTCCGTTTGCAAAGAACTTCTCTCCGTTGAGGCCGAAAAAATCACCTTGACCGGAAGCGGGCCGAAGGTCCTCATCTACCATACCCATACCGGCGAGGCGTATTCCGATACGAAGGATACCGATTGGAGAACGGACGATACGAAGAGGAATGTTGTCGCGGTCGGCAACGCGCTTGCCGAGGCGCTAACGGAATATGGCATCGAGACGATCCACGACAAAACGGATCACGAAAAGCCGAAGCTGGCCACCGCCTATACCCGTTCGCTCGTTACGATGGAACGGTACAAGGAGAAGTATCCGTCCATCGAACTTTTCATCGACGTCCACCGCGATGCGGGAACGGAAGGTGAGACCGTCGTGATAGGCGGCAAAGATGCGGCGCAGCTTTTGTTTATCGTAGGCACGGGCGAAAAGGCGGATGAAAAGCCGGAGTATAAAGAAAACTTTGCCCTTGCAAAGGCGGTATTCGAGCAATTGAACGCCGTGCACCCCGGCCTGGTCCGTCCGATACGCGTGAAAGAGGGGCGCTACAACCAGCATGCCGGCCGATCCCTGTTCGTGAACGTCGGCAACAATAGGAACACGCTCGAAGAAGCTTTGAACGCTGCGGAATCTCTCGCGGAAGCCATTGAAAAGGTCGTGCAAAAGGACTGAGTAAAGGAAGGTTCATTGAAACGAAAAACGGAAGGAGTTATCCTTCCGCTTGAGACTGTCGATAAACCTTTTTTCGAGGGCTTAGCCCTCAAGCTTCCACCTAAGGAACAAGTTCCTTAGGAATCCTATCCTTGCAAACGTCCTTAAATAGGGCGTTTGCAAAAAGGGTTCTTAGGGCCGTTACGGCCCTCGGGGTTTGGGGCAGCGCCCCAACGTTATTCTGACTTTGTCGATGGCCAGAAACGGAAGGAGTTACCCTTCCGTTTTTTATCGAATCCGTTTTTACTCCGCGTTTGCCACCACAACTTTTACGCCGAGCTTTTCCGCCTCCCGCAATATCTCATCCGGCGGCGGCGCGTCCGTCACCAGCACGTGGATATCCGAAAGCGCGGCGAACGTGAACGGAAGCGAGCGGCCTATTTTGGAATGGTCCATCAGCATGACCACGCGGGAGGCCTTTTCGATCACCTTGCGCTTTAACTGCCGTTCGCTGAAGGAACCGGAGGTAAACCCGCCGCTCTGCGAATAGCCGGAGGTGGCCATCAGCGCCGTGTCGATGTTCACCTGGTCGATAAACGCTTCCGCCTGCGGGCCGGAAAACGAAAGCGTGTTGCCGCTGATCTGACCGCCCACAGAGATGACGTTGCAGCTTCTTCTTTGCGAAAGCTCGATCGCGATGTTCGCGCCGCTGGTGATGATGGTGTAGTGCTGGTCGGGCAGCAGCTTCGCCACCCCCATCAGCGTGCTGCCCGCGTCCATGTACACCGCGTGGCTCGTTTCCACAAACTGCACCGCCGCGCGGGAGATGGCGCGCTTTTCCGCCGTATGCTCCTGCGCGCGCTGGCTGTACAGGCCCTCGATATCGGGCTGTATGGAGCGCATGGAGATCGCGCCCCCGCGCGTGCGGCGGATGGAGCCTTCCTGCTCCAGGTAGTTTAAATCCCGCCAGAGCGTCATGCTCGAGCAGCCGCCGCAAAGCTCCAATAGCTCCGCAACCGTGGCTTCGCCGTGGATATCGATATAATCCCTGATCTCTGCGCGGCGTTCGTTGAGCATGCGTATCCCTCCATCCGGTCCGCCTTTTCAACTAGTATACGCCAGATGATGGAATATAACAAGCAATATGTTATCAAATTAACAAGTTTTGTTTGCTATCAGCGCCTTTATATCACCGCGGCCGGGCGCTGCCCCGCGCGGAAGCGCCGAGGGGAAGGAGCGCCAACTGCACCGGCGCTTCCGTTTCCGGCAAAAAAATGCCTGCGACCTGTTTTATTTCGCGTGCCGTGCTGTATATTAAAATTATGTGTATGTCATCATGCCCGTTCGGGCGCATTAAAAAACAGGAGGACTTATTCATATGGCAAACGAAATCCGGTTTTACCGCTGTAAACATTGCGGCAATTTTGCCCTCATGCTCCACGCTTCGGGCGCGCCCATGACCTGCTGCGGGGAAACGATGCAGGAGGTCGAAGCCAACACCGTCGACGCCGCCAGGGAAAAGCATGTTCCCGTCGTCGCCGTGGATGGCGATACCGTGAACGTGGCCGTGGGCTCCGTGGCGCACCCCATGGTGCCGGAGCACTTTATCCAGTGGATCTATCTGGAAACCAGTCTGGGCGGGCAGTATAAATATCTTGCGCCCGGCGAGGCGCCCGCCGCCGCGTTTAAACTGGCGGAAGGCGAAAAAGCCGTTGCCGCGTACGAGTACTGCAACCTCCACGGCCTGTGGAAGGCCGCGCTGTAAAGGCCGGCTATCATCTGCCGTGTTCCCAAGGCGGGTGTTCTTAAGGAAAAAAGCAGGTCTGTTACAATCTTGCCCCGCGATCATTCGCGGGGCTTTGTGATTCAATACGGCATAAAAAGAATCGCTTAAACATATCGTAAAGACGGCCGGAATAATGGGGCGGAATGCGGATTTGGCGATTGCGGGTTTACTATACATAAGGTATAATAAATACAGGAAAAGAAGCAAGTTATTGGAAAAATCTGTTGATTGGTCTAAATATCTTTCTTTCTGCTTTCAGCCGTTAACGCCTTACAACAATTGCGCAGGGTCTTTATCAAAACGCGCAGTGTCTTTTGCATCCCTTTTATTTTGAGGCGCTTCATTCCGGGCGCGTTCAATGGTATGATAAAAAGGAATATATCCCCTTTGCATTTACGTATAGTTGGGAGGCGCGGGCTTTGGCAGCGGAGCATGACCTGACGGCGCTGTATTATTTCAATACGGGTGAAAGCGCGTGCGCGTATGAAACGCTGGGCGCGCACCCCACAAAGGGCGGCTGGCGCTTCATGGTATGGGCGCCCAATGCGCGCGCCGTGCATGTGGCGGGCAGCTTCAACGGCTTTGACCCGAATGCTGACGCCATGCGCCGCGTAGGCGATACCGGCGTCTTTGAGCTTACGCTTCCAAACTGCGGGCGCGGGGACACGTATAAATACGCGATCACCGCAGAGGACGGTACGCTTTACTGGCGGGCGGACCCGTACGCCACCCGAATGGAGGAGCGGCCGGGCACGGCGTCGGTGCTGTGGGGCATCCCCGCCCGCGCTTGGGAGGACGCCGCGTATTACGAGGCGAAAGAGGGATGCGACCCGTACCGCGCGCCCATGAACATATACGAGGTGCACCTGGGCTCGTTCCGCCACGGCCTTACTTACCGTCAACTGGCGGAGGAACTGGTGGATTACGCGGCGGACATGGGCTATACGCATATCGAGCTGCTGCCCATATCGGAATATCCGCTCGACATGAGCTGGGGCTACCAGGTCACGGGGTATTACGCCGTTACCAACCGGTACGGCGCGCCCGAGGACCTCATGTACTTTGTGGACCGCGCGCACCAGAGGGGCCTCGGCGTGCTGCTGGACTGGGTGGGCGCGCATTTCCCGCGGGACGCGCACGGCCTGAGGCTCTTTGACGGCACCCCGCTGTACGAGCCGGAGGATCCGCGCCGCAGCGAGCAGCCCCAGTGGGGCACCATGCTGTTCGATTACGGGCGCACGCAGGTGCAGAGCTTCCTCATATCCAACGTGTTTTATTAT
>DATMXR010000233.1:0-12453 GCA_035561315.1 Feifaniaceae bacterium
CCGACCATTTTGAGAAGGCCGCGGCGGGAGTGATGATCCTTGTTGTGCAGCTTCAGATGCTCGTTGAGGTGGTTGATGCGCTCCGTCAAGAGTGCGATCTGCACTTCGGGTGAGCCAGTGTCTCCATCGTGCAGTTTATACTGCTCGATGATTTCAAGTTTACGATCCTTTTCCATGATGTCCTCCTAATTTTTGTATCCCCACCGGCAAAGTAGCGCGTCGGAGAGTCGCGAAACCGTGCCGTGGTTCATATTTCACAGGGTATAGTGTAGCATAGAGCCACGCTCCTGTAAACATGCTTTTGCTTATGGAAAGGGCCCGATTCAGCCTTTTTCCGTATCTCCGGGGTTTTGGAAATATGTTCTTGCATCCGTTACGTCCCGCCTGATCTGCAAAACCAGCTCCTCCTTGGAGGCAAAACGGATCTCGTCGCGTAGGCGCTTATGGAAGCGCACGGTGAGTTCTTTTCCGTAAAGGTCGCCCGTATAGTCCATCAGATAAGTTTCCACGGACAGCGCGCTTCCGTTTACGGTGGGGTTTGTGCCGACATTCGTTACGGATTCATAGCAGCGCCCCCCGTGCAGCGTGGAGGTCACATAGATGCCGGTCGCGGGCAGCGCTTTTTCCGCGGGCGGCCGGATATTGGCGGTGGGAAAGCCCAAAGAGGTCCCGATGCGGCGGTTTTTGACCACCGGCCCGGTCAGGGCGTAAGGTTCCGTCAGCATGCTGTTTGCGTCCGCAAGCCCGCCCGTGGTAACGAGCTGGCGGATACGCGTGCTCGATACCGTATCGCCCTTAAACAATACGGGCGGGATGATGTGCACCTGAAAACCGTGCGCCTTCCCGAGCGCTTCCAGCATTTCGGGCGTGCCCCTGCCCCCCTGGCCGAACGTATAGTTGAAGCCCACCACGAACGCGCGGACATCGTACTGCTCCCGCAGCCGGTTGACGAACGCTTCCGGGGAGAGCATGGCGGTCTCTTTATCGAACGCTTCCATCTGTACGCGGTCGAGCCCCAGCCTTTTGATGCAGCCGCGCCGCTCCTCCTCGGTGGAAAGAAGCTTGGGCGCCTGGGCGAATACGCTCCTGGGATGGTTGGAAAACGTATACGCCACGCTCTGGGCCCCCAGTTCCTTTGCCGTTTCCACGGCGCGGCGCAAAAGCGCCCTGTGCCCCAGGTGTACGCCGTCAAACATGCCCAGCGCGACGACGGCTGGCGTTTTCTTCCTGTCCTGCATAGAAAAACCTCTTTAAAGCCGCAACCGCCGCCCTGGTTTCAGGCGTTTGCGGCGTCAATGTGCGTAAGTTTTAAGCGCCGAGATGGAGTTTCAGCTTCAAACCGTTCAAGGTCCACTCGCCTACCCCTATCAGCTCGCCGCCGCCGTATACCAGGCAGCTTTGGTTCTCCGCAAACCGGGCGCCGTCGGGAATTGGCTCCGCCAGGCCGTTTTTCAGGCGGAACAGCGCCTTATCGCCGCCGACCGCCACCCTGGGCAAAAACGAAAGCGCATCCGGTATGGGGATAACGCTTTCAAGCAGCGTCCCCCGCTCTTTTTGCCCGGAAAGCTCCTCTATGCTGTGCGCGTCCTCCACCCGGAACGTCCCCGACGCCGTACGCAAGAGAAACGACATGTGCGCACATGCAAAAAGGCGCTTGCCGATGTCCTCGCACAGAGTCCTGATATATGTCCCGCGCGAGCAGCCGATGCGGATCAAAAAGCGGTTCTCTCTTGTTTGGTCGATAAGCTCCAGCGCGTGGATCGTAACGGGGCGTACGCGTTCGGGCACTTCCCGCCCGCTGCGCGCAAGCTCGTACATCGCCTTGCCGCCGGATTTTAGCGCCGAATACCTGGGCGCGATCTGCGTCTGCTCCCCCAAAAAAGACGGCAATGCCGCGCGAAGCTCCGCCTCTTCGACGACCCGGCTGCTCGTTTCCACCACGCGCCCGTAGCTGTCCTGCGTATCCGTACGGGCCCCGAAGGAAATTTCCGCGATATATTCCTTTTCCTTATTCACCAGGTAATCGAAAAGGCGCGTCGCCCTGCCCAGGCAAACGGGCAATACGCCCGCGGCGCCGGGGTCCAGCGTCCCCGTATGCCCCACGCGTTTTAACTCAAACAGCCTGCGGACGTCGCTTACGACGTTGCTCGACGTCATGCCCGGCGGCTTTAATATGTTGACGATTCCTTCGGTCACTCCAACGCGTCCTTTGCCAAACGCAGCAGTTCCGCTTTCAAGCCTTCCGGCGCGCCTTCCCAGGTACAGCCCGCGGCATGGATATGCCCGCCGCCGCCCAGGCTGTGCGCGATGGCGCTCACATCCGCATACTGCTTGGAGCGCATGCTGACTTTAGAGGTGCCGTCCTTCGCTTCGCGCGCCAATATGGCGATCTCCACCGTATCGATATCCCGGATATCGTCGATCACGCCGTCCACTTCCTCCGCCGTTGCGCCCAAGGCGTCGAGCGTGCCTAAAGAAACGAATCCGTAGCCGATCCTGCCGTCCTCGTACAGTTCCATATTGGTGAGGATATATCCGAGCAGCCGCTTTTTTGCGAGCGGCACGGTGCGGTACACCTTGCGGTTGATGGAAGCGATATCGATGCCCGTCTCCAAAAGCCCCGCAGCCGTAAGAAACGTGGAGGGCGTGGTGTTGGCGTACGCGAAATTCCCCGTATCCGTGCTGATGGCGGTAAACAGGCATTCGGCGATTTCCTTCGCGGCGGCGCCGTCCGCCGCGACATTCAATTCCCGCCAAAGCGCGTATACGATCTCCCCTGTCGCCGCCGCTTCGCTGTGCAGCACAAAATCGCCGAACAGCGGGTTGGTGCGGTGGTGGTCGATATTGCCCTTTTGCTCCGCCTGTTTGAACAGATCAAGCGCATTGCCCATGCGCGCTTCGTCCGCGCAGTCCACGGAAACGGCGTTCCGATAGCCCGCATCCGCCCGGTCCGGCGGGAGGACTTTCTCCGCGTACGGCAAAAAAGAATAAATGCGGGGCACCGGCTGCTCGCAGACAGCCTGCACGCGTTTACCCATGGCGGCGAGCATGCCGAAAAGCGCCAGGGAGGAGCCGATCGTATCCCCGTCCGGGGAGACGTGGGATATCAGCGTAAAGCCGTCCTCCCGGCGCAGCCATCCGGCGAATGTTCTGACCGCCTCATTCATCCTGAGTCTCCCGCTTTTCGGCGTGCAGCGTATCGAGTATCTTTGCGATATGGACGCTGTATTCAATGGAAGTATCCAGCACAAATTTCAGCGCGGGCAGGCGCCTTATCTGCATCCTGTGCCCAAGCTCCCGGGCGATAAAGCCCGCGGCATGGTTGAGCGCGTCCACGCTCCCCTTGCGCGCCTGCTCGTCCGCCTCGTAAATGCTCACCATCAGCTTCGCGTGCTTGAGGTCGTTGGTGGCCTCCGCCTGCGTGATTGTGGTCATGGGGGAAACGCGGGGGTCCTTCATTTCCCGTATGACCTCGCTGACGGTTTTTTTGATCTCCTCATTCAATCTGTCCTGTCGTATGGCAGACATAGTTCTCCTTACCGTAATGGGGTTATCGTTAGTGTGCGCTTATTTCTTGACTTCTTCCATCACGAACGCTTCGATGGTGTCGCCCTCGAGCAAGTCGTTGAAGCCTTCTATGCCGATGCCGCACTCGTAGCCCTGCGCGACTTCCTTCACATCGTCCTTAAAGCGCTTCAGGGAGGAAATCTTGCCCTCGTGTATGACGATGCCGTCGCGTACCACGCGCACCTGCGCGCTGCGGCTGACCTTGCCCTCCTGCACGTATGCGCCCGCGATCGTGCCGACGCCGGAAACCTTGAATGTTTCGCGCACGGAGATGCGGCCGAGCTCCACTTCCTTGAACACGGGCTTGAACATGCCCTTCATGGCGTTCTGCACGTCCTCGATGGCGTTGTATATGATGCGGTACATCCGCACATCCACTTTTTCCTTTTCGGCGGCCACGCGCGCCACGTTATCCATGCGGACGTTGAAGCCGATGATGATGGCGTTCGAGGCGGACGCGAACATGATATCCGAGCCCGTGATGGCGCCCACGCCGCCGTGGATGCACCGGACGCGCACTTCTTCGTTGGAAAGCTTTTCAAGCGCCTGCTTGACGGCTTCCACGGAGCCCTGCACATCCGCCTTGACGATGATGTTGAGGTCCTTAATCTCGCCTTCGGCGATCTGGCTGAACAGATCGTCCAGCGAAACCTTGGAGAGGTTCTTCAATTGCTCCGCCTTGATCTTGTCGCGGCGCTCCTCCGCCACCTGGCGGGAAAGCTTGTCGATCTCCGCGACGTTTAAGATATCGCCCGCGGCGGGCACTTCGCTGAAGCCCAGCACCTCAACCGGCTGGCTGGGGCCAGCTTCCTGGACCCTTTTGCCCTTGTCGTCCATCATGGCGCGCACGCGGCCGTAGGCGGTGCCCGCCACGATGGTGTCGCCGACGCGCAAAGTGCCGTTTTGCACCAGCACCGTCGCGATGGGGCCGCGGCCCTTATCGAGCTGCGCCTCTATGATGGTACCCTTCGCGAGGCGCTTGGGGTTGGCCTTCAATTCCAGAACGTCCGCCTGCAGCAGCACCATTTCCAACAGCGTGTCGAGCCCCATCTGCGTCTTTGCGGAAACGGGAACGCAAATAGTATCGCCGCCCCATTCCTCGGAAACGAGGGAATGTTCCGTCAGCTGCTGCTTCACGCGGTCCGGGTCCGCCTCCGGGCGGTCCATTTTGTTGAGCGCCACGATGATGGGCACGCCCGCGGCTTTCGCGTGGTTGATGGCCTCCACCGTCTGGGGCTTGATGCCGTCGTCCGCCGCGACCACGAGTATGACGATATCCGTCACCTGCGCGCCGCGTGCGCGCATGGAAGTGAACGCCTCGTGGCCCGGAGTATCGATGAACGTGATGCTGCGCCCGTTGCAATCGACCGTATACGCGCCGATATGCTGGGTAATGCCGCCCGCCTCGCCTTCGGTCACGCGGGAATTGCGGATGGCGTCGAGCAGCGAGGTCTTGCCGTGATCGACATGGCCCATGATCGTAACGACCGGCGGGCGTTCCACCAGGGTTTCCGGGGCGTCCTGCTCGTCGGAGCTGTCCTGCAGCACCTCTTCAAATGTCTTGGTCAGCTGCTGCTCCATCGCGATGCCGTATTCGGACGCGATCAGCTCGCAGGTATCAAAATCGATCTCCTGGTTGATGGTCGCGATAATGCCCAGCATGAAGAGCTTCTTGATGATCTCGCCCGCGGGCTTGCCGATTTTTTCGGAAAGGTCTTTTACTGTGATCGTTTCCGTCGTAATAACCGCCTTTTCAATGATTACGGGTTCCGGCCTGTGCTGCTGCAACTGCTTGCGCGGCTTGCGGCGGCTGCTGCCCATAGGCGCGTCTTCATCCCACGCGGCGCGCGCAATGGGAATGGCTTCCTTCTGGATCGCCTTCTTGTTGCGGGCTTTTTTTTCGGCCTCGTAATTTCTTGTATAGTTGCTCTTATTGGGGTCGTAATTGCTTACTTTTTCCTTGCCTGCGGCGGGAGCGGCAGGGGCGGCCGGCCTGGGGCCGGGCTTACGCTGGAAGCCCTCGCCCTGCGGGCGCTGGAACCCTCCGCCTTGCGGGCGCTGTTGGTACCCGCCCTGCTGGAAGCCGCCGCCCTGCGGACGCTGCTGGTATCCGCCCTGCTGAAAATTGCCGCCCTGCGGACGCTGCTGGTACCCGCCCTGCGGGCGCTGTTGATACCCTTCACCCTGCGGACGCTGTTGGTACCCGCCCTGCGGGCGCTGCTGGTATCCGCCCTGCGGACGCTGTTGGTATTCGCCCTGCGGGCGCTGCTGATACCCGCCCTGCGGGCGTTGCTGGTAGCTCCCCTGCGGGCGCTGCTGGTACATGGCGGGGTCGATGGTATGCTGCTGATACCCGCCCTGGGCGGGAGACGCTTTCGGCTCCGGCGTTTGCCGCTCCTCCTTTGCGTCTTCGGGCTTTTGCTCGGACTTTTGCTCCGGTTTTTCATCGGATTTCTCATTCTTAGGCTCGGCGGGCGCCTCCTGCCGGGCGGCGGGCTGTTCCCTCACAGGCTCCTCCGTCTTATGGGCGGGCGCTTCCGCGGCCTTTTCCGCGGCGGGCCTTGCTTCCGCTTTTTCCGCCTTTTCCGCGGGCTTGTCGCCTGCGGCGTCTTTCTCCGCGTGCTGCTTGGACTGCTCCGCTTTTTTCTCCTTGGGCGCGTCCTCAAATACGCTGTCGTCCCCGCCGATATGCACGGCGAGGTCGCGGTCGGAAGAAAGCACCTCCATCAGGCGCTCCTGGCGCTCGCGTTCCAGGCGGGCGGCACGCTCCGCTTCCTCTTTTGCGCGTAGCTCGCGTTCCTTTGCCCGAACCCCCTGCAGCGTTTCCCCGACATCCGCATGGGATTGGTTGATGCGCGAAAACAGCGCTTGCGCGCGTTCTTCGAGCTCCTTTGCCGCGTCTACGATGTTAACTTTGGCCATATCTGTTGCACCCCCGCATTTTGAACCCTGAACCGGATTAAAAGCTATCCCTTTTTTCCTGAAATTGCGCATGCGCGCAGAGTATCATATGCACGAAACGGTCGTCTGTGATCGCGATGATTTTCCCCGCCGGCTTGCCGACCGCATGGCCGGCGCCGGGCAATTCGATCAGCGCCGCGCCGCTGCGCCCGCACATGTCCCGATACCGTTCCCTTGTAGCTTCCGAAGCCCCGCTGTCCAGCACCACAAGCTTTGTTTTGCCGGATTTGAGCGCTTTTTCCACCGCAAAATCCCCCGTGAGGCATTTGCCCGCCCGCCGGGACAATCCCAGCGCGCCGTATAGCTTGGAAAGCTCATCCATATTGCTTCACAAAGTCCGCTTTGAGCGTTTCGTAAAGCGCCGGCTCCACCTTTTGCTCAAACGCGCGCTCCAGCCCCCGGGATTTGATCGCCCGCTCCAGGCAGGCGATATCCCTGCAGATATACGCGCCCCGGCCGGCCGCTTTTCCGGTGGGGTCTATGCTCACTTTCCCCTCCGCGGAACGGACCACGCGCAGCATCTTTTTTTTCGGCCGCATCACGCGGCACCCGACGCACATGCGCATCGGCACCTTTTTCGCCGCCATACCGCACCCCGCATCCTTAACACTCAGAACAGGTCTTCCTCTTCTTCCTCCGGCGCCGCGTCAGGCTCGCTGTACATGCTCACCATGGCTTCCTCGGCCTGGGACTGGTTCTTGATATCGATCTTCCAGCCGGTCAGCTTGGCGGCAAGGCGGGCGTTCTGGCCTTCCTTGCCGATGGCCAAAGAAAGCTGATTGTCCGGCACGATGACCTTCGCGGCCTTCTCCGCCTCGTTGATGTATACCATAAGCACCTTCGCGGGGCTTAACGCCTTAGCGATATAGACCGCGGAATCGGAATCCCATTCGATGATATCGATCTTTTCGTTGTGAAGCTCGGACACGATGCGCTCCACGCGGATGCCCCGCTGGCCGACGCACGCGCCCACCGGGTCCACCTGCGCGTCGTTGGAGGATACGGCAACCTTGGTGCGGAAGCCCGCCTCGCGCGCGATGGAACGGATCTGCACGATGCCGGACTGGATCTCGGGCACCTCCAGCTCGAACAGGCGCTTGACAAGGCCCGGATGCGTTCTTGAAACCAGCACCTGCGGACCCTTGTTGGTTTTGCGCACCTCGAGCACATAGACCTTGATGCGGTCGTTGCTTTCAAAACTTTCGCCCGGGATCATTTCGTTGGGGGCTAAAAGGCCGTCCGTCTTCCCAAGCTCCACGTACGCGCCGCTCTTTTCCACGCGCTGCACGATGGCGGTCAATACCTCGTTCTCTTTTTCCACATACTCGTCGTAGATTACGCCGCGCTCGGCCTCGCGGATGCGCTGTACGACGACCTGCTTGGCCGTCTGCGCCGCGATGCGCCCGAAATTCTTGGGCTTAACCTCTTCCTCCAGAACGTCGCCGGCCTCGTACAGGGTGTTGATCTTGCGCGCGTTTTCCAAAGAAATTTCGGAGTGCTGGTTTTCCACCGTTTCCACGACGGACTTGGAGGCAAACAGCTGTATTTCGCCGGTATCCCGGTCCACTTCCGCGCGCACGTTGTTGGAGGTGCCGAAATTGCGGCGGTAAGCGGAAATCAACGCGTTTTCCACCGCGTCGATGAGTATTTCCTTGTTGATGCCGCGCTCTTTTTCGATGGCGTTGAGCGCATTGATAAATTCGGCATTCATAGTTCGCACCCCTTACTCTATCAAATAAAATGTACCTGTTATCGTGTTTTTATCAAAAAACGATATGCGGGCGGATGTTTGCCGCGTCCTTGCGCAGTATGGTCCGCTCCCTGCCGTTTTCCGCTATGGTAAGGGACTCGGCGTCAAAACGCAGCAGCGTCCCGGTAAACTCTTTCTTCTTGTCCTGCGGCGCATAGAGCTTGACCACGATATCCTTGTTGAGGCTGCGTTCAAAGTCCCGTTCCTTCTTGAGCGGCCGGTCCAGCCCCGGCGAGGATACGCTTAAGAAATAGGATTGCGAAATAGGGTCCGCCTCGTCGAGCAGCGGCTCGACGGCGCGGCTCACGCGCTCACAATCATCGACCGTGACGCCGTCCGGTTTATCGATATATAAAGTAAGAACCCAATCCGTTTGCTCTTTTTGGAATTCAACATCGATCAGCTCGTAACCCAAGTTCGATACGGCGTCCTGCACCAGTGCCTGCACCACGTCAACGGTCTTCAAACAATACCCTCCGTTTTATTTTGCCCGCCCATGCGGCCTGACTGTCCTATCAAAATGAAAGAGTGGGGCTTCCCACTCTTACAACACGCCAACAATTCCGACAAGCTGTATTATAGCATGCCCGCCATCCGTTGGCAAGCGGATTCCAAAAACCATGCCCGACAGAGCTTTTTTCGCCTTTTTGGTCATGAAACGGCCCAAAGCGTACTACCATTTTGGGGTAGGGAATTCCGCAAAGAAAACCCGCCGATAAGGCCCCACGGCTTTATTCAAGCGGCCCGGGGGAGGCTTGCGTTGGAACATTACGAGCTTTTGCTGCTTGCCGTGGCCCTTGGGACGGACGCGTTCACCGTAGCCGTTTCCGAGGGCATCCGCATGCGGACGCTGCAGCCAAAGCACGCAATCAAGGTTGCGCTGCTTTTCGGCCTGTTTCAGGCGGCCATGCCGGCGATCGGGTATCTTCTTGGCATTTCGGTGGACCAATATATCGAAAACGTGGACCACTGGGTGGCCTTGGGGCTGCTTTCGTTCATCGGCGCCCGCATGATGCGGGACAGCGCGCAGATCCGGGACGATTGCGGGCCTAAGCCCGGCAGATCCGATACGCGGACGCTGCTTGTGCTCGCTTTGGCCACCAGCGTGGACGCGCTGGCCGCGGGCGTCAGCCTGGCCATACAGCACGCGCCCATACTCCCGTGCGCCGTGACGATCGGCGCCGTTACCGCCGTTATGTGCTTTATCGGCGTGATGATCGGCCACAGGGTCGGCTGCGCGTTCCAGAAAAGGGCGGAGTTTTTGGGCGGCGTCATGCTGATACTGATCGGCATAAAGATCGTATTGGAACATCTTCTCCCGATCCGCTAGACCTGGACGGAGGCCGTGATCTTCTGCGCCCCGCAGGCCTCCAGCAGTGGCTCCACCACAGCTTCCAAATATTCGAGCACCTGTTCGGGCGCCCGGCCGATATAGGCGGAGGGTTCCAGAATGCCGCCGATATCGTCCGGGATAAGGCCCATGCGCCCGTCGGCCGCGAGGCGGGTTAAAAGGTCGCAGGGCGCGCCCTCTTCCTTCATGCGGGCGGCGGCGGCCATGGAATGCTCCCGGATGATCCCGTGCAGCGCCTGCCGGTCTCCCCCGCGCTTCACCGCTTCCATCAGCAGGTTTTCGGTCGCTAAGAATGGCATCTGCTCCATCAGGTTTTTGCGGACGACGGCGGGATATACATGCAGCCCGTCCGTCACGTTGAGCATCAGGTTGAGTATGGCGTCCACCGCCAGAAAGCTTTCGGGCAGGGCGATCCTTCTGTTCGCGGAATCGTCGAGCGTACGCTCCAGCCATTGCGCGGAGGCCGTCATGGCGGCGTTCTGCGCGTTGGCCATGACATAGCGCGCAAGCGAGCAAATGCGCTCGCTGCGCATGGGGTTTCTCTTATAGGCCATGGCGGAGGACCCGACCTGCCCTTTTTCAAACGGCTCCTCCACCTCGTGCTCGTGCTGGAGCAGCCTTAAATCGTTCGCGAAACGGTACGCGCTCTGCGCGATGGCGGACAATACGTTGAGTATGCGGGAATCCGCTTTTCTCGGGTAGGTCTGCCCGGAAACCGGGTAGGAACCCGGCATGGAAAACGCCTCCGCGATCATTTGATCCAGACGCTTCACCTTTTCATGGTCGCCGTCGAACAGCTCCAGAAAGCTCGCCTGCGTGCCGGTCGTGCCCTTGCTGCCAAGCATGCGCAAAGTATCCCGCACAAACAGCAGCTCTTCAACGTCCATTACAAAGTCCTGAATCCAAAGCGCCGCGCGCTTTCCCACAGTGACCGGCTGCGCGGGCTGGAAATGCGTATACCCAAGCGCGGGCAGCGCCCGGTACTCTTTGGCGAACGCCGCAAGGTTTTTGATCACGCCCAGGAGTTTTTTGAGCGTAAGCTCCAAAGCGTCCCGGTATATGAGGATATCCGCGTTGTCCGTCACATAGCAGCTTGTGGCGCCCAGGTGGATGATGCCCGCCGCATTGGGGCAGACAAGCCCGTAGCCGTACACATGGGCCATGACGTCGTGCCTATTTTGCTTTTCCTTTTCCGCGATAGCGGCATAATCGATATCCGCAACATGCGCGCGCAGCTCCTCCACCTGCTCCTGTGTCACGGGCAGGCCGAGCGCGCATTCCGCTTCGGCAAGCGCCACCCAAAGCTTTCGCCATGTAATCGTCCGTGTGTCCGCGGAAAACAGCCGCTGCATGTCCTTTGACGCGTAGCGGCTGCACAGCGGGCTTTCATAGGTATCCGTATGCTGCATGGAAACTGCTCCTGTTCTTTATCGTATGATGAGCGCTTCCCGGTCCGCCCCCACGGAAACATAGGGTATTGGGCATTCCAAAGCGCGCTCGATATAGAGCACGTACTCCCGCGCCGCCTTGGGCAGGTCTTCAAAACGGCGGACTTTACTGATATCCTCGCCCCAGCCGGGCAGGTATTCGATGACGGGCTCCGCCTGATCGAGAAGCGGCGTAAACGGGAACTCCGTCACCGTATTGCCGCCTAGTTTGTAGGCGACGCATACGGGGATGCGCTCCATGTAGGAGAGCACGTCCATTTTGGTCAGCGCGACGCCCGTGGCGCCCTGCACGCGCACGCCGTAGCGCGTGGCCACCGTGTCGAACGGGCCGACGCGGCGCGGGCGGCCTGTGGCCGCGCCGTACTCTCCGCCGTTTTCGCGCAGCGCTTCCGCCTCCGGGCCGAACCACTCCGTAACGAAGGGGCCTTCCCCCACGCAGGTGGAATACGCCTTGACGACGCCCAACACCTCGTCCACCTTCACGCCGGGCACGCCCGCGCCCAAAGGCGCGTATGCCGCAAGCGGAGAAGAGGAGGACGTATATGGATAGATGCCGAACTCGATATCCCGCAAAGCGCCAAGCTGCGCCTCGAACAAAATGCGTTTTCCCGCTTTGTGCGCCCCGTAAAGATACGCGCCGGTATCCGCAATGAAAGGCTTCAGCTCCCCGCCGTACGTATTGAGCCAGCCCATCACGTCCTCATAGGCGTAGGGCTTTGCGCCGTACATGCTGCTTAGCATGAGGTTCTTCCATTCCAGAACGGTCTTTAAGTGCTTTTCCAAAACATCCGGCAGCAGCAGGTCGCCCATCTGGATGCCTTTTTTCTGATATTTATCGCTGTAAACGGGCGCGATGCCGCGCTTGGTGGAGCCGTATTTCGCGTCCTTGAGGCGCGCTTCCTCCAGCCCGTCCTGCTCCTTATGGAAGGGAAACACGATGATGCTGCGGTCGCTGATTTTAAGGTTTTCCGGCGTGATGGAAATGCCCGCCGCCCGCAGGCGTGAGATTTCCCCGCACAGATGCTCCAGGTCCACCACCGTGCCGTTGCCGAGGATATTCACTACGTCCGGGCGGAATATGCCGGACGGAATGAGGTTCAAAGCGAATTTGCCATATTCGTTGATGACCGTATGGCCGGCGTTGCTGCCGCCCTGGTAGCGCACCACGATATCGTACCGGCTCGCCAGAAGGTCGACCATGCGGCCCTTTCCTTCATCGCCCCAGTTGACGCCCACGATCGCGCAGGTTGACATATGGTTCCCTCCTTCAAAAGCGCTTGTACGCCTTTTCCTTTACCATAGTAACAAAGCCGCGGCGCGCAAGTCAAATGATAATTCCCTGCCTTCTACTGTTTGTTCGTATATACTTATAAGAT
>DATMXR010000234.1:0-4223 GCA_035561315.1 Feifaniaceae bacterium
TTTACCGTGTCAATTGTTTGCGATCTCGCGCATGCGCGTTTCATAGAGTGTTTGCGCGCGCAGAAATACGGCCGACGTTTCCGCCGTTTCCCCGGCGCCCAATAAAGCGTCCGCCGCACGCTGGGCCTCGAACAGCACGTCCATGTTGGCGGCGATTTTCGCGGCGCTCAATTCGTCCGCGCCGTGCTGCCGGGTGCCGAAAAATTCGCCCGGGCCGCGCAGTTCCAGATCCCGCTGGGCGATCACAAAGCCGTCGTTTGTCTTGACCATGGTCTCCAGCCGCGTTTTTGCCGTATCCCCGCCCGGGCCGTAAAGCAAAAAGCAAAACGACTGCGCAGTACCCCGACCCACGCGCCCGCGCAGCTGGTGAAGCTGCGCCAGGCCGAAGCGCTCCGCGCTTTCAACGGCCATAATGGCCGCGTTCGGAACGTCCACGCCGACCTCCACCACGGTGGTGGAAACCAGGATATCCGTATGGCCCGCGCGGAAAGAAGCGATCGCCTCCTCCTTTTTTGCGGCGGCCATGCGCCCGTGCAGCAGCGCGATGCGGGCGTGTGGCAGCAGGGAAACAAGCTCCCCGTATACGTCCTGCGCGCTTTTTATTTCCATCTGCTCGGATGGCTCCACCAGCGGGCACACCACATAGGCCTGCCTGCCTGCCGTGACCTGCCGCCCGATAAACCGGTACATGTCCTCGCGCTTTTCCTCGGGCACCAGGCGGGTTAGAACCGGCTTGCGGCCCGGCGGAAGCTCGTCGAGCACGGAAAGTTCCAGATCGCCGTAGAGGAGCATGGCGAGCGTTCTTGGTATGGGCGTGGCGGACATGATGAGCACGTCCGGCGTTTTTTCGCTTTTGTTGATGAGCTGCGCGCGCTGCCTTACGCCGAAGCGGTGCTGCTCGTCCGTCACCACAAGGCCAAGGCGGTGGAACACAAGGCCGGATTGCAGCAGCGCGTGCGTGCCCACCGCCACTTTGATTTCGCCGGTTTCGATTTTCCGGTACGCTTCCTCCCGCTCCTTCTTCTTCATGCCCCCGCACAGCAGGCACGCGGCGTCCTTATGCCGTAAAACAAGCTGCTGATAATGCTGCTGCGCCAGGATTTCCGTGGGGGCCATCATGGCGCTCTGGTACCCGTTTTGCACCGCCGCCTGTATGGCGTAAAGCGCCAGCATGGTCTTGCCCGAGCCGACGTCGCCCTGTATGAGGCGGTTCATGGGAAGCGGGCTTTGCATGCCTTCTTCAATTTCCTTCAGCACGCGCCGCTGCGCGTCCGTCGGCGCGTAAGGAAGGCTTTTGAGAAACGCCTCGCGGACGCCATGCGTCATAAAGCTTACGCCTTCCTTTTGCGCGCGGGCCCGCTTGCGGAGCCCGACGGCCATGAGGTAGTAGAGCATGTCCTCAAACGAAAGCCTGCGCCGCGCCTGTGAGAGTACTTCCTGGTCCCTCGGGAAATGGACGTTTAAAAGCGCTTCCTTTATACCGCAAAGCCCGTAACGGGAAAGAAGGGGCTCGGGCAGCGTCTCCTTCAGATATGGAAACGAAAGCTCCAGCGCCCTGCCCACGGCGTCCCGAACATGGTGCTGGAAAAGCCCCTGCACAAGCGGATAAACGGGGAGGATGCCGGGCGGCTCGTCCGATACGGAAGGGTTGACGAGCCTCAGCCCGCGCGCGGCGTCCACCCGCCCGCAGAACACTTTGAACTGCCCGGCGTGCAGCGCGTTTTTCCGGTAAGGCTGGTTGAACCAATTGACCTGCATTTGCCCCGTTTCATCCTGCGCACGCACAGTAACAAGCTGCAGCGCGCGGGAGGGGCGTATAAGCTTCGGCTCCTCCTTTACCTGCAGCCGTACCGCCGCAAACTCCCCGTGCACCAGCCCGTTCACCGTTTTCAGCGTTGAAAAATCCCGGTATTCCCGCGGCAGGAAGTACAGCAGTTCCTCCACGGTATTTACCGAGAGCTTTTGGAACGCGGCGGCCCGCGCCGCCCCTATCCCTTTGAGCGCGGAGACGGGTGTGGTCATAGCTCCTCCATAAAAGAAAACGGCTGCCCGCATCCTGGAAAACGGGCAGCCCGAAAAGTAAACAAAAAATTATTCCACGCTGAAATAGTAATAGTAGATCGGTTGGCCGCCGTTTTCCACAATAAACTCCACATCGGGGTAATCGGGCTGCAGGGCGTTCACCAGTTCCATCGCCGTCGCTTCCTGCATGCTTTCGCCATAGAATATGGTGACGATGCAATCGGTCTGGCCGTTCTTTTTGAGCATCTCGCGCAGCAGCTTGAGCGAAACCTCCTGTATGCTTTCGTCCACCGCCACGATCGCGCCGTCCATCATGCCGATCATGTCGTCCTTGTGGATCTCGGTGCCGTTAAAGGCGGTATCCCGCACCGCATACGTCACGGCGCCGGAGACGACCTTTGTGATGGCCTCCCGCATGCGCTTCTCGTTCTCCTCCGCCGTAAGGTCGAGGTGGAACGCCATGGCAGCGCAAACGCCCTGCGGTATGGACTTGCTGGGAATGACCACCACGTTGCACTCGGACAATTCCGCCGCCTGCTGCGCCGCGAGTATGATATTGCTGTTGTTGGGCAGCACAAACACGTTCCTGGCGTTGACCTTGAATATGGTCCTTTTGATGTCCTCGATGCTGGGGTTCATCGTCTGCCCGCCCTGTATGAGGGCGTCCACGGCAAGGTCGGAAAATACGTTGCCTATTCCTTCGCCGGACGCCACGGCGATCATGGCGAATTCCTTTTCGTTGTTCTTGCGCTGCGCGTGTATGGCGCGGTTCTGCTCGCGCATGTTTTCGATTTTGATTTTATCCACCTCGCCGAAACGGAGCGCTAACTGGAGCGCCTTGCCCGGGTCGTTGGTGTGCACATGGGTCTTGATGAAGCCGGTATCAAACGCCACCACGATGGAATCCCCCAAATGGGACAACTTTTCGCGGTAGCGGTCCACATCCTCCTCCGTGACCTCCTCCTTGAGGTGGGTGATGAAGTATTCCGTGCAGTAGCCGAAGTGGATATCCTCCACGTTTTCGAGCGAAAGCACGTCTTCGTCAAACTGTTCGGGCGTTTTTTCCAAAGAAATTTCGCCGACTTCCTCGCCGGTGAGCGCCATCTTGAAGCCGCGGTATATGGTGACGAGACCTTTGCCGCCCGAGTCTATGACGCCCGCTTCCTTTAATACCGGAAGCAGGTCCGGCGTGAGCTTTAAAGCCCGCTCGCCTTCCTCTATGACGACATCCAGCAGCGAAATCGCATCCGTACCGCCTGCCGCGGCCTCGCGCGCGGCGTCCGCGATCATGCGGGCGACGGTGAGTATGGTGCCTTCCTTGGGCTTCATAACCGCCTTGTAGGCGGCCTCGGAGCCCATCGCGAGCGCTTCCGCGAACTGCACGGCGTTCATTTCCTTGACCCCTTTGAGCGAGCGGGCAAAGCCGCGGAACAACTGGGAAAGTATCACGCCGGAATTCCCGCGCGCGCCCTTGAGCGCGCCCAGGCTGAGCGCATCCGCCACGCAGGTCACGGTGGAGCAGTCCGCGGAGCGTATCTCCTTGATGGCGCTCTGCATGGTCATGGTCATATTGGTGCCGGTATCGCCGTCCGGTACAGGAAATACGTTGAGCGAATCGATCAGCGCGCGGTTCTTTTCAAGCAGCGCGGCGCCGGTGACAAGCATTTCCCTGAGCTGTTCGCGATTGATTATCTTACCATCCAAATCATTATCCTCCCACTTGCGCGCTAAAATCCGCGGGCAGCCCCGCGGCATGGCGCGCTATCCGCTATACGCGGATCCCCTCCACATAGATATTGACGTTGCGCACGGTCAGACCTGTCATTTCCTGCACGCGATAGCGCACGTTATCCCTCGCGTTGATTGCCACAGCGGACAGGGACACGCCATATTCCACCGTGACATACAGGTCGATGTCCACTTCGCCCGGGCCCGTTGTCGTCACCTTGATGCCGCGCTTGAGATTGTCCTTTTTAATCAGCTCGATGATGGAATCCGAAGCGGTTTTCGCCTTCATGCCGACAATGCCGTAGTTTTCGCCCGCGGCATATCCCGCAATGCTGGCGACAAGATCCTCGGAAAGTATGATTTTGCCCAGTTCATTCCTGGTCTCAACTGCCATACCGTTCCCTCCTTTTCATTAAGCGTATGCGTCCGGCCCCGGCCGGACAAAGTCACAGATTGACCCATAGTGTGTAACC
>DATMXR010000235.1:0-5017 GCA_035561315.1 Feifaniaceae bacterium
ATCCGCCTGATGTTTGAAACCGGCCACGCGCTGAGCATGGCGGCGGAGGGCGGCGCGGAGCTGCTGATCCACGTAGGCATCGACACCGTCCGGCTCAAGGGCAGGCATTTTACGAAAATCAGGGCCACGGGCGACGCCGTGAAGGCCGGCGACGTCCTGCTGGAGTTTGACCCCGGCGCGATCCGGGAAGAAGGGTACGACCCCGTGACGGTGGTGGTGGTATTGAACCCGGATGCGTTTTCCGGCGTCCGGTTTGCCGAGAACGGCCCGGTGGGCGAGGGGGATGCGCTCATCTGCATACAGCCCGGCCGGTAGATGCTGCAGCCCGACCTGCCGCTATCCTGCTCCTGCGGGAGCTTACATAGGAGGAACGCATGAAGCAGCTGAAGTACCGCATTACCGACGAATTCGGGCTCCACGCCCGGCCCGCGGGCCAGCTTGTAAAGGCAATGGCCCAGTTCCAAAGCGGCGTCAAAATCGGGACGCCCGCAAAAATGGTGGACGCGAAGCGTATATTGGGCGTCATGGGCCTTGCCGTAAGGCACGGCGACGAGATCATCATGGAATTTCAGGGGGAGGACGAGGCGGAAGCGTACGCCATGGCGGAAAAAACGCTCAGGGAGTGTCTGTAACGTGCTTTATGGGACGCCGCGCCATACGTTGGGGAGAATAGGCGCGGCGGGACCCGGGCAAATAAAATCATTGTTTCAGGGGGTGCAACATGAAGACGATGCAAAGACTCGGAAAATCCCTCATGCTACCCGTGGCCTGCCTGCCGATCGCGGCAATATTGATGGGTATAGGCTACTGGATCGATCCCGGCGGCTGGGGCGGCAACAGCGTGATCGCCGCTTTCCTCGTCAAGGCGGGCTCGGCGATCATCGACCACATCGCCATACTGTTCGCAATCGGCGTTTCGGTCGGCATGTCGAAGGACCGCGACGGCACCGCGGCGCTGGCCGGGCTTGTTTCCTGGCTGATGATGACAACGCTGCTTTCCCCCGGCGCGGTAGCCATGTTCCAAAAGGTCCCTGTCGAAGAGGTACCGGCGGCGTTCGGTAAGATCGAGAACGTATTTATCGGAATACTATGCGGCGTTATCGGCGCAGTCTGCTACAACAAGTTCTGGAATACCAAACTGCCCGACGCGCTGGCCTTCTTCAGCGGCAAGCGCAGCGTGGCGATCGTAACGGGCGGCGTCACCATCGTTGCGGCGCTCATCATGTTCTTTGTATGGCCGTTCATCTATGCCGCGCTCGTCGCCTTCGGCAAAGCCGTGCTGAGCCTCGGGCCCATCGGCGCCGGAATCTACGGCTTCTTCAACCGGCTCCTCATCCCGTTCGGCCTGCACCACGCGCTCAATTCCGTGTTCTGGTTCGACGTCGCGGAAGTGAACGACCTTGCGAACTTCTGGGCAGGCACCGGCACGCTGGGCGTCACCGGCCAGTATATGACGGGCTTCTTCCCCATCATGATGTTCGGCCTTCCCGGCGCGGCGCTCGCCATGTATCACACCGCGAAGCCCGGCCAGAAGAAAGTGGCGGCCGGCCTGCTGCTGGCCGGCGCGTTTTCCTCGTTCTTTACCGGCGTGACCGAGCCGCTCGAATTCGCGTTCATGTTCCTGGCCCCGGGCCTCTACCTGGTGCACGCGGGCCTCACCGCGGTCTCCCTGGCCATTACGGCGGCGCTGCCTGTGCGCGCGGGCTTTAACTTCAGCGGGGGCATGATCGACCTTGTTCTGAGCTGGCCGACCAAGCTTGCCCTGAACCCGTGGCTGATCCTCCCCATCGGCGTCGGGTTCTTCATCATCTACTACCTGCTCTTCCGCGTCATCATCGTAAAATTCGACCTCAAGACCCCCGGCCGCGAGGATGAGGACTACGCCGAAACCGAAAGCAAGGTGACGCTTGCGAGCAGCGACTATGCCGCCGTGGCCGCCTCCATACTCGAGGGCCTGGGCGGAAAAGGCAACGTAAGGGAAATGGACAACTGCATCACCCGCCTGCGCGTGGAAGTGAACGATTACACCGCCGTCAACGAAAAGAAGATCAAAGCTTCCGGCGTATCCGGCGTCATCCGCCCGAGCAAGACCAGCGTGCAGGTGGTGGTCGGCACGCAGGTGCAGCATGTTGCGGATGAATTAAAGAAACTCCTCTAAATCATCATCCGGCTGCCGCAGGCCGAACTGGTTGCGGGGCTGTCGCACTAAGTGCATACGATGTATAAACATCCAAATGCACTTGGTGCGGCAGCGGGTTCGGTGCCCCAAAGAGGCAAAAAAGGCGCCGGTGACGCCTTTTTAGAACCCCGAGGTTTCGCCGCGGGCAAAACGCCCTTGCATTATGCATTGAAAATGCTTCATGCGGCGGCCCCGCTTCCGCATTGGAGAACGATATGATTTTTTACGGCGTCCGGACCATTCCGAAAAAAGAGAATATCGGCATTTGCCCGCTGTTCCATGTGGATAACGTGCAGTGGAACAGCAAAAAAGCCCCGCCGACCGTGGGACGCATGGGATACGTCCCCGGCGAAGGGCTGTTCGTTTTTATGAAGTGTTATGAAAAAGATCCGCGCCGCACAATGACCCAAAATATGGACCGGGTATGCCTGGACAGCGCCATGGAGGCGTTTTTCGCTTTTCCGGACAGGCCGGTCGCTGAGGAAGAAGCGTTTACCCCGGACGATAACGGCATGTACTGCAACTTTGAACTCAACGCAAACGGCGCCATGTACGCCAAGACGGGCCGCGGCAGGCAGGGACGCCTGCCGCTGACACAAGGCGAGTTTGCCGCGGCGGATGCGCGGGCGGCCATATGTGCGGACAGCTGGGAAATCACGTTCCTCGTGCCAAACGCGCTGCTTTCCCGCGTTGCGGGCAAAGACGGGTTCCTGGCCGGGGACGTGTTCTTCTGCAACTTCTATAAAATATCCGAAACGCCGGAGATCGAGCATTATCTCAGCTTCAGCCCGATCGAAACCGAAAGTCCGAATTTCCACCTGCCCCGCTTTTTCGCAAAAGCCGTCATACAGGAATAAGCGAATACGTGATAGAATGGACATATGCGATAGCGCGCGAAAGGGGATGTATATGCGGACGCTTGTGGAAATCTGCTGCGGCTCCGCCGACGATGTGTTCGAGGCCGCTGCGGCGGGCGCCGACCGCGCGGAGCTCAGCGCGGCGCTGCCGCTTGGCGGGCTTACGCCCAGCATAGGCCAGCTTGCCGCCGCCAAAACCGCCGGGCTGGAGCTGATCGCCATGGTCCGCCCGCGGGAAGGCGGGTTCTGCTACGGCGCGAGGGAGTTCGACGTCATGCTGCGGGACGCGCATGCGCTTCTCGCCGCGGGCGCGGACGGCGTCGCGTTCGGCATACTCAACGGGGACGGCACCGTGGATGCGGGCCGCTGCGAACGCCTGCTCCGGGCGACCGGCCCAAAGCAGGCGGTATTCCACCGCGCCGTCGACGTGACGCCGGACTGGCGCGCCGCCATCGACACGCTTTGCGCGCTCGGCTTTCGCCGGGTGCTCACCAGCGGGCAGGCCCCCACCGCGATAGAGGGCGCCGCGACCATACGGGAAATGATCGCGTACGCGAACGGCCGCATCGAGATTTTGCCGGGGGCGGGCATACGTCCCGATAACGTGCCGGAGCTCGTCAAAACGACCGGCTGCACGCAGGTGCACGCCTCGCTTCGGGGCACGCGCATCGACGCTTCCTGTTCCGTCCGCCCCGACATCCGGTTCGGGGGCGCGCTCCCCCCTTCCGAGGACACGTTCGCCGTGACGGACCCGTACAAGGTGCGCGATTTCTTAGCGGCCCTGTCCGGGCAGTAAACGGTCCCGCACCGGCGATCAAGGAGGAAACGCCTATGAAACGCCTGATTTCCTGTACCGCGTCGGATTTTGCGGCCATGACCCCGCGGGAGCTCAAGGCCGCCATATTCGCGTCCGCCGGGCGCAGCGTGATGAGCGAGACAATCGTCGCGTTCGAGCCGCTCATGCGCGGGCTGACCAACGCGGAGGTCGCCGCCGCGTTTGGCGCGGACCTGATCCTGCTGAACTTCTACGACGCGCTGAACCCCTCCATACTGGGCCTGCCGGGCGCGCCTAAGAACCCCATCGCCGAGCTCAAGCGGCTTATCGGCCGCCCGGTGGGCATCAACCTGGAGCCGGCAGGCTCCGGCAAGGCGCTCGAACCCATAGAGGCGCCGCCGCCCGGCCGCAGCGCCTGCGAGGAGACGTTTTTGGCCGCAGAAGCCCAGGGCGCCGATTATATCTGCCTGACCGGGAACCCCGGCACGGGCGTTACCAACGGCGCCATAGAGGAAGCCGTGCGGCTGTGCCGCAAGTGCTTTTCCGGCCTCATTATCGCCGGGAAGATGCACGGCGCGGGCGTCGACGAGGCGGTGTTCGACACGGAAGCGTTCGCCCGCTTTGTAAAAGCCGGGGCGGATATCATACTCATACCCGCGCCGGGCACCGTGCCCGGCGTTTCGGAGCAGGACGCAGCCGAAGCCGTGCGCGCCATACACCGGCAGGGGGCCCTGGCGCTTTCCGCCATAGGCACCAGCCAGGAGGGCGCGGATGCGGCCACCGTGCGCGAGATTGCGCTTTCCTGCAAGC
The DNA here is from genome assembly GCA_035561315.1 of Feifaniaceae bacterium. Taxonomy (GTDB): domain Bacteria; phylum Bacillota; class Clostridia; order Christensenellales; family CAG-138; genus JAEYLA01. The sequence goes on from DATMXR010000235.1 coordinate 4,622, forward strand.
GCGCGGGCGTGGACATCCAGCACATCGGCGACGCCGCGGCCTGCGGCATGGCCGACCCGGAAAACATACTCGCGCTCTCCGTCGCCATACGCGGCAAGCGCCACACGGTATTCCGCATGGCGGGAAGCGTATTGCGGTAAATCTCGGCCTTTAATTTGCCGCCCGATCAATAGACGGAACGAAAAATCCGTCTATTTTTGCATGCGGATGCTTCTTCAATTTTGCCCGATATTTCTTTGATTTTCCAGCTTTCCAAAAAGCAGGCTCAGCTTACGGTTCTGGGCAAGGATCACGTCGTTTCCGATAGGCTGATTTCTTTTGGCGGCTTGGCTGACAAGGCGGGTAAGCTTATCGCGTTCTTTTTCGATTTGTTTATACAGATCGCTCATATGCTTC
>DATMXR010000236.1:0-10677 GCA_035561315.1 Feifaniaceae bacterium
GAAGACCCCCAAAGGGACCGCCCCCGGCCGCAGCACGGCCAGCCCCGCCCGCAGGGCGGGCAGCGCCCCCAGGATGGGCAGCCGCGGCCGCAGGGAGAGCAGCGTCCCCAGCAGCCAAGACAGCCCCGCCCGCAGCAGGCGGAAGGCGGCGGGGAGGGCCAGCAGAAGCCCCGCCACAACCACAGGGGCAACCGCAACCGCCGCAGGCGCCCGGGGAACACCCCGCCCGCCGCGGAGGAATAAGCGGAGCGAGACTTGCAAATGCAGGAACACAGAGGGAATATCTGTAAATTATCGGCGCGGCTTTCAAATAAGCCGCGCCGTGTTTGTGTGCCCGTATGCTGAAAAAAGCGCCAGATTCCCGGTTGTTTCCGCATCCGGATCCCTGTTTGGGGATATGAAAACGCCGCCGGGTTAACGTCGGCAAACGCAACAAATGGAGCCCTGTTTTTCATATTTATACGTTGCATTTTACCGGATGCATGCTACAATAGAACCAAATGATATGGAGGTAACGAACATATGGCATATGTAATCAACGATGAATGCATCAGCTGCGGCGCTTGCGAAAGCGAATGTGCAGTCAACGCTATTTCCCAGGGCGACTCCCAGTATGTCATCGACGCCGATCTTTGCATCGACTGCGGTTCCTGCGCGAGCGTATGTCCCGTTGGCGCGCCCAACCCCGCGTAAAAACAAACAGGATCATATGCGCCCATATAGGCGTACAGCGATGGTAAAGGCCCGCGTTTTGACAAACACGGGTTTTTTCATGTCCTTTGGGGAAGGGGCGCCGCGCCGGAGCGTCAGCGCGCGTTTCCCCTTATGAAATGGGCAGGCAATCGGTTTTTTGGACGCATGCCCATACGGCGGAACCTGTGGAAAGCCGGGCGGCGCTGTTATAGAGCACGTCCGCGCGCAGCGTGCACCCGTTTGCGTTTAAGGTATAGCGCAGCACGTTGCCGTGCGGGGTATAGTCCGCCACGGCGGCGGGGAAGCGGTATGCGTCCTCCGTTTCCTCCGGAGGCGAAACAAAAAGCGATATGGTTTCCGGCCGCACGGCAACATCCGTATCTTCTGCGTAGAGGCCAAGCGTGGCGGCGGAGAATTCCTGCGCGCTTATGATGTTGTAGTGGCCGATAAAACCGGCCGCAAACCGGGTGTGCGGGGAAGTATACAGCTCCATCGGGTTGCCGGATTGTTCGATCCGCCCGGCGTTGAGCAGATGGATGACGTCCGAGAGCACCATCGCCTCGTCCTGATCGTGCGTGACGAACACGGTGGTAAGGGAAAGCTCCTTATGGATTTCGCGGATGCGGCTTTGCAGGGATTTTCTCAGCTTTGCGTCGATAGCGCTCAGGGGCTCGTCCAAAAGAAGCACCTTGGGCTTCAATACGATGCTGCGCGCGAGCGCCACGCGCTGCTGCTGGCCGCCGGAAAGCTGGGCCGGGTATTGCTTTTCCTTGCCTGTCATCTCCACCATGCGCATCATCTCGCTCACGGCCGTATGGATTTCCTCCTGCGGCAGCTTTTTCAATCTGAGACCAAAGGCGATATTCTCCCAGGCCGTCATGTTGGGGAACAGGCTGTACTGCTGGAACACCATGCCGATGTTCCGGTGCTGCGGCTCCTTAAACGTGATTTCCTCCCCATCCAGGCGGATGGAACCGGACGCGGGCGCTTCCAGCCCTGCGAGGCACCTTAAAAGCGTGCTTTTTCCGCAGCCGGAGGGGCCGAGCAGCGTGGCGAACTGGCCTTTTTCTATCGCAAGGCTCGTATCGTCGAGCACCTTTGCTTTTCCAAAGCTCTTGTTCAGGTTTTTGATTTCTATATAGGACATCAGCTTTTCTCCTCCTGCGGCGCATTTCTTTTTTTGGTGAAGAACACCGCGCCGGAAATGATGAGCGTGACGAGGAACAGCACCATGACGATGGCGCTTGAAAGCTGCCCGGAGCGGAACTGCGCGCGGTAGAGGTACATCTGCGCGGTCTGGTAATAGTTTCCGCCAAGCGTGTTCGCCACCACGAAATCCCCGAACACGATGGCGAGGGAAAGCATGCACGAAACCGTAATGCCGGAAACGATGTTGGGCACGATCACGCGGAAGAAGGCAGCAAACCGGCTTGCGCCCAAAATCTGCGCGGCTTCCATCAGGCAGCGCGCATTGACCGCCTGCAGGCTGTTCCTGATGCCCTGGTACATATAGGGAAGAATCACGACGCAGTAGGTCGCCGTCATCATCAGGATGCGGTTGTTGAGGGGCGCGGGCGCTCCCGCGTACAGGGAAAGCACGCTGATGGCGATAATCACGCCCTGTATGGCATATGGGATGGTGCATAGGACCTGTATGTATTTGTCCCATTCCGGGTGGTAGGCGGTGATTACAAACATGCAGAGCAGCACGATCACCGTGCAGGCCGCCACCGAAGCCGCAGAGATCAGAAGCGTGCGTCCCACGCTCAGCAAAAATGCGGCGTCCGAGAAAACCTCGAGATAATACCGGAATGTCAGGCCGCTCGGCAGCACCTCGTTCCACGCGCTGAATATGGAATACAGGAACGTAAACGCCAGGGGGATGAGCAGGTAGGCGCAGATGAGCACGATTACAAGCGCCCCGCCGCCGGATGTTTTTTTCATTTTGCGGCTCCTTTGGCGCGTTTTAGAACGGCGCTCTGGCACAGGACGGAGACGACCATCAGCAGCATCATGACCACCGCGAGGGCGCTGCCGAATTCCCTGCGCTGCACCATATCGCCTACGAACTGTTCGGAAATCCGGATGGGCAGCAGCGAGAAGTTGCCCTGCAGCAGCGCGTAAGCCGTGGCGTAGGCCGCGAGCGCGTTGCTGAAGAGCACGCTGAAAGTGCCCAGAAGGCTTGGCAGAAGCGCCGGCAGGCCGACTTTCGTCCAGTAATGGAAGCTGCTGCCGCCCAAAAGGCTGACCGATTCCCGCCATTCTTTTCTGAGCCCGTCAAACGCGGGAATCAGCAGCAGTACACAAAGCGGTATCTGAAAATAGATATAGGTGAGCATCAGGCCGGGCAGCCCGTAGATATTAAACCCGGCCAGCGCCGGGATGCTGAATTGCTTTCCCAGCAGCACGAACACGCCGACGTTGCCGAACATGATGATGAACGCGAACGCCAGCGGGAGCCCCGCAAAATTGGAACACATGTTGAGCACGCTCATAAAGAACGCCTTGAGCCGCGAGGACGCGGCGTTGGCCGCCTTCGCCCCGAAAAACGCGGCGGCCATGCCGACCAGCGAGGAGGCGACGGAAACCGCCACGCTGTTGAATACCGCCTGTTGGTAAAGTGGTTTTGTGAATATGGCGGAATAGTGCTCCAGCGTAAAAGCGAGGCTTTCCTCCGCCTTGAAGCTGCGCAGTATGACGGCGAAAACCGGCGCAAACTCAAATAGGAGTATGAGCAGCGCGAAGGGCAGCATGGCAAACAGGTATGTTCGTTTAACCTTCAAAAAACGGCACCTCCAACTCCTGTAAGGATCGCATGCCCGGCGCGCGTTCCATATCGAGGCATGCGCAAAGCAGCGGCGCAACGCAAAGCTGCGGGATTGCATTGCGGGTGAAGTCCCCGCGGCGGGCGGAGGGGGAAAACAGGTACAGCGCCGTTTCGCGCTGTTCGTCCGTGTTGCCGCCGTGCAGGCCAAGACCGTTCATGCCGTGGTCCGCGGTGACGACGACGCTGCAGCCCGCTTCCGTCAGCTCCGGCACGAGCACGGAAAGCAGCATGTCGGCTTTCGCCGCCGCTTTCGCGTATTGCGGGCTTGCACAAGTGAAGGCGTGCCCCGCGTCGTCAATGTTCATGGTATGTATCATCAAAAAGTCCGGGCCATGGCGCTGCAACAAGTAGGTCGCGTCCGCAAGCACATGGGAGTCCGGATAATTGTCCTCAAAATAAAACACGCCGTGCTGTATGGCGCAATCCGGATCGTTTAAAAAGCGGTCGGTTTTATGGCTGAACGGGGCGCGCACATACAGCTCGCTGATCCAGCAGTAGGCCGCGGCGGCGGTCGAAAGCCCGTTTTTGCGGCAGAGGGAAAAGATGTTTTCGCACCGGGAAAGCCGGACGGCGAGGTTGCTTGCAACGCCGTGCTCCAGGACGGGAAGCCCGGTCAAAAGCGTTTCATACATCGGGCGGGAGCTTGCGGGAAGCTCTCCGCGCACGCGGTGCTTTGCGATGGCGCCCGCCTCCGTCAGATGCTCCAGATACCCCAGGTTCTCCGTTGCCGTCCGGTAATTGCAGCCGTCGAGCAGTATGAATACGGTTTTTGCCATGCAGCGCTCCTTGATTGCCCGAAAAGGATGAAAGGTTTAGAACAGGGGCTGTCGCATTAAGCATTTTCAATGCATAATGCAAGGATATTTCACCTACGGCGAAACCCCGGGGTTCTAAAAAGGCGTCACCGGCGCCTTTTTTGCCCCTTTGCGGCACCGAACCCGCTGTCGCGCTAAGTGCACTTGAATATATATTCATTGTATCAACTTAGCGCGACAGCCCCATGTCTTTGTAAAAACGTTTATTTCGTGTATACGATGACGTTTTCCTGCCAGAGCGTGCCGATTTCCTTGGTGGTCGCTTCCCACGCGGCCATATCCCGGACCAGGCGGGCATTCTGGTACTGGGAGTCTTCCACCAGCTTGGCCTTCACGTCGTCCGGGAGCACAACGGAGCTGCGCACGGGCTTTGCGTAGCCGCGCGCCAGGTTGATCTGGCCTTCGTCGCTGAGTATGAACTCGCGCGCGAGCGCCGCGGCGTACGGGTGCTTGGAGTATTTGTTGATGATGGTGGTGTAGCCGCTCTGGATGGAGGCCTCGGAGGGGATGGTGACTTCGAAGTTTGCATCCGGGCTGTTGGCCACAAACTGGTCGCGGTAGCCTAAAGCGTTATAATCCCACAGGAACGCGACGCCGATCTCGCCCTTTTCGATGCGCGCGAGGGAGTTTTCGCCAAGGTCCAGTCTGCCCTGCTCTGCGAGCTGGCGGAAGAAATCGAGGCCGGGCCGGACGTTGCCCTCGTCCCCGCCAAAGGCGATGGCCGCCGCAAGCACCGCGAACTGCGCCTGGTTGGCCTTGGCCACGTCGCCGACGCTCACGTTGTAATCGCCCGCGAGGATGTCCGCAAAGGAGGTCGGCGCCGCGGCGACAATCTTTTTGTTGGTCAGCATGGCCATGGTGCCGTAATAGGCGATAATCCAGTTGCCGTCCTCATCCTTGGCCCAGTCCGGGATATCGTTCCAGTAGCTGGTCTTGTAGGGGAGGGCGAGGCCTTTTTCCACGGCGATAGGCCCGAACGCCTGGCCGACGTCGCCGATATCCTTGGTGGCGTTCTCTTTTTCGGATTCGAACACCGCAAGCTCCTCGGCGGAGGACATATCCACATCCGAATGCTCGAGACCGTAGGCGGACTTGAGATCGGCCCAGGTTTCGCCCCAGTTGGCCCAGGAATCCGGCATGCCCACGGAATCCACGCGGCCGTCTTTTTTGGCGAGTTCCGCCAGTTCTTCCACCGTGATGCCGTTGAGATCCACGTTCTGAGTCGCTGCGGGCGCGGCGCAGCCGCCAAAGAGCAGCACGGACGCGCAAATTCCCGCGATTGCCTGAATGACCTTTTTCATAACAAATACTCCTCTGCTAAAAATGGAATACGGGTTAACGGCAAGCTTGCCGCCCGCCAAGGCGGAGGCTTGTCCTGATTACGATTGTATGGCGCATGTTTCCCAGCCGCGTTAAAGACATGTATATTGTATGTAAAACAGGAAAGGGATTTATTCGTCCGGCAGATAGTTCGGCAGCGTGGTTTTTACCCAGCCGTCCCCGTAATACCCGTAGTGGCTTTCCACGGTCCCGGCTTTGAGATCGAACAGGGAAACGCAGCCCTCTATGCGGGTCTGTTTTCCATCCGGGCTTTTGGGGTTGTTTTTGTAATACTCCGGGTACCTGCCGTAGGGGGCCAAAAAGTCCGCGATACGCCGCGCGTCCTCGTAGCCGATGCTCCCCTTTTCCGCCAACGCGGAGCGGAGTTCGCCATTGAGCGCGTCGTAGCGCCACTGGATATCGTTGACGTTGCCTTTTGCCACCGCCGCCGTCCACGGGTCCATGGCGCAGAGGCGCATGCGCGGCGACAGGAAGTGGTTGCCGGTGATATGCACGTCTCCGCCCGACCGCTCGGGCGCAAAATAGAAGCTGGAGGGGCAGTTTTTTTGCTCGGGCGTGCGGTTGATAAACCCGTCCGGCGCGAACGCGTCCGGGTAAAGGACAATGGAGGCGTCCTTTGTGTTCTGGTAATCCTTCCACAGCTTCGGGTTATACGAAAGGTACTCCCTGGGGAGGGGCGCATCGCACCAGCGCACCGCCGCCCCGTTTTTCATCGGCGCGCCGGGATGCGCGACAAGGAAATTTTCATCCGGCAGGAGCGGGCGCAATTCGGGCGGGGGGTAGCTTAATACGTTGAGCCATTTGGCGGACATGCCCGCCTCCACCGTGCACGCCAGGTCCAGCGTGCCGTCGGAAAGGGCATAGTTCCAGGCCACGCCGCGCTCGGCGTTTGCAATCACGTCCGCCGCGGCCCTGATATCCCCGCCGTACAGCACGGCGTCCCTCGCTAACAGCAGGGAGTTCAGCCCTACCGCGCCGGGGTTGGAATTTCCCCCGGGGGACATGTTGACGCCTATCGCCACGCCGCCCGCGTTCATGGCGCTGATGCTGCCCGCCATGCCCGGCGCCGTCACGCTCACGTAAGGGTAGAGCGGGGTAAGCTGCTGCTTTGCGGGCACGTGGATGACGTGGCAGAGGTTGTTCTGGAACACGCCGCCGGAAGCGAACATGAAATCCCGCGCAAAGTAATGCCCGCCGCCCGCCGCCGCTTTCATCACGGAGAACGCGTTGCACATCATGGTCAGCCTGATCAATTCCGGCGCCACCTCCGGGGCCTTCTTCTTAAAGAACTCGCCGGAGTACGCGAGCGCGCACAGCACGTCGAACGCCACGTTCATCACGGCGAGGCGTTTTTTTGTGACCCCGGTCCTGGGGTTCGCTTTTTTGCACCCGTCCAGCATGCCGGAAATTTCGGCATGGATATGCCCGGGCAGCGCCTCGAACGCCTGCTCCGAAAGCTCGTATAAAAGCTCCACCAGCAGTTTCTGGAGCAGCGGGAAACGGTTCAGGAACTCCACGCCCAGAAAATCGAATATGACGTTGTCCGTAAACTGTACGGCCATCTGCGCCATCTCTTTTTCAGAGAGCAAGCCCAGGAGATACCCCCGCTCATACGGCGTGCCCTCCACGTAATAGCACCGCTTGCCCCGCCCCGTGTCATAGGAAAGGTTTTTCCGGTGCGCGGCCATCACGCCGAGCCGCCCCCCGAAGGCATACGCTTTCATGATCTTATAGCCGTCGGCCTCAAACGCCTGATAAAGCCTTGTCATGGTGCCCGAGGCGCTTTTTTGCTCCATGACGCTCCCCTCCCGTCACAATCCCGTATGCAATACTATGCGCGAGAAGGGGGAAACTTGATGGGAAAAGGATGGGGGGCGGCGCGCTTTTTCTAAGTGCGCCGCCCCCGCGTGGTTTCGGCTTAGCCGATTTTGGTTTGATTTTATTCCCGTACGTAAAAAATTCAGAGGAACCATAAAACGGTTTTGCTTTACTTTTTTCGGGGCAGGGTATATAATGCGAATGCGAATTGTTCGCAACTACATTTTAGGAGAGAACCATGAAACGAATACTGCAATTTGCGGCAGCGGTGCTGTGCGCCGCGCTGTTCTTTACGGGCTGCGCAGCGGCACGGACGGAACAGGTGGAGGGGGACGGACGGCTCAGCGTATACGCGAGCTTTTATACCATGTATGATTTCGCGCAAAAAATCGGCGGGGAAAAGGCGAGGATCACCGTCATGGTGCCCGACGGCACGGAACCGCACGATTGGGAACCCGCCGCGGCGGATATCGCGGGGCTTCAAAACGCCGACCTGTTCATCTATAACGGCGCGGGCATGGAGCATTGGGCGGAGGATATCCTGGCGTCGCTCGGCGCGTCCGCGCCCGTCGCCGTAGAGGCTTCCGAGGGCATCGCGCTGCGCGAGGGGGCGCACGGGGACGAAGGGGAAGGGGCGGAGGAAGAGGAGGAGCATGCCGGTATGGACCCGCATGTGTGGCTCGACCCGAACAACGCCAAAAAAGAGCTGGAAAACATCAAAAACGCGTTCGTGCAGGCGGACCCGGATAACGCTTCCTATTATGAGGCGAACTATGAAACATGGGCGAAGGAGCTCGACGATCTGGACGGGGCGTTCCGCGCGGGGCTTTCCTCCCTGCCCAGAAAGGAGATCATCGTGGCCCACGAGGCGTACGGGTATCTGTGCGAGGCGTACGGGCTCACGCAGATCGGCATAGAAGGGCTCGCGCCGGATTCGGAGCCGGACCCCGGCCGCATGGCGGAGATCATCGGGCTTGCGCGCGAAAAGGGCGTGACCACCATATTCTTTGAAGAGCTGTCAAGCCCGGACGTCGCGAACGCCATAGCGGCGGAAACGGGCGCGAAAACCGCCGTACTGAGCCCGGTGGAGGGGCTGACCGACGAGGAGCGCGCTGCGGGCGCGGACTATCTGAGCGTTATGCGCAAAAACCTCGACGCTCTGAAAGAGGCATTGCAATAATGGCCGGAAGGGATGGGAATATGCCCGCTGTCACGGAAGGGGCCGCCCCGAAAGCGGCAAAAAAGGCGGTTGCTGGGGCTGCCGCGGTTGTTCCGGCTATTCCGGCTATTCCGGCTATTCCGGCTATTCCGGCTATTATAGAAGCGGAGGACGTCTGCTTCGGCTATACCGGGGAGCAGATTTTGGACCATGTGGGGTTTCGCGTAAACAAGGGGGATTTTGTCTCCGTCATCGGCGCCAACGGCTCGGGCAAAAGCACGCTGCTGCGCCTTATCCTGGGCGAGCTTTCCCCCTCTTTCGGGAAAATCCGCCTGTTCGGGGAGGAAGTCGCGCATTTCAAGGACTGGCCCAGGATCGGCTTCGTGCCGCAGAACGGCTTCCGGGGAGACGCGGGCTTCCCAGCCACGGCGGAGGAGATCGTGCTTTTAAACCTCTATTCGGAAATCGGCCGGTTCCGCCCGCCCAACAGGGCGCACCGGGAAAAGGCGATGCGCGCCCTGCGGCAGGTGGATATGGAGGCCCACGCCAAGCGCCTGTTCGGCGAATTATCCGGCGGGCAGCAGCAGCGCGTGATGCTGGCGCGGGTATTGGCGGGCGAACCGGAGCTGCTTGTGCTGGACGAGCCCACGACCGGCGTGGACGCGCAGACGGTGGAAGCGCTTTACGCACTTCTGTCGCAATGCAACAGGGAGCGGGGCGTCACGGTGGTCATGGTCACGCACGATATGGGGCGCGCCGCCGCCCATGTTTCCCGCGTGGTATGCCTGGAGGAAGGTTCGCTCGTGGAACTGGGGCCGGAACAGGTGGCCGAGGAGCTGACGCACAAACACACGCACCCCGCCCGGTGCGCGCACTAAGGGGGGAACGACATGCTGCAATATCTGTTCATGCAGCGGGCGCTCATCGCGGGCGTGCTGCTCGCCGTCATCATACCGTGCATCGGCATCGTGATGGTGTTAAAGCGCCTGTCCATGATCGGCGACGCGCTGTCCCATACCTCGCTCGCGGGCGTCGCGGGAGGGCTTGTGATGGGCATAAACCCCATATTGGGCGCGGTGGTCGCCACCGTGATCGCGGCGCTGGGCATCGAGGCCATCCGAAAGCGCATCCCGCAATACGCGGAGCTTTCCATCGCCGTCATATTGGCCGCGGGCGTAGGTTTGGCGGGCATACTTTCCGGCTTTGTGAAAAACGCCGCCAACTTCAACAGCTTCCTGTTCGGCAGCATCGTCGCCATCAGCGATTTTGAGCTGCTGCTGGTGGCGCTCATCAGCGTTTCGGTCATGCTCGCGTTTTTGCTGCTGTACAAGGAGCTATGCTACATCGCGCTGGACGAACGCGCCGCGCGCCTTGCGGGCGTGCCCGTGAAGTCCGTGAATTTTCTGTTCACCATACTCACCGCCGTCACGGTCTCCGTCGCGGCGCGCACGGTGGGGGCGCTTGTGGTCTCCTCTTTGATGGTGCTGCCCGTCGCCTGCGCCATGCAATTAAAGCGCGGGTTCCAAAAAACGCTTTTGTTTTCCATCGGTTTTGCGGTATTCTTTATGGTAGCGGGGCTGACGATCGCCTATTACGCAAGGCTGAAGCCCGGCGGCACCATCGTGCTGCTGGGCGTCGTGACGCTGCTTGCGCTGCTCGCGTGCCGCTCCATATCGGCGCGCAGGCGGAAAAACAGGCGGATCTCCATGGAAAAGGAGGCGCGCAAGGCATGAAGGAACAGGCAAACGGCTGGCCCAAGGACGTGAAGCGCACCAAGCCGCGCGCGCTTGTGATGCAGGCGCTGGAGGCGGCGCAGCAGCCCTTGGGCGCCATGGATATATTCTCGGAAATCGAAAAAACCGGGGAGACCGTATGGCTTTCCACCGTTTACCGGGTATTGGAGCTGCTTGTCGAAAAAGGCGTGGCGGATAAGATCGCCGTCGCCAACAGCGATACGGCGGTATACGCCCTGAACCGGAACCCGCACCGGCATTACGCGGTCTGCATGGGGTGCAGGCGCATCG
>DATMXR010000237.1:0-3021 GCA_035561315.1 Feifaniaceae bacterium
CACAGCAGCAGCCCCATACCGTGCGACAGCCTGAATTTCCCGCGCCGAAGCGTTCGCCCGCGCCGCTTTTTAGCCACCGGCCGGATCATGCCTTTTACGTTCACCACCAACCATGGAATATACACACGCCGCTTCCCCCCTTGTGACAAGGGAAACGACACAATGCGCGCCTAGTCTTTGCGTATAGTGTACCATGCCCGCGCGGCGGGCAACTATGAATTTACTGTAAAGCCTTGCCCGTTTAAGCGCCCGGCCGCGCGGAAAAAGCGCGTTTTTCGGCCATCCGGAAAGGAATAATCTCCCAAAAATTACGCTACGGCAGCCTCGCGATCTCCTCCTCGATCAGAAGCAGTTCTTTTTTCGCCATGGCTTCCGCGATCATATCCGTAAAATCCACCAGGGCCTCGCTTTCCCTGAGCTTGTCCACCCGGGGGCGCGTGATGGGGTGCACGGGCACGAACACCGTGCAGCAGTCCTCATAGGGGAGTATGGAGGTCTCATACGTGCCGATGGCGATGGCGCGCTCCACGATCTCCTGCTTGTCGAAGCCTATGAGCGGGCGGAACACCGGGAGACTGACGGCGTCGTTTGTAACGGCGAGGCTTTCCAATGTCTGGCTCGCCACCTGCCCGATGGCCTCGCCGGTGACGAGCGCCTGCGCGCCGTCCTCCGCGGCAATTTGTTCCGCGATGCGCATCATCAGCCTGCGCATCAATACCGTCGTCTGGCTGGAGGGGCATTTTTCGTAGATCGCGAGCTGTATCTCCGTAAACGGCACAAGATGCAGCCGTATTTCCCCCGCGTAGCGGGAGAGTATTCGCGTGAGCTCTATCACCTTGTCCCGCGCGCGCTCGCTGGTATAGGGGTAGCTGAAAAAGTGTACGGCCGAAAGCGAGACGCCGCGCTTTGCGATCATATGCCCGGCCACGGGGCTGTCTATGCCGCCGGAAATCAACAGCGCCGCGCGCCCGTTGCACCCAACCGGCATGCCGCCCGCGCAGCGGATCTCCCGCACGTACACATAGCTTTTTTCGCGGACCTCCACGCCCACGAGGATATCCGGCGTATGGACGTCCACCTTCAGGGCGGGGAAGCGCTCCAGCAGCAGTCCGCCCAGCGCCCGGTTGATCTCATCCGAGCGCATGGGAAAGTTCTTGTCCGCCCGCCGGGCATGTACCTTGAACGTGGCGTTGGGCTGCCCGGCGAGCGCCTCCGCCATCATGCCGGCGGCGGCCTCCGCGATCGCGTCGAACGATTTCTCCACCGCGACCGCCGGGCTGACGGAGTGCACGCCGAACACATGCTTCATTCTCCGTATGGCCTCGGGCATATCCTCCTCCGCGAGGCCGTATACGAACACGCGGCTCTGCGCCCGCTCCACGCGCGCGTGGAGCCCTTTTAACGCGCCGCCGATGGCTTGTACCAGCTTGCGCTCGAAAAAGGGGCGGTTCTGCCCCTTCAGGTGGATTTCCGCGTACCGGACCAGCAATACCTGTTCGCGTGTTCCCTGCATCGTTTTTGCCTTTCCGCGCGCCCGTACGGGCGCAGTTTATTCCTTATCTTCTCCTGTAACGCCGCAGGAACGCGACCGTATCGAACAGCGCCTGAGCGGTAACATCCATTTCCTCCGCGGTGTTGAACGGGCAGAGGCTAAAGCGCAGCGCGCCTTCCTGCCTCGGGCCCGCAATGCCCATGGCGGCGAGTATGCGGTTTTTTCCCTTCTTGTGCGCCGAGCAGGCCGAGCCCGTGGAAACGAGTATGCCCCGTTCCTCCAGCGCGTGCAGAAGCACCTCGCCCCGGACGCCCAGAAAAGAAGCGTTGAGTATATGCGGCGCGCCGTTTTCCGGCCTCGGGCCGTTAATCACGGTATCCGGCATCTGGCGGATGTATTCCGCAAGGCGTATTTTATTGGCGCGCATGGCGGAGACCCATTCTTCGTGGTTGCTGCGGTAGGCCGTAAGCGCGGCGTCCATGCCCAGTATTCCCGGCGTATTGGTGGTGCCGCTCCTTAACCCCCGCTCCTGCCCGCCGCCGATGAACCCACCTAAAAAGGGCGTATTCTGCCGCACATACAGCGCGCCTATGCCCTTGGGGCCGTGGAATTTGTGGGCGCTGATGGAGTAAAGGTCGCACGGGACCTTGTTAAACGGCATCTTGCAGAACGCCTGCACGCCGTCCACATGGAACAGCGCCTGCGGCGCGCGGCTCCTGATGAGCGCCTGGGCCTGCGCGATATCGTTGACCGCGCCCGTTTCGTTGTTGACCTGCATAATGGAAACGAGGGCGGTGGACGGCGTAAGCGCCGCCGCCAGCGCGTCCATGCGGACGGCGCCGTCCTCGTCCACATCCAGATATTCCACCGCATAGCCCTGGTTTTCCATGAAACGGTATACTTCAAATACGGACGGATGCTCGGTTTTTGTTGTAATGAGCGTACCGCGCGTATGGCGCGCGAACTGTGTGGCGATGATCGCCATGTTGTTGGATTCGGTGGCGCCCGAGGTATATACGATCTCCGCGGGGGCGGCGCCCAGCGCCTGCGCCAGCCGGGCGCGGGCGTCGTTTACGCTGCGCTCCGCCCGTACGGCGGGGCCGTAGGCGCTGGAAGGGTTGTAATACTCCTCTTCAAAGCAGTGTTTTACAGCGGCAGCCGCTTCCTCCAACGGGCGCGTCGTGGCGCTGTTATCGAGATAAATCATAGTTACACTCCGATCGCACGGCGTCTCATGCAGTATGACCGCGCGTTTGCTGTATGGCCGTTTCAAAAAAACGGCTCCTGCTACCATAGTATGCCGCGGGACGGTTTTTGTTTTCCGCCGCGGGATATTCGAAGGTCTTAAAGCGCATTTATTATAGCACACTATTCTTTTTTGGCAAACAAACAGGCCGGAATTGCCGGGTTTCCGGGTTTTAGCGGCTTGTAACCCGGCCCTGTTTATGGTATAACCGGACTATATTTGTTAAGGGACCGCGATGGTAAGCAGGAATTTGAAGGGAGAACTTGCATGAAAAAAATGGGAC
>DATMXR010000238.1:0-6122 GCA_035561315.1 Feifaniaceae bacterium
GCCTTATGCTATTATTCTAACTGTAACAGAAATAAAAACAAGTACGTACTATATTGTGCGATACTATCCAAAACGATAGTATGGAAAAGAGGTACCCCATGAGCTGCGCCCACGGCGACCTGAACTGCCCCGTTGACGCCACGCTGCGCCTGATCGGCGGCAAATACAAATCCCTCATATTATGGCACCTGGTGAACGGGACGCTGCGCCACGGGGAGCTGCAAAAGCTCATCCCGCAGGCCACGCCCAAAATGCTCACCCAGCAGCTGCGGGAGCTTGAAAGCGACAACCTGCTGGAGCGTACGGTATACCCCGTGGTGCCGCCCAAGGTGGAATACTCCCTGACGGAATTCGGCAGGAGCTTAAAGCCCATACTCTCTGCCATGTACGAATGGGGCGCGGGGTACATGCGGGACAACGGCCAGAAACCCAGCTGCTCCATGACCGTCCGCGCAAACGAAGGCTGAACTTTCTCCGCCCAATCCGGCCAACGCCTGGAAGAACGCGCCCGGCCGTTTCACACTTTTATTGTGAAATAGCCGGGCGTTTTTTATTTCATATCCCGTTGATTGCCTCAGCGTTGGCCGTTTTATTTTTTCTTGTCCCGGCTTACAAAAAAGTATCCGATCGCAAGCGCCGCAAGCGGCAATATGCAATGCCAGTGGCTCAATAAAAAGTCCATTTGTTTCCGCCTCTCGTATGCCGTTACCCGCAGCAGCCCGGGACAGCGCCGTCCGCCTCAAAGTAGGAGGCAGGCCAGATCATGGTCTTATAGTTCGCCGCTTCCTCCTTGATGGCCCCGATATCAATATTTTCAATATCCTCCACGACCTTGACATAGCCGTAGTAGGCGTTGTCCCGGGTGGAAAAATCAAAGCTTTCCGTGGGGTACAGGTAGAGCGGGGTCCCGCCCTCCGGCATGTCGAACTGCGTATAGTAGGCCGGGAACAGCAGCGCGGCGTTTCCGGCGCGGGTGGAGCGGTTTGTGATCGTCCATTCCGTATCCATATTCGCCTGCATCACGACGACGGCGGGCTCGATTCCGTTATCCGTCAGCTCGACCTCCACCGTCTGAAGATTATCCTCTATCTTCGCCACCGCCACGGCATCGGTAAAAATTTTCACGCCCGCGGGAACGGGTTCGGAAGGCTCCGCCGAAATGCCGCCCTGTGCGGCGGGTTCAAAGGCGGGCACTTCCGCGCCCGCTTCCACCACGGTGATGGAGCCGCGGATCATGCCCATCCAGCAGCTGTACGGGAATTTGCCCGTCTTCTCCGGCGTAAACTCGATGACGTTCTCGCCGGGCTGGAACTGGTATTCGATATCGTATTCCGGAATGAGTATCCGGTTGTTGCAGCCGTTGATGCTTCTTTCCGGCGCGTTGATGGTCCATTTGACGGGCGTGCCCGCCTGCACCGTAATGGCCGGATACTTGCCGGACGAGAGCGTGGACGTGACAAGCTGCACGCCGTTTTCAACCGTTATACCCGTATTGCCCGTCTGTGCCGTCTCCCCGGCTTTCTGCACGGGATTTTGCGTACTTTGGGGAACAAGCTCCGGCAGGGAAAGCCCGGATAGGCTCCAGCCCTGCGTGAACATGGAGAGCCCCAGCACCACCACCAGCGCCGCGCCCACCGTCATGACCGTGCGCGTAAAGCGCTTGCTCAGAACCGAGCTGAGCGCGCCAAGCCCGAACATCAAAGGCACCGTGCCCAGGCTGAATAACATCATGGAGAGCGCGCCCTTCACCGGGCTCGCGGTGGAAAGCGCATAGAGCTGCATGGCCTGCAGCGGGCCGCACGGCATCAGGCCGTTCAAGAGGCCGATATACAGCGGGCTGTTGCTGGCCGCTTTCTTCTTGTTGACGCCGCGCGCGAACGCCCTGGGCATCCTCGGGGCGAGCTTTCTGAGCCACGGGAATATGCCCAGCATGTTGAGGCCCATAATCACCATGAACGCACCCGCAAGCAGCTGCACCGCGCCCTTGAGCGCGCCCGAAAAGCTGACGACCGAACCGAGCGCCCCCACGAGCGCGCCCACCGCGGTATAGGAAACGACGCGCCCCAGGTTATATAAAAAGCTGGGCCGCAGCGCCGCGAGTTTGCCGGTATCCTCCGCCGCGGCCTGCGGGATACACTGGGACAGATTGATGCCGCCGCACATGGCCACGCAGTGTACGGATGTCACAAGGCCGATGACGAACAGCATGCCGTACCCCATGCCCTCCTCGGCCAGCGGAAAGGCGCTGAACAGCTGCGTAAAGCCGAATTGCTCCAGCAGCACGAATGCCGCAACGGCGATGATGAGTATGCCGGCCGCGCGGGTCTTGGAGTTGCTCCGCTCCCCGGTCAGCACTTCATAATCGAGCTGTTCTATGACCGCGGCAATCTCTTTTGCGGAGATCACGTCCGCGTCGTAGGTCACCTCTGCGGTTCCGGCGCTGTAGCTGACCGCGGCGCGTTCAACGCCCGCGGTGGCGTTGAGTTTCCTTTCGATTTTGTTCTGGCAGTTTACGCAGGTCATGCCGCCGATGCGCAGCTTTTGGGTCTTTACGCGGTGCTCCATGCCATCCCTCCGTTCGTATGAACAGCAGGATAGCAGGAAGATTTGTAGAAGTTATGTGGACGGATCGCGTCTTTCTTGATTTTTGTAAAGCCCTTTTCACACAAAATGGCGCCTCGGGATAATCCCTCGGCGCCATAAATTTCCTTTTGAAACTTCTTATGATACGGCCTGACCGGCCGCATCGGGCTCGACCGCCCTGCGCAGCGCGTACAGGCTCTTTTCCGGCACCTTCTGGTCCGCCACGCAGCCGGGCCCCAATATCAGCCCCCTGCCGCCCACGGCGGAGACCGCCTCGCGCACATGCTGCTCCACTTCCTCCACGGTGCCGTCGTTTAACAGGCTGCCGCGGATGCGGTTCCCGCTCGCGTCGTAATAGGGCACCTCGCGGATGCCGCCGAGCAGGCATTTTTTTGTGAGCGTCCTCGCTTCGCTTAAAGTGGGGCTGCTCCAGCGGTCGTGCCAGTTGATGCAGTTGACCGGATAGTTTGCAATCAGCTCAAACATGCCGTTGTCCCCGTGGATGTGGGCGACGTTGAAATACGTCCTGTCCCTGTAGGCGTTTATGACCTGGACGTCGAAGTATTCGCCGAATTCCCTATACTCCTCCACCGTGAGAAAATCATGGTTGGCGCACTGGGTGGCAAAGAAGAAGCCGTCTATGCCCTCTTCCAGGTTGGCCTTTACAAAATTGACGGTGGTTTCGGTGATCGCCTGAAGCGCCTGCTTAAAGAGCTTTGGGTCTTCCTTCATATCCAGCAATATCCGGTCGCCCGCAAGCTTTCTCGCCGTGGTGAGGGGGCTGAATATGGTCTGTATGACGGGCAGGTTTTTATTTGCGAGCTTGAGCGCATAGCGGGCGAGCTGCACCTGCTTGCCGTAGGTCCCGTAATGCGCGGGCAGCGGCCCGATATCCCCCCAGTCAGAAATGGAATGGACGCCGTAATCGTCCACAATGGGCGGAAGGTTGACCTGGTTGAATATTTTGACCTTCGCGCCGTAGTCCTGCACGCCGTACAGGCCGAAGGGCATGAGCTTGATAAAATCAAAATCGTATTTCTTCGCGAACGCGGCCTGGGTCTCGGCCAGGCTCCTCGGATCCTGATCCACCGTAGAAAAGTGCATCCAGAGGTTGACGGGCACGCGGTCCACCGCTTCGCCCCTTAACGCCGCTTTGATGCGCTCCGTCTTATTCATTGTGTTTTCCCCCTTACCATTTGGTGAGCGATTTTTCTATTTTTCCGAAAACAAACCCGAGAAGCACGCACAGGCCCCAATACACCAGGGCGGCCGATATGTAGGCTTCCAGGTAGCTGAAATTTTCCGCGGAACACAGCTTGGCGCGGGCCAGTATGTCGGTAACGCCGATCGTAAACGCCAGGGAAAGGCCCTTGATGATATTGAGGTAGCCGTTAAAAAACACCGGCACGGCAACGGTGAGCCCCTGCGGCAGTATGACGCGCCGCATCGCCTGCCAGCCGGTAAAGCCCACGGAGTAGGATGCGTCCCACTGGCCGGGTTCTATGGAAACGAACGCGCCGCGGATGTTTTCCGACTGGCCGACGGACGCGTAAAGCGAATAGGCCACGATGAGGACCGCAAGAGGCGCCACCTCGTATGTTTGCGCCGCGCCAAAAAGCTGCAGCGCGGAATTGATGAGCGGCGGCAGCGCGTAATACGCCAGGTACAGGTGGATGATGAGCGGAATGCCCCTGGTGTAATGGATGAAGACATGGACGATCTGCTTCAATACCGGCACCTCGTTGATGCGTATGACGGCAATGAGCAGACCGAGCACGACGGCCGCGCAAAGTATGGCCAAAGCCGTCCCCAGCGTGAAGGGGACGACCGTCAGTATGGCTTTGATGTCCTCGAACACTACCGCTATGTCGATCAAACGGCCCACCTACTTCTTTATATGTTTGGCTACCCCAAGTTTTTTCCCGGCAAAACGGAACCCTTGGCTTACCAGGAATGTGATCAGCCAATAAATGACCGCCGTGGCGACATAGACTTCCAGCTTCTTTACGCCGTAATCGTTTGCGATGATGACCTTTGCCTTTCCCATGATGTCGATGAGGCCGATGACAAACAGCACGGACGTATCCTTGACAAGCTCCACCATGGCGTTTTCAAGGTTGGGCCAGGCGACGGGCAAAAGCTGCGGCAGTATGATCCTGCGGAACTTCGCGAAGCCGCTCATGCCTATGCTGTCCGCCGCGTCGTGCTGGCCGCGGCTTACGGAAAGGTAGGCGGGCCGCAGGAACTCCGACAGATACGCGCCGTTGAAGAGGATGAGCGCGATCAGGGCATAGAACGTCCTGCTCCAGCCGTCCGCGTTGACGCCGAACTGCCTGAGCAGCAGCGGAAGCCCGTAATAGATCAAAAATATGTGGATGATGCCCGGGGTGCTGCGAAAGAAGGACATGTACAGGTTGGTCAGCCCATAGAGGACCTTCCATTTTTTGATGCGGACAGCGGCGACCCCCATGGCGAGCAGCAGCCCCAGCGTGCCTGAAACGACGACAATGAATATCGTATAGGGGATCGTGGAACTCACTCTCCCTATGATTTTCAGGCAATAGCCGAAGTCAAACGCCATGGAGGTCACCGCTCCTATCCTGCCGGTTTAAGAAATTCAACCCTGGAAGAACTGTATGGTGTCCTCGCCGTACCACTTCAGGGAAAGCTCGGAAAGCGTGCCGTTTTCGCGGAGAGTCGTAAGGGCCGCTTCCACCTTGGCCGAAAGGTCTTCCTGGCCCTTGGCGAGCGCGAAGTACGTGCCGTTGATTTTGACGGGCTCCTCCACCGCCTTGATCTTCAGGCCGAGTTCCTGCTTGATCTCGCTGAACCCGAGGTTGTTGGGCAGCACCAGCGCGTCGTACTCCTTGGCGTCCACGGATTTGAAGCGGTCCGCGACGGATACGCCTTCGCCGGTGGTGATAGTGATCTGCGCGTCGGGATGGGCCGCGTTATACTCGGTCAACAGGTTGTAGATACCGCCGTTGGGCGTGGAGGGCACCAGCTTTTTGCCCACGAGATCGTCAAGGCTCTTGATGCCGGTGTCGTCCTCATGCACATAGATGTTGATGAGGCTTACGCCGTTGATGGCGTCCGGGATCAGGTATTTTTCCACGCGTTCCGGGGTCTTGTAAAGCCCGCCGCCGATAAGGACGTATTTGCCGGTCTCAAGGCCGATCTGGGTGGCGTCCGCTTCCACAAACTCCAGGTTGAACGCGTATTCGGGGATCAGCTCGTCTACGGCGTTCAAAACGTCTACCTCGTAGCCGACCTTGCTGCCGTTTTCGTCTTCAAAGCTTAAAGGCTTGGAACCGGCCTCCAGCGCGACGTTTACCGTTTGAACTTCCGCTTCGGGCGCGGGGGCTTCGGTTGCCGCGGGGGTCGCTTCCGCCGCCGCGGGGGTCGCTTCCGCTGCTGCGGCAGGCTCGCCCGGGGCGGAGCAGCCTGCGGCGAACAATAGGACAACTGCCAGCAATGCTCCCAATACTCTGTGTTTCATGACGTACCTCCAAAATAATTTATATTTGATACGCAAATGG
>DATMXR010000239.1:0-5308 GCA_035561315.1 Feifaniaceae bacterium
ACCGGCCGGGAAGTCTTAAAGCTGTTTCAAAAGCTCAACGATATGGGCCATACCATCGTCATGATCACGCACGATATGCAGGTGGCCGCCCACGCGCGCCGCGTGGTGCATATCGTGGACGGCGCATTGACGGACTAAGTCAAAAGAGTGGCAGATGCCACTCTTTTGAGTTTTGCAGGAACCGCCTGCGCCCTCGGCGCGGCCGACGGCTTCTGAAAGGAAAACCTTGCGGCGCAAGGCTTTTCGCTCGCGCCGCGCATGTCGCCGCTCGCGAATAAAGCCTATCACGCAGCATCTTAAAAAACGTCAGGGTTTTTTCAACAAATCGAACCGGGGCCTGCGCATGCGCGGGCCCCGGTCATTGTGACGGTATGATTGTATGATTATTTGATGACGCCCTTCTGAATTAGCACATTCGCGTATACCGCGGCTTCGCCCGTCTGGACGATGCAGTACGCCTTCTTCGCCTCCTCATAAAAACGGAAGCGCTCGTAAAAGCCGATGGCGCTCATGCCACGCGGCTCGTATTTCGCAACGATCTCCTTGTAGGTCTCCCATATGGGAACCGTGAGGCCCTTGTCGCACGCGGCGGTTTCCATCAGCATAACGGGCGTGGGCACGTAGCTGTCGCAGGGCATCATCTGCAAGATCGCCTCCAAAAGCGCGGGGATGCCGATGCCGTCGGCCCGCACGAATTTGCAGTTCCCCTCGTGCGCGAACCGCTTTCCGGGGAAGTTTCCGTCCCCCAGTACGATGATGTCGCTGTGCCCCATCTCGCACAGCGTGGCTAAGAGCTCCGGCGAAAGGACCTTGGGTACGCCAAGCAGCATGTTTCGTTTCCTCCTTCCATGGGTCATACGGTAGTCTTTTTCAAATTTGCGCGCGGTTATACCGCGAAACGTTTCGCCCTGATACTATGGGTTCGAGTTATCTGTAATGCTTTGATTCGCCCAGGGTTCAGAGGGCCGCGACGGAGTCGTTGAGCAGCAGCTCTCCTTTAAGGCGCAGCATCAGCGGGAAGGAGGCGTAATCGTCCCGCATGCGCCGCACCAAAGTCGACGCGGTCTGCTCGGCGATCAGTTCCATCGGCTGAATGACGATGGAGAGCGGCGGGTTGAACATTTTGGTGAGCCGGACCTCGTCAAAGCCGATAAACGAGATATCCTCCGGGATTTTCAGCTTGCGCTCATAGGCTGCGGTCACGGCGCCCAAAGTCATATCGTAGTTGGTGGCGAATATCGCGGTGGGCGGGTCGTCCATATCCATAAACTCGCAGAACAGGCGGTAGCCCGATTCATAGCTGAAATCGCCCATGCGCATCAGCGAAGGGTCTAGCGGTATGGAATAATCCGCAAGCACGCGCTCATAGCCAAGCGTCCGCTCGTAGCCTGTGGAAATGTCGTTCGGGCCCATCATAATGCCGATCCTGCGGTGGCGGTTCGTCAGAAGGTGCTCCACCGCCGCATACGAAATGCCGGAATTGTCCACCAGTATCCGGTCGTACTCGAGGCCTGCGACACACCGGTCCAGCAGCACGAGCGGCACCTTATGGCTTTGGATCTCCTTGATGGCGTTGACTTTTTTCACGTCGACGCGGCCGGGAACGAATATGATGCCGTCTACCTGCTTGCCGACCAGGAATTTGACTTTATCCAGTTCCTGCTCCGGGTCGTTGTTGTAGCTGCAAACGATCAGGGAATACCCTTCCCGGCGCAAAAGGCCCTCTATCATGGAAAACAGGTCGGAAAAAAACGATACGGAAAGGGAGGGCAAAAGCGCCCCCACCGTCATGGTCTTGCTGGTCTTCAGGCTCCGCGCCGTCAGGTTGACCTTAAAATCCAGCGCGGCGATGGCATGGTCGATGCGCGTCTTGTTTTCTTCCAGAACATTCCCGCCGTTGATGTATTTGGATATGGTGGATATGGAAAGCCCGGTCAGCCTGGCGACATCCTTAATATTGGACACTGGATTCCTCCCGTATTGCAGAAAAATCTGCGCGAAACCTTTCACTCATTGTAATATGCCGGGTTCTCCCTGTCAAGCGGCGCAATTCCCCGTTGTCCCTGGAAAAAACATGGGGTTTCCCTTTCAGGCCGCATCCGCGGAATATGGCGAAAAACGCCGTAAATATCGAGGATTTCACGGGAAAAGTTCCGGAGCGGACAACGATCCGCCGGGGATGCATTTCTGTATTGACAATGGAATTTTGCCTGTGTTATAATCCAAGCGAAACGTTACGTGATATTATGTAGAAGCAAAGCGGCAGAAATTTTCAAAAAGCGGGCACATTACGAATAGAAAACAGGACTACCGCATAACACAACTTCAGATTTTCTATTGCACGGATCGGCTTTACGGCGTTACGCAAAGCAGCGGGGCGTTAAAAAAAGACCGGCGCAGTCGCGAAATTCATTGGCTTTGAGGTGGCATCATGGCAGAAGTAATGCTTCAGATGGAAAACATACAAAAGTATTTCCCCGGCGTACACGCGCTCGATAACGCGGCGCTCACCGTCAACGCGGGCGAGGTGCACGCGCTTATCGGGGAGAACGGCGCGGGAAAATCCACGCTTATGAAAATACTCGCGGGCATCTATAAAAAGGATGGCGGCACCGTGCGCGTGCGCGGGCAGGAAGTGGACATCACCTCCCCCGAGCAGGCGAAAGAGCTGAAAATCGGCATTATCCACCAGGAATTGAACCTGATGCCGCATCTGACGGTGGCGGAAAACATATTCATCGGCCGTGAGTTTAAAAAGGGCGCGTTCCTGGACGACGCCAGGGCGAACCGGGAGGCAAAAAAGCTTCTTGACTCGCTGCATATCGATATCGACCCCACGGCGGCGATCGAATCGCTCACCGTCGCAAAGCAGCAGATGGTGGAGATCGCAAAGGCGCTCTCCTTCGACAGCGAGCTTTTAGTGATGGACGAACCCACCGCCGCGCTTACGGAAAACGAGATTCAGGAGCTTTTCAAGTTTATCAGAAATCTGCGCGCCAAGGGCCACGGCATCATCTACATTTCCCATAGGCTCGACGAGCTGCCCGTCATTACGGACCGTATCACCGTCATGCGGGACGGCCAGTATGTGGGCACAGTCAACACCGCGGACGTTACAAAGCAGCAGATCATCTCCATGATGGTGGGCCGCACAATCTACGAGGAACCCAAGACGAAGAGCGACGTCCCCGAAGGCGCGCCCGTGGTGCTGGAGGCGCGCAACCTTGTGGCGAAAAACGTCAGGGACGTGTCCTTTACGCTCCGCCGCGGCGAAATCCTGGGCTTTGCCGGGCTTATGGGCGCGGGCAGGACGGAAACCATGCGCGCGCTGTTCGGCGCGGACGAGCTCGTTTCCGGCGAAATATTTTTGAACGGCAAACAGGTCGTCATCAAATCCCCCTATGACGCGGTGCACTTAGGGATAGGCTATCTGTCCGAGGACCGCAAGGCGTTCGGCCTTGCGACAGGGCTTTCCGTGCGGGACAACTGCGTGCTGCCCAGCCTTGAAAACTACACGTTCGGCCCGTTCACCAACGACGGCAGGATCGAAAAGATCACGCAGGAGTATATCGACAAAATCAACATCAAGACGCCCGCCTCCGCGCAGCTTGTCAAAAACCTGTCCGGCGGCAACCAGCAAAAGATCGTTATCGCCAAATGGCTCATCCGCAACTGCGATATCCTGATATTCGACGAACCGACCCGCGGCATAGACGTCGGCGCGAAAAGCGAAATCTACAAGCTGATGCGCCAGCTGGCCGAGGAAAACAAGTCCATCATCATGATCTCTTCGGAAATGCCGGAGCTGCTGCGCATGAGCGACCGCATCGTCGTCATGAGCGAAGGCGCCGTCACGGGCGCCGTGGATATCAGCGAGGCGTCCCAGGAAAACATCATGCACTATGCGACAGCAAACAATTGAGGTGGGAAACATGGAAAACGTGAAAAGCAACAAAACCAAGCTGAATATGCAAAAGCTGCTGGCCCCGGGCGTACTTATACTGCTGTACGTGTTCTTTTCCATATTCGGGACGAACTTCTTTTCGGTGGATTATCTCATTAACATTCTGGACGCTTCCTATTACATCGGCTTTATGGCCATAGGCGTCACGTTCGTTATCATCACCGGCGGCATCGACCTTTCGCTGGGCACCACCATGATGTGCGGCGCGCTTCTGGGCGGCGCCGCGTACAACATCTGGCACTGGCCCATTATCCCTTCGCTCATACTCGCCGTAATCGTCGCCACCATCATCGGCTTCATAAACGGCATATTCGTCGCCTACCTGAAGCTGCCGCCCTTTATCGCCACGCTGGGCACCCAGATGATGGGCATGGGCTTCGGCGCGATCGTCACCAAGGTGATGACAATGCGCTACCCCACCGTGGGCACGCCGGACGGCTGGTTCAAGTACGTGTTCTACAAGACCTCCACCGGCTTCCCGGTCGGCGTGTTCTGGCTTGCGGGCGCGTTCATCATTGCGTACCTGCTCCTGAACAAGACGCGCTTTGGCCGTTATACGTTCGCCATAGGCTCCAACCATGAGGCCGTCCGCCTTTCGGGCATCAAGACCCAGCGGTGGATCACCGGGGTATACACGCTGTGCGGCTTCTTCTGCGGCCTCGCCGGCATATTCTACGCCGCGGCCTACACCACGATCATCCCCAGCACAGGCAACGGCCTCGAACTTCTTGCCATTGCGGGCGTGGTCATCGGCGGCACGTCTATGGCGGGCGGCGTGGGCAGCCTTACCGGCACGATCATCGGCGTGTTCGTCATGAGCGTATTGAAGCAGGGACTTATGTCCATGGGCCTGCAGGGGCACTGGCAGACGTTCTTTACCGGTTTCGTGGTCGTCGGCGCGGTGCTTATCGACAATTACCGCATGGCCGCCGCCAACAAGGTCAAAGTCGGCTAATCACTGAAGACAGCATTCAATTTCCGGCTCAGGCCGGGAGTAAACTATAACAAACAGGAGGAAAGAATCTTATGAAAAAAGCCCTCGCGATACTGCTCGTGGTATTGATGAGCGTTGCAGCCTTCGGCTGCGCTCCAAGCAAGCCCTACATCGCCATGATCTCCAAGGGCTTCCAGCACCAGTTCTGGCAGACCGTAAAGCTTGGCGCGGATGAAGCCGCGGCGAAGTACGGCGTTGAGATCACATTCGACGGCCCTCCGTCCGAGTCTGAGATCAGCACCCAGATCGACCAGCTCAACGCCGTGTTGGCCAAGAACCCCAAGGCGCTGTGCCTGGCGGCGCTCGATACCGAGTCCGTGACCGCGCAGTTAAACGACACCAAGGCCAAG
>DATMXR010000240.1:0-9048 GCA_035561315.1 Feifaniaceae bacterium
AGATATTGCTTTACGCAATTGCTTACAATGTGAACAAGCTTCACAATAAAATGAGACAAAACAAATTCGGCTGCACGGTGCACCTGCTCAATTCGGCGTAACTGATGCACAAGTGCATACGGGCTTGTCTCCAAATGGCAGGCCAAACTCGCCGGACTTATTTCTTGTGCCTTCTTTTCCGGGGTTTATGTGCAATTTGCACATATCTTCCAGTTCCCAAGCAATATCGCAAAGGGCTGCCGTGCTTTTCTTAGCACGACAGCCCCTTCAGAGTGTCTACAAACCCTTTTCTCAGGGGCTTTCCGCAGGAAAGCGGGTTCGGTGCCCGTAGGGCAGAAACCGATCCTGCGAATCGGTTTCAGAACCCCGGGTTCCTCTTCTTACGGCCCTAAGCGGGGTTTGGGGCAGCGCCCCAACGTCATTCTGACTTTGTCGATGGCCAGAGCGGCCGAAAGGCCGCTTGCGCATAAATCTCCGCAAGGATATACTGGTTTTAGAAACGGTTGGTTTTCCAACGAAACAGGGGGTATATAGATGGAGCACTTGCCGGTCATAAAAGCCGCGCCGCTGTTTCAGAACATAGGGGAAGAGGATCTGTTCGGACTTTTGGGGTGCCTGCACGCCAAGCCGCGCAGCTTTCCAAAGGGCGCTATGATATTGCGCGCAGGCGAACCCGTGACGGGCTTCGGCATGGTGCTTTCCGGCCGCGTGCAGGTAACGCGGGAGGATATTTACGGCACGCGCACGCTTTTGACGCAGCTTGACGCGGGCGATCTTTTCGCGGAGGCGTTCGCGTTCGCTTCCGCCCCGGCGCTCCCTGTCTCCGTGGAAGCGGCGGCCGACTGCGCCGTGCTGTTCTTTGACCATACGCGCCTAATTTCGCCCTGCGCGAACGGGTGCGCGTTCCATACGCAGCTTATCCGCAACATGATGGGCATACTCGCGCGGAAAAACCTGATGCTCAACAGCAAGATCCAGCACATCTCCCGGCGCACCACGCGGGAAAAGCTGCTCTCCTATTTGAACGAGCAGGCGCACGCCCGCAAAAGCGCGCAGTTTATCATTCCATTTGACAGGCAGGAACTGGCGGATTACCTCTGCGTGGAGCGGAGCGCCATGTCCGCCGAGCTTTCGCGCCTGCAAAAAGAAGGCGTCTTGAGTTACCACAAAAGCGCCTTCAAGCTGTATGCAAAGGGCAGGGAGGATTAACGGTACAGCTCCAGAAACTCCCCGCTTCTGTTTACGATACCCACGACCCCGTCCTTTTTGACCACCGCGTAATCGAGCAGGAACGGCCCGGCCTCGTCGTACACGCAGGGAATCACATGCTCCCCGGTCCCGTCGATATATCCCCATTTCCCGTTCGCGTCCTGTACGGGCGCGCGGTTCTGTGAAAACGGGCCCGCGGCCTGGTACTTGGGCTGCGCGATCATGACGCCGCCCTTGTTGATATACCCCCACAGCCCGTCCTGCCTGACGGCGGCGTATCCTTCCGAAAAACTCCCCGCGTCCTGGTAGGTCTGTGAAAACGCGCGTCTGCGCGAGGTATTGAAGAACACGTACCCGCTCCCGGTATCCACGGCGGCAAAGCCTTCCTGGTACGCCGTCCCTTCCTCCTTATTGAGCGTTGCGATCTTTTTGCCGACCTTGTCTATGATGTAGCGCTTGCCTTCGCCGCTGACAAACGCCATATCGCTGCCGAACGCGCCCGCTTTTTCAAACTGGGGCGTGATCGCCATATCCCCGTCCGGGTCGATGTAGCCGAACGTGGAGTTGGGTCGGACCGCCGCGCGGCCATCCCGAAAATCTCCGGCCTCGCGGTAGACGCAGGGGATTTTTATGTTGCCCGCGACGTCGATATATCCCCACTTGTCGTCCTCCGCCACGGCGGCAAGCCTCTCTGAAAAAGCGCGGACGTCGCTCCAACGGGGTTCCACCTCCCATACGCCGCTGCGCGAAAGCAGGCCGTATAAGAGCGCGCCGTCCCGTTCCACCGCCGCGAACGCGTACTGGCCCTCCAGAAAATCGAACGCGCGCAAAAACTGCGGCTGTATGACGACCTCGGCTTTTGCGTTCCGGTAGCCCCAGAGCGCGCCGTCCTCATACGGGAACAGCCTTCCCGTGCTATCCGTACCCGCGGCATTCGGGGCGGGGCTTGGTGAAGAAGAAGGCGATACTGCATCCGTTTCGGCCGCTTCTATGGAGGAAGGGGACGCCGCAAGCGCCTCCGTTTCCCCCTGGCGCAGGGCGGAAGCCCCGCCGCCGGAATACAGCAGCGCGAATATCAGCACGCCGCAAAATACGGCTGCCGCCGTGATGGGGTAATACCACAGGATGGAGAGCCGCTTTTTTTTGCGGCGCGGCTGCGCGGCAGGCATGCGTTATCCTCCCCGGCAATACTTTTCTTAGGCTTAGTATACCGCAGCGAAGGACAGGCCCGCAAGCTGGCTTAAAGAAGGGGCGTAAAATCCGAAAAAGTGCCTGTGGGCACTTTTTCAAAATTTACGGGTTATCGTGGTCCACATACTCGCAGAAATCAATGAGTTCCTGCTTGTTTTTAAAATCCACCCCTGTCTGTATGATGGATTCCTGCAAAAACAACGGCAGGGAATTGAAGTACTGCTGCGCGTCCGGCGGAAGGGCGTTTCGGTTGAACATGGTTTTTCTCCTTTGCATATGATTGCGGAAATGCATGGAATTAGTTTAGACAAACGCCCCAAAAGGCATACGCCGTATTGCTTGAAAATCGGGCGGTTTTTTCCTTGGCGGCGTTTTAGGGAGGCGGCGCCGCCGGGCATATTCCAGAAAAACACATGAAACGAAGGCGTCCTTTTCTGCGTTATAATAAATATCGAAACTTTAGAAAAGGACGACTGCCATGCCCAAACGGACGACCCTTTTTATATGCGCGCTGCTGATATGCTCGCTTGCCGCGTGCGCGCCGACCGCGAACGACCCCGACCCGCTCGATTTCCCCTCAGGCGGGCCCCAGGCGCAATCCGAAAACGCGGGGGACGCCCCGCAGCCTTCGGAAGATATACAGGAGAAAGGCTTTGTGGACCCCAACCGGACCTATACGTATGAGATGATGCTTGCGGACGCAAATGAGCTTACGCAGGCGTACCCCGGGCTGGTTAAGGTTTCCTCCATCGGCAAATCCGTGGAAGGGCGGGACCTGACGCTTCTTCAAATTGGCAAGGGCGAAACAAAGCTTTTGCTGTTGGGCGCGCACCATGCGCGCGAATACATCACCAGCACGTTTTTGATGGAAACCGCGGACGCGTACGCCGGGACTTACGAGGCGGGCACAGAGAACCTGCTCGATTCCGTGACGGTGTATATCGTGCCCATGGTCAACCCGGACGGCGTGAACCTGGTGCAGAACGGGCCGGACGCGGCGAAGGACCCGCAGGCCGTGAAAGCCATGCGCATGCTCAAGGACAGCTACAGCGAATGGAAGGCCAACATCAACGGCGTGGATCTCAACCGCCAGTACCCCTGCCATTGGGAGGAAAAGGCGAGCAACACCGACGTGCCCAGCTCCGAAATGTACAAAGGGACCGCTGCCGCCACAGAGCCGGAGGTACAGGCCGTGATGAAGCTGTGCGGGGAGAACGCGTTTGCTATGGCCGCCTCCTTCCACACCAAGGGCGAGGTCATCTACTGGGCGGACAGCGGCACGGAGGACGCTATAGAGGCCGCGGCGCCCATCGCCCAATCCATCGCCGAAGCGACGGGCTACGCGCTGATGGAGGTATCCGGCGACCCCGCGGTGTACGGCGCGGGCTTTGAAAACTGGTTCCGGCAGGAATACCTGCGCCCCGGCTTCTGCATTGAATTGACGCCCGTGGGCAACGGCTCGCTGCCGCACGAGGACGCGCAGTTCGATGCGCTCGTATGGGACCGCGCGAAAGGGCTGACAACCGTGCTGATGCAGCAGGCCCTGACGCTTGGCGAAGAGGTCTGTCATTGACGGCTTAGCATTAAATACCCAGCTACATACAATGGGGTGCCGCAGCGAAAAGCGCGACACCCCGTATTTTTTATTGATTACCGCGAAAGCATTATTCGGCTCCCTCTGATGAGGGAGGCTTCATAAGGCAAGTGCGGCAACCTCTTTCGCGTATCAATAGCCTGTTACTCCGATTTCACGTGGCTCCACGCGTCGTTGTAGACCTTGATGAAGTCCCCGAGGTCGTGGAACACCTCGCAGCGGTCCAGCACATCCTGCGGGGGGTTGTAGGTTTCATCGGACGTCCAGTCCTCCGAAAGCAGGGCGACCGCGGCCTTGTTGGGGCTGGAAAAGCCGATGTACTCCGTATTCTTTTTCGCCACCTCCGCGTCGCACAGGAAATTGATGAACTTTTCCGCTTCCTCCGGATGCTTCGACGTCTTGGCTATGATGACGTTGTCAAACCACAGGTTGCTGCCTTCCTGCGGCACCGCGTAGGCAAGGTCCGTATTTTCGGCGATGCAATATACGGCGTCCCCGGAATATACAACGGCCAGAGCCGCGGAGCCGTTGATCATGTTCTCCTTGATGGGGTCGTCAAGATACGCCTTGACAAGCGGCTTCTGCCTGACAAGCGCTTCCTGCGCGGCCAGGATATCCTCCGTATTCCGGGTATTGACGGAGTAGCCCAGCATTTTGAGCGTGACGCCTATGCTGTCCCTGAGGCTGTCGTACATCAATATCTGGCCCGCGTACTGTTCATCCCAAAGCACATTCCAGCTGGTGACGGGCTCCGTCACCATTGCGGTGTTGTAGAGGATGCCCACGGTGCCCCACATATACGGCACGGAATACCGGTTGCCGGGATCGAAATCCAGGTTCAAAAACCGTTCGTCTATGTTCCTGATGTTGGGGACGTTTGCTTTATCGATCTCATGCAGCATATCCTGCGCAATCATTTTTTCGATGGTGTAATCCGACGGGAAGCAGACGTCGAATATCGAATCGGGCGCGGAAAGCTTGACGAGCATTTCCTCGTTGCTCGCCGCCGTCAGGTAATTCACCCTGATGCCCGGGTTCTCCTCCTCAAACTGGGCGATCACGGTATCGTCGATATAGTCCCCCCAGTTCAATACGTTGATCGTCACTTCGTCCGTCTTGCTCCCGCAGCCCGCGGCCGCGCCTACGAGCAGGACCAGCGCCAGGACAACCGCAATCTTTTTCATCTCTTTTCCTCCATATGATAATTCAAAGTTTTAGCTTTTTCATAAACGGGTCCTTAGGGCCGTTACGACCCTAAGCGGGGTTTGGGGCGGAGCCCCAATCCCAAGCTTTATATGGCAATAGCATATGTCACGCGCTCTTGCTTGCGACCTTTTTGCTCTGCGCGGCCGCCTCGCGCTCCTCGCGGATGGACTTCAGGTTTACGATTAAGAGCAGCGTCACCACCGCGACAAACATCAGCGTAGAAAGCGCGTTGATCTTGGGGTTGATGCCCTTTCGCGCGATGGAGTAAATGTAAATGGAAAGGTTCTGCACGCCCTGTGTGGAGAAGTAGGACACCACGAAATCGTCGAGCGAAAGCGTGAACGCGAGTATAAAGCCGGAGACGACGCCCGGCATGATATCCGGCAATACGACCTTCCACAGCGCCTCAAGCGGCGTACATCCGAGATCCAGCGCGGCCTCGTAAAGCTGGTTGGAGCTTTGCTTGAGCTTGGGCATGACGGAGAATATCACGTACGGGATATTGAACGTGATGTGCGCGATCAAAAGGCGCAGGTAGCTGTCCTTCAAATTCATGAACGCGAACAGCATCATCAGCGAAATGCCCGTGACAAGGTCCGGGTTCACCACCGGAAGCTGGCTGATGTTCTCTATGGCCACGCGCGGCGCTTTCTTCATGGAATGGATGCCGATGGCGGCGAACGTGCCGATGGCGGTCGCCGCAAAGGCGGAGATGACCGCGACCGTCAAAGTGACCGTCAGCGCCTCCATGACCATGGAATCCTGGAAGAGCGCCTCGTACCAGCGCAGGGAAAACCCCGTCCAGTGGCCCATGGTCTTGCTTTCGTTGAAGGAATAGACGATGAGCACCGCGATGGGCGCGTACAGGAACAGCAGCATCAGCCCGAGGTAGGTGCCCTTAAAGAACGCGCGCAGCTTTTTCACCAGAGCATGCCCCCTTCCTGCCCGGCGGCGCCCTCCGCCTTGCGCATGACGGCCATGCTGATAAGCACGAGTATGAGCAGTATGAACGAAAGCGCGGAGCCGGAGCCCCAATCCTGCATCAGCAGGAACTGGTTCTCGATGAGGTCGCCGTACATCATGAACTTGCCGCCGCCCAACAGGCGGGAGATGGCGAACGTGGTGATGGACGGGATGAACACCATGGTAATGCCCGAAACCACGCCGGGCATGGAAAGCGGCAGCACCACCTTGAAAAACGTCTGGACGCCGTTCGCGCCGAGATCGTTTGCGGCCTCGATATGGGAGCCGTCCATTTTGGCGAGCACCGTATGTATGGGCAGCACCATGAACGGCAGGAAGTTGTACACCATGCCGAGCATGACGGCGCCCTCGGTGTACAAAAACTCATGCTGCGGCAAGCCCAGCGCTGCGAGCAGGCTGTTGAGTATGCCGCCTGAATTTAAAAGCACCTGCCACGCGTACGTGCGCAGCAGAAAGTTCATCCACATAGGCACCACGAACAGCACCGAAAGTATGGTGGCCGTGCTCTTTTTCATGCGGGAAAGCAGGTAGGCGATGGGGTAGCCCAAGAGCAGGCACAGCGCCGTCGCCCGAAACGCCATCCAGACGGAGCGCAGTAAAACCTCCATATACAGCGGGTCGGCGGCGCCCGCTAAATTCGCAAGCGTGAAAGCGCCGTCCGTCGTGAAGGCGTAATAGACAATGAGCAGCATGGGCGCGAATATGAATATGGCCATCCATACCACGTAGGGATAGGCGAATACCGTGCGCTTCATACTTTTTTCCCCATGATGTGGATGGCGTCCGGCAATATTTCAAGCCCCACCCGCGCGCCCGCGTCCACGGCGTCCGTCGTGTGGACCATCCACAGATAATCCCCGGTATCCACCTGAATTTCATAATGCACGCCCATGAACAGCACGGATTTGACCGTGCCCGTCATGCCGTTCTGCGTCACGCGTTCGGGCACAATGATATCCACGTCCTCCGGGCGCACCACGACCTCCACCGGCTGTTCCGTGCCGAACCCCGCATCCACGCAGTGGAAGCTTTGCCCGCCGAAGCGCACGAAATAATCCCGTTCCATCGTGCCGGGGAGTATGTTGCTTTCGCCTATGAAATCCGCCACGAACGCGTTCTTTGGCTCGTTATAGATATCCTGCGGCGTGCCGATCTGCTGGATGACGCCCTCCTTCAATACCACGATGGTATCGCTCATGGTGAGCGCCTCCTCCTGATCGTGCGTCACGTAAATAAACGTGATGCCGAGCCGCTGCTGCATGCGCTTTAATTCCACCTGCATGTCCTTGCGCAGCTGAAGGTCAAGCGCGCCCAAAGGCTCGTCCAGAAGCAGCACCTCGGGCTCGTTCACGAGCGCCCGCGCGATCGCCACGCGCTGCTGCTGCCCGCCCGAAAGCTGCTCGATCCAGCGCTTTTCATACCCTTTCAAGTTCACAAGCTCCAGCATGGCGGTAACGCGCTTTTCGATCTCCGCCTTAGAAAGTTTCTTGATCTTTAAGCCGAACGCCACGTTGTCGAACACGTTCAGATGCGGGAACAGCGCGTACTTCTGGAACACCGTGTTGACCCGGCGCTTGTAGGGCGGGATATGCGCGACATCCACGCCGTCCAATAGCACCTTGCCGCTTGACGGCATGACGAACCCCGCGATGATGCGCAGCATCGTCGTTTTTCCGCAGCCGGAAGGGCCGAGCAGCGTTAAAAACTCGCCGTCCTTCACGTATAAATTGATGTGCTGGAGCGCCGCGTCGCCTTCGTAATCCTTGGAGACGTCGAACAGCTCGATCAAATGCTTGTCGCCCATTTCGGGGTTCCCTCCATGCTTTAAAAGAGGTACGCTACTTTTCTTTCCACGAAAGATCGGTCGTTCAGCCCGCAGGCTGAACATCAATCCTTGATGGATCCCCGAATGTATCATTCGGGGGCAAGCAGCAAAAGAAAGCGAACCAAAATTACCGTAACTGCTTTTAATCGTCAAAACCGGCGGCGTGTACGGCGGTTTTGACACCCTGCACAGCCGCCGCCCGCAATTGCAGCAGCAATTGAGGCGGCTGTGTGAAAAACCCCGAAGGGCTCACAAAAATGGCGCAGCCATTTTTGTGACTTAGAATGTTGGCGGCGTGGAAATCCAGAGAACGTGCGCCTCTTTCTTGCCGTTGTTTTCGATGTAGTGCACGCTTTGGGGCCGAAAATAGAAGCTGTCGTTCTTTTTCAGACGATACTTCTTTTCCCCCAGGTACAGCGTGACCGCGCCCTGGAGGATGTGGCCGAACTCCTCGCCTTCATGCGGGTCGTGCACAAAGCTCTTTCCGCCGGGGGAAAGCGCGACGAGTATGGGTTCGAGCGCGTTCTTCTGCGCGTCCGTGACGAGCCAGCTCACGGAGCTTAGATTTTCCGCGTCCTCCTTCACGAATACGTCCGCGGCGGTGTACACCACCTTTTCGGGCGGGGTCTCCCGGAAGAACGCGCCGATATCGCTGCCCAGCGCCTCCAGGATATCCATCAGCGTGGCGATGGAGGGGGAGGTCAAATCACGCTCAAGCTGGGAGATGAAGCCCTTACTCAGCTCCGTGCGGGCCGCCAGCTCTTCCTGCGTGAGCCCCAGTCGCAACCGCATGCGCTTGATCTTTTCGCCGATCTGCATGGCCGCCTCCTTTCGTTTTTGCCCTGTGCGCCGCATATATGGCGCAAATTCCCGTTCAAAGCCCCCGCGTTGCGCCGTTCACACAAACGCTAAACTCACTGTTTACTGTTTCTAAACAAAACCTTATTTATTGAAACATAAAAATATGCGTTTGTCAACGCGGTTTTTGATTGCATGATGTGAAAATTCCGTGCGGAGCGCGGCGATTTGCGTCCTTTTC
>DATMXR010000241.1:0-8983 GCA_035561315.1 Feifaniaceae bacterium
CCTGCATCCTGGGGAAGCTGCGTATCTCTGTTTGTAAATGCAAAGCCGCCCGGCGCGCGCCTGCTGGAGGCGGGGGGGATGGGGGAGGGCGGCTTTGCCCTGGTTTGGGAAAGATCATATGCGGCGAGCGAGGAGACGCCCGTGAACGCCCGGCCGCTTTTTTGTTCAAATACCTTGCGGACATACGCCTCGCAGGCCTGTTCGAGCTGGTGCGCCGCCAGGAACGCCTCCCCGTAATCGCGCCCGAAGCACAGCGCGCCGTGGTGCGCCATGATAACGGCGCTGCCCCCGGTTTCCAGGAGCGCCTGCGCGACGCCCGCGCGCAGTTTCTTTGTGCCGGGCAGGCCGTAGGCGGCGACAGGGACGCGGTCCCCCAGCAGCGGGAACCCTTCCGCAGGGATAAAGCCCAGCCCGCACGCGCTCACGGCGGAAGCCCAAAGCTGGTGGGTATGGATCACAAAGCCGACCTCCGGGCGCATGCGGTAGACGAGCGCGTGTACGCCGCGCTCGGAGGAGGGCTTGATCTCCCCTTCATAGCTTGCGTCCGCCGTTCTGCACAGCACGATTTCTTTTGGCGTGAGCGTTTCATACGCCCGCCCGCTGGGGGTCACGGCAAAGGAGCTTCCGCCGGTGCGGCAGCTCACGTTGCCCCATGTGCGCGCGATCAGCCCCGTGCGCACAAGCTCGGTTCCCGCGAGCACGACCTGCTCTTTGGCCTGTTGAATCTCCATATCCGGCTCCTTTTCAGGCGCGTTTGGCGATGTTTTTGAATACCCGGTCAAAACAGTTAAGCGCCTCGTCGATGAGCTCCTCCGTATAGGCGGCGCTCGTGTACAGGCGGCTGCCCGCCAGCGTCACAAGCCCTTCCGCCATGTAGGCGGCGCCCATATGCTCCATTTCTTTTTTGCGCGCGGAGGTCTCCTTGAGCACATTGGGGATGGTCCAGGGCTTGCCCCAGTTGATGGAGAAATGCATGGTGCCCACGGTTTCAAGATGGCAGATGGAGCCCTGGTTGAACGCGACGAACGGCAGAGCATGCTTTTCGATCAGCCGGTTCAGGCCCGCCGTGATGCGGTCGCCCATCTGGCCCGCAATCTGCAAGGCGTTGGTGCGCTCGATCTCCTTGAGCGTATAATAGCCCGCAACGCAGGAAAGCGGGCTGGCCGCCATGGTGCCGCCCACCAGCGCCTTTTTATGCTTGGCCGCGCCGTCCAGCCCCGCGCCGAGGTAGCGCATATATTCCTTTTTGCCGCCCAGGCCGCCCGCGCCCGGGTATCCGCCCGCAATGACCTTGCCGAACACCGTCAGGTCCGGCGATACGCCGAAGTATCCCTGCGCGCCCGCCATGCCCATGCGGAAGGCGGTGACGACCTCGTCGAATATCAGAAGCGCGCCGTATTTGCGGCAGAGCGCCTCCACGCCCTTGGGGAACTCCCGGTCCACCGGGCGGGTGCCGCTTTCCGGGCCGACGGGCTCTAAAAGCACCGCCGCGGTGCCGCCGCGCAGCGTGTTTCTGCGCAGGACGCGCTCGAGTGAGTCAAGGTCGTTTGGGAAAAACTCCTGCGTGTGCTTGAATATAAAGCCGGGCACGCCGTTT
Source organism: Feifaniaceae bacterium (assembly GCA_035561315.1). Classification (GTDB taxonomy): domain Bacteria; phylum Bacillota; class Clostridia; order Christensenellales; family CAG-138; genus JAEYLA01. Next base: position 1,598 of record DATMXR010000241.1, read on the forward strand.
GCCTGCGTCCCCTTGGAGCCGGGCACGCGGATGCCGTAGGCGAGCTGGTCGCTCCAGCCGTGGTACGCGCCGCCCATTTTTACGATGTTTTTCTTTTTCGTGGCGAGGCGCGCCACGCGGATGGCCGCCATGCAGCCTTCCGTGCCGGAGCCGAGCATGCGGAACAGCTCCACGCTGGGCATGCTTTCACAAACCTTTTTGGCAAGCTTGTATTCGTATTCGTGAAACAGCCCCGTGGAAGGCCCGCAGGTGTTTAGCAGCTCGATGACCTTATCCCGCACATAGGGCGGGTTGCTGCCCAATACCGTGGGGCCGCCCGCCTGCAGAAAGTCAAAATACCGGTTGCCGTCGATATCGTAGAGATACGGACCTTCCGCTTTGGTGAACACCAGCGGGAACGGATAATTGAACGCCAGGTTGTGCTGCACGCCGCCGGGGATGCGTTCCTTCGCTTCCTCGAACAGCGTTCTGGATTTGGCGCACTTTTTGCCGTAATATTCCGTTTCGTAGCGGGCGAGCGCTTCGGGAGCAATGCCGTGCACGGGCTGCGCGATCAGCGCGTCCAGCTTTTTCGTGACGGCCGCGGCATCCGGATACTGTGAGATGGCAAAGCGGGTATCCATATTCGAGCCTCCTCAAAAGAATTGTGAGTGATGGCTCACTCATGATACTTTCAGTATAACGGCAGCGCGTAAAAAGTCAATATATTCCGCGCCATATATTCCGCATAGGTTTGCAGGAACACGAGAAGCTTCCTGCGTTATAGGACGCGAATCCCTGCCAAAATAAGAAACGCCCGCATGAAAAATGATTGCAGGATGCGCGGCGTCCTGCTAAAATAAGAGTGAGCAATCACTCATAATTCACATCGTAATAGAATAAGGACAGGAGAGAGGGCATTGACGGAGCTGTTTGAGCGGATTCCGGCGGAAAAACGGATGCGGATACTGGAAACCGCGATGGAGGAATTCGCCCGCTGCGGGTATGAAAACGCGAACACGAACACCATCGCGAAGAAGGCGGGCATCAGCGTCGGGAGCCTGTATCAGTACTTTACCGGCAAGGAGGATCTGTTCCTCACCACCGTGAAACACTGCTCGGCGGCGCTCAAGGAAACGCTGGAGGAGATCATGCGGCGGGAGGAAGAGGATATCCTCGTCAAGGTGGAAAAGGTGCTGCGCGCCATCCAGAAGCATTCGCGCGAAAACCGCAGCATGATCCATCTGTACAACGAAATGACCACCAACAGCAATTCCGAGCTGATGCTGCAATCCGTGGACGAGATCGAGGGCATGACCAGCCGGATGTATACGGAGCTTGTCCGCCGCCTGCAAAAGGAAGGCGAGGTAAGGAAGGACTGCGACCCCGGCATATTCGCGTTCCTGCTCGACAACCTCTTTATGTCGATGCAGTTCAGCTACGCGTGCGAATATTACGCCAGGCGTTTCACGCTCTACGCGGGCGGGGACGTATTCGCGCGGGACGACTACGTGGTGGAGCAGACATTGAAATTCATAAAAGGCGCTTTTACGGTGCCGAAGAAACGGTAAGAGGGGAAGGAGCGGGCCATGGGCGACAGGGGGTATATACTCGCATACGACGTGGGCACGACGGCGCTGAAAACCTGCCTGTTTTCACTCGACGGCGCGCTTTCGCTCCGCGCCTTCGCGCAGCGGCCGTATCCGCTTGCGGTGTTTCCGGACGGGGGAGCGGAGCAGCAGCCGGAGGACTGGTGGAACGCCATGTGTATGACCACAAAAGAGGCGCTGCAGTCCGCGGGGGTCCTGCCCGGGGAGATCGCGGGGCTTTCCTTCTGCTCCCAGATGCAGGGCCTTGTGCTGGTGGATAAAGATGCAAACCCCGTGCGCCCCGCCATGAGCTATATGGACCAGCGCGCGGTGGAGGAATACCGGGAGGGCATGGCTTTTGGGGTGAAACTGTCCGGCATCAACATCATCCGGCTGCTGCGCTCGCTCGCCATCACAAAAGCGGTCGCGGGCAGCGTCAAGGACCCCGTATGGAAATACAATTGGGTGCGGCGGAACGAGCCGGAGAATTTTGCCCGCGTTTATAAGTGGCTGGACGTGAAGGAGTTTTTGATCGCCCGCTGTACGGGCGAGTTTGTGATGACAACGGATTCCGCGTTCGCCACGCTGCTCTACGACGTCCGCCCGGGCCGGGAAGGGTTCAGCCGCGCCATGTGCGAAATGCTTCAGGTAAACTACGCGCATCTGCCGCGCATCATCCGCTCCACGGAACAGGCGGGCGGGCTCACGGAGCGGGCGGCGATCGCGCTCGGCCTCAGGCCGGGCACGCCCGTGTTCGGCGGCGGCGGGGACGCGTCTTTAATAGGCGTGGGCGCGGGTGCTGCGGATACGGGCAGCACGCACCTGTACATGGGCACCTCCGGCTGGGTCTCCACCGTAGTAGACAGGCCGACGCTGGATATTTCCGCCATGATCGCGGGCGTGGTGGGGGCCGAGCCGGGCTCCTACAACTATTTTGCGGAGCTTGAGACGGCGGGCAAATGCCTGGAGTGGGTCAAAGACCATCTGGCGCTCGACGAGATCGGCGTCTATCTCCAAAAGGTCAACATTTCGGACGGGCAGGAGGCGGCCTACCGCAGCCTGTACGATTATATGATGCATGTGATCGCTGCGATCCCCGCGGGCAGCAACGGCGTCATATTTACGCCCTGGCTGCACGGCAACCGCTGCCCGTTTGAGGACGCGAACGCCCGCGGCATGTTCTTCAACATCGGGATCGAAACCGGCAAGACGGAGTTGATCCGCTCGGTGGTGGAGGGCGTGTGCTACCACATGCGCTGGATGCTGGAGGCGCAGGAAAAGAAGGTGAAGACCTCGCCCGTCATCCGCTTTGTGGGCGGCGGGGCGCTGGCGCCGCTGACGTGCCGGATACTCGCCGACGTGCTCGGGCGGCCCGTGGAAACGGTGGAGGATCCGCAGAATGTGGGCGCGGTGGGCGCGGCGCTGGTGGCGGCGGTGGGCTTAGGCGTGTTTTCGGGCTTAAGCGAGGCCAAGGCGCTTGTCCCCGCCTGCTGCCGGTATGAGCCGGACCCAGAGAACAAAGCCGTATATGACAAGGGCTTTGCCGTGTTCAAGAGCCTCTATGCGGCCAACAAAAAGAACTTTGCGGCGCTCAATAAGGCGGATGCAAAGCACCAGATAGCGCGTGCCGCTGCAGCAATAGAAAAATAGTTCTTTCCATAGATATGGGTTCCTAGGGTCGTTACGGCGGGTCGTTACGACCCTAGGCGGGGTTTGGGGCGGGGCCCCAATGTCCTTGGCATAATACAGGCCTGCGGCAATTGCCGCAGGCCTGTTATTTGTGTAAAGAAATTGCTTACTTCTTCCGCGCGAGAACGGCCTTGACCTTCTTGACTACGTTCTCCTTGGTAAGCCCGTAGGCCTGCTGCAGGTAATCCTGCGGGCCGACCTGGCCGTAAACGTCCTCCACCGCCACGTATTCCACGGGGGCGGGGTGTTTGCGGGCAAGCACTTCGCTTACGGCGCTGAATAAGCCGCCGACCTTGTTGTGGTTTTCCGCGGTGACGACGGCGCCGGCTGCTTTGGCGTACTTCACGATGCAGTCCTCGTCGATGGGCTTTACGGTGAACATGTCGACCACCGCTACCTCTATGCCTTCTTTCGCCAATTCCTCCGCCGCCCGCATCGCCTCGTGGATCATGATGCCGGTTGCGAACACCACGGCGTCCCCGCCTTCGCGCAGCGTGACGCCCTTGCCTATGGGGAACTCGCTTCCCGTTTCGTACACCTTCGCGTTGTTCTTGCGGCCGACGCGGATGTATTTGACGCCCGGCAGGTCCTTGGCCTGGGTAAGCACGTTTAACAGCTGCGCGGTATCCGCGATATCGAACACCGTGGCGGTGGGGATGGCGCGGTAAAGCGCGATGTCCTCAAAGGGCATGTGCGTGCCGCCGTTGTAGGCCGCGCAGACGCCGGGGTCGGTGCCGAGCACCGTGATGTCGTTCTTCGCGTAGCCCGCGGAAAGGAACACCTGATCGAACACGCGGCGGGAAGCGAATATGCCAAACGTATGGGCGATGGGCTTGAAGCCCGCGGCGGCGAGGCCCGAGGCCACGCCGATCATGTTCGCTTCGGAAATGCCGCAGTTGATGGCCTTGTCCGGGTTGTTTTGCGCAAATTTCGTGGTGCCGATGCAGCTCATCAGGTCCGCGTCCAGGTAAATGACGTTCGGGTCCTTTTCAATGATCTTGGGGATATTCTCGCCCAAAAGGTCCTTAAAAGCAACAGGGTCCATGCTGCCGTTATAAACGATTTTCATACTTTCCTCCCTTAAGCCTGCGCGCGGTGCGCCGCAAGGTCCGCCCTGAGGCCCTCGATCCAGCCGTCGAACACATCCGCCTTCACGGTCATGGAATGGTTGTTCAGCGTTTCCTCCACCGCTTTGACGCCCGCGCCCTTTATGGTGTCGAGCACGATGGCGTGCGGCTTGCCGGGAACGGCTTTCGTCCGCTCGATCGCCTCGTAGATCGCTTCCACGTCGTTGCCGGGGATTTGCTGCGTGTCAAAGCCGAAGGCCTTAAACTTGGCGGCGATATCGCCCAGAGGCAGTATGGCTTCCGTGGGGCCGTCGAGCTGCTTTTTGTTGTCGTCTATAAACCAGACGAGGTTATCGATCTTGCGCGCGGCAGCGAACGCGGCGGCTTCCCAGACCTGGCCCTCGTCAAGCTCGCCGTCGCCGGAAATGAGGAACACGCGGCTGCCGCGGCCCTTCAATTTATCGCCCAGCGCGAGGCCAGCCGCAAGGGAAGTGCCCTGACCCAGGGAGCCTGTCGTCATATCCACGCCCGGGGTTTTGTTGCGGTCGCAATGGCTGGGCAGCTGCGTGCCGGGCTTGTTGAGCGTCATCAGCATATCGTAAGGGAAGTACCCCTTCAAGGCCAGCGTGGCGTAGACCGCGGGGCCTGCGTGGCCCTTGGAGCAGACCAGCTTGTCCCGCTCGGGCCAGGCGGGGTTTTGGGGGTCGATTTTCATAACGGAGCCGTAGAGCACCGCCAAAACATCCGTAACGCTTAAGGAGCCGCCTACGTGGCCGAAGCCCAGGGCTTTAAACTCTTCAAGGCAGGCGATGCGGATCTGGAGTGCGAAATCCTTCAGCTCCCGCTTGAGTTCCGGTTTCATTTAAGCACGTACCTCCATATTGATTCTTCTTATACAGCATAGCAAACTGCGGGGGGTATTACAAGTTCCGCCGGGCCTTTTTTGGCTGTTCCCCGCAATATAATCCGTGAAAAACAAGAAGCGCCCCGCTATCGGCATATGTTATACTTCTGCTATGGAGCAGCAAAGAAATTTACCGCTTTCCGAGGAAGAAAAATGGCAGGCCTGCGTCCGTTCGGATGGAAGCTATGACGGGCGCTGCTACGTCGCCGTCAAAACCACGGGCATATTCTGCCGCCCTTCCTGCACCGCGCGCAAGCCGTTAAGGAAAAACGTCGCGTTTTACGATACGCGGGAGGAGGCGCAGGCAAACGGCTACCGGCCCTGCAAGCGCTGCCGCCCCGACCTTGCCGAGTTCCGCCCGGCGGAGGAAGCGGCGGAACTGTGCCGCAGGCTTTTGGAGCGGGAATACCGGAACCCCGCGCCGCTGAATGAAGTATTAAAAGAGATGAATATTTCATCCGGGCACATGGGCGCGATATTCAAGCAACATTACGGCGTGACGCCGGTCATTTACCGCAACCGGCTCCGGGTGGAAGCGGCGCGGCGCATGCTGCGGGAAACGAAACTGGGCGTGGCCGAGATCGCGCTGGACTGCGGATTTAAAAGCCTTGCCCCCTTTTACGAGGCATTCAAACGGCAAACGGGAAAAACGCCCCAAGGGTACCGGGCGGAATCACGGGAGGAACACATATGAAGCGCGCGATATTTATTGAAACAAAGCTTGGGAAAATCGGCGTCGCCGAGAGGGACAATGCAATCACCAACGTATTCTTTGGCGGAACCGTCCGGCCGGAAGGGTATATCGAACACGAAACCCCGGTACTTCTTGAAGCGGCGGAGCAGCTGAACGCGTATTTTGCGGGGACGCTCCGTGAATTTACCGTGCCGGTCTTGATGGAGGGCACGGCTTTCCAGCAAAAGGTCTGGCGGGCGCTGACTGAGATCCCTTACGGTGAGACCCGCAGCTACGGGCAGCTTGCCCAGGCGATATTCGGGAGGAGCAACGCCGCCCGCGCCGTCGGCCACGCGAACGCGCGGAACCCCATCTCCATCATCGTGCCCTGTCACCGGGTAATCGGCGCGGGCGGCGTATTGACGGGGTATGCGGGCGGGCTTGCGGCAAAGGAGCTGCTGCTCAAACTCGAGGGCGCGCTGTAAAACTGGAGGCTCTGCTTAGGGGCTTAACGCCCCTAAGCACCCTTTTAAGATGGGACGTTACGTCCCTTTGATGGGGTTTCAGGGGCAAAGCCCCTGAGCTAAATTAAAAATTGAAATGGTCCGGGTCGGCGTTCACGCGTTCGTCGCGGTTGAGCGCGTCAATCGCCGCCATATCCGCTTCGCTCAAAATAAAGCCGATCTCCGCGTTTGATTGGATGCGTTCCGCGTGTACGGACTTGGGCAGCGCGATGATGCCCCGCTGCACGTTCCACCGCAGCACGGTCTGCGCGGGGGATTTCCCGTACTTTTTCCCGATTTTTTGCAGTACCTCGTTATTCAGCAGCGTTCCGCCGGTGCCGCCGAGCGGGCTGTAGGCCTCTATGGCGATGCCGAGGTCCTCGCAATACTGGATCAGCGGCGTCTGGGAAAGCAGCGGGTGGCGTTCGATCTGGTTCACCGCGGGCGTGACGCGGGCGATGGAGAGGATGTCCTCCAGGTGGTGCTTATGGAAGTTGCTCACGCCTATGGCGCGGACGCGGCCTTCCGCATAGAGCTCTTCGAGCACCCTCCAGCTGTCCATGTACCTGCCCGCCACGGGCCAGTGGATGAGGTAAAGGTCCACATAATCCGTCTGCAGCTTTTTCAGGCTTTCAAAGAAAGCTTCGCGCATGCGGCCCTTTCGCATATCGTCGTTCCACAGCTTGGTGGTCAAAAATATCTCCTCACGTCCTACGCCGCTCTGCCTGATGCCCGCGCCGACGTCCTGCTCGTTGCCGTATATGGCCGCGGTGTCGATGTGCCTGTAGCCGGAAACAAGCGCGCTGCGCACCGCCTCCGCGGTTTTTGCGCCCTGCGGAATCTGGAATACGCCAAGCCCCAAAAGGGGGATTTCCACGCCGTTATTGAGCTTCTTGCTTTCAGAAAACATGCGGTTCACCTCTTAAACATGATTTTTGGGAGAGTTTGGTTTTGGAATATATATAATATTCCCGCATGGCTC
>DATMXR010000242.1:0-20821 GCA_035561315.1 Feifaniaceae bacterium
CTGTTTCTCAGAATAGCAGCACAACGATATGCCGGTCATCGCGCCGCCGCTGCGCAACGGAGGAGACTGATCATTATGGAGCAAAAGATATGGGAGGCCGCCGCTTCCGCCTACGCCATCGAGGCCGCCGCCATCGGGCAGGCGTTTACCGCTTTATCCGGGGAATCGTTCCTGCGCGCGGTGGATGCGCTCGCGCGGGCGCCGCGCATCGCCGCAAGCGGATGCGGCCACTCGGGCATCGCGTGCCGGCATTTTGCGCACCTGATGTGCTGCATCGAGCGCCCGGCGCGCTTCATTTCGCCCGCGGAGGCCGTCCATGGCGCAATGGGCTATATTCAAAGGGGAGACGCCATGCTTCTGGCGTCGCGCGGCGGGAAGACCGCGGAGCTAATGCCCATACTTGACATTTGCGCCGGGAAGGGCGCAACGGTCATCGCCGTTACGGAAAATCCCGCGTCGCCAATGGCTAAAGGCGCTGATATCGTGCTGCAGATGCGGGTGACACGGGAAACGGACCGTTACGACAGCCAGGGTACGACAAGCTTCACCGTACTGTCCGTACTGTTCGACGCGCTGCAGGCGGCGCTGATCGAGTTTACAGGATTCCGCAATGAACAATTTGCGGCGATCCACCCGGGAGGCGCTGTCGGCGAACGCCTGAATCATAAGGCTTCTTCCAATGATAAATGATATAATGATGCCATCACTTTTGGAGGGAGTATCGTCTACATGGCCGGAGAACTGAAAATCGACGTCCGCAGGAAGAAAATACTGGAACTGCTCCGACGTGACGGGCAGGTGCGCGTATCCCAGCTGAGCGAGCAGCTTGGCGCCACCGCCGTGACCATACGCAGCGATCTTGACGCGCTGGAACAGGACGGCTATCTGGAACGAACGCAGGGAGGGGCCGTCCAGACCACAAAAAACTATTACAATATGGAATTCCAGCGGCGCAAGCAGGAGCATACGGACCTGAAGAAAGCGATCGCCGCATATGCGGCGGGCACGGTGCGCGACGGCGACACGCTGTTTATCAATTCCGGCACCACCACCTACTTTACCGCCATCGAGCTGAAAAAGCGCAAAAATCTGAATGTGGTGACCAACTCCATCTCGGTCGCCGTGGAATTGGGGGATGTGCCCACGTTCCGGATCATACTGCTCGGAGGAGAGATCAACGCGCAGTATTCCTTCACATACGGCGAAGCCGCCCGCGAGCAGCTCTCCCGCTTTAAGGCCGATTATGCGATCCTCTCCATCGACGGCGTTTCGCCCGACGCGGGGCTGACGACCTATCATGCGGAGGAAAGCGTGATCGACCGCATCATGATGGAACGCGCGCAGCGGACGCTCGTGGTGGCGGACAGCACCAAGCTTGACCATGAGAGCTTCTCGCACGTTTCGGATTTAAGCGGCGTCGTCTGCTGGATTACGGACGAGAAGGCCGACCGTGCGCTGGCGGAAAGGATCACACAAAAAGGTGCCGAAGTCCACTTTGCGAAATCGTAACGTCCCGGTTCTGCTGCCGCTCGTCTCGGGTCTTTTGTTTTTTATCGGATTTGAGATAGGCGGGTATCAGCTGGTTTTGCGCAACGTTTCAAACGAGTTTTCCATGACGCCGCTAGGGTCCGGCCTGCTGGTCGCGATGCAGAACGCCGGGTTTGTTCTGGCCCCCCTGCTGTTCGGCACTCTTTCCGACCGCGTCGGGAAAAAACGCACGCTGTTCGGATTTATGCTGACATTCATTCTGGGCTGCGCGCTGGCCGCTGCGGCGGGCGGCATGTGGGCGTTCATCGCCGGCGTTTTTTTGATCGGCATCGGCTACTGCATGTGCGAATGCATCGGGACTGCCGCGCTGGCCGACGCGTTTCCGGAAAAAAGCGCGCAGTACATCAACCTGTCGCAGTCTTTGCTCAGCTTCGGCGCGGTCGTCAGCCCAATCCTCATACAATGGGGCACCGAGGCCTTTTCCTGGAATTGGCGTACGGTATTTCTGATCTGCGGAATCGGATACGCAATGCTGCTTCCGCCCTTTTTCTTCGCCCGCTTCGAAAACGCTTCAGGGGCATCTATACAAAAACGCATGCCGATGCGCGCATTTTTTAGATCTGCGGCATTCTCCCTGTTGTTCTTTTCCGTTCTGCTCTATGTCGGGCTGGAGTGCGGTATCGGGTATTTTACAGAGTCGCTGTTCGCTTTAAAATTGTCCAGCGACCGCCTGGGCGCTTACGCCATCTCCGCCTATTGGCTCTGCATGGCGGTATCGAGGTTCGTATGCTCATTTTCCCCGATCTCTCCGCAAAAAACGCTTTTGATCGGCTTTGGCGCATCGTTTGTGCTTTTTTCCGTACTTGCCGTATCCGGGTCCCCCTATCTGTCCCTTGTGCTTTGCGGGCTGATCGGCTTCGCGTTCGGGCCGATATGGTCCCTTCTGGTCGATCTTGCCGCAAAAGAATTCCCGCAGCACACAGGCGGCGCGATCGGGCTGATGAGCGCCGGATGCGGCCTTGGCGGAATGGTGTTCCCGTCTCTCATGGGGTTTCTTTCGGACAGATCGGATATCCGTTTTGCGTTTATTATGCTTTCGGCAACGGCGCTGGCGGCATGTATTCTGTCTTATCTGATATACCATAGGATGAAGCGCGGCGCGCGGGGGTGACGATGTTGTTTATCGGGGTTGATCTTGGCAGCACAAATATCAAAGCCGCCCTGTATGACGGGGCCTTCAAGTGCCTGCATATGGAAAGCGCGGCGGTGTCCTACGTGCGGGAAAACGGATGCGTGGAATTTGACGCGGACGCGTATGTCAGCGATTTGATCGGCATCCTGCACAGGCTCGCCGCATCGGGCGCGGCGGATGGGCGCAGCATCAGCGGCATCACGTTTACCGGGCAGGCCGAGTCCCTTGTCGTGCTTGACGGCGGCGGCAATCCGCTGATGAACGCCATCAGCTGGATGGACGAACGCTCGGAGGAGGAATGCGGCCTGCTGGAGAAGCGCTTCCCCCCTGCGGCCTGCTATGCGCATACCGGGCAGCCGGCCGTACTGCCCACCTGGCCGGCAACAAAGATCCTGTGGTTAAGGCGCCACCGCCCGGACCTCTACGCCGCGGCCGCCCATTATGTGCTGCTCAAAGATTTTGTGGTTTACCGTCTGACAGGCAGCCTCCTTGCCGATTGCTCCATCGCGACGTTTACCTTTTATTTTGACATCTATGAAAGGCGATACTGGGCCGAGATGCTGGAGTTTATCGGCGTCAGGGAAAACCAGCTGCCGCCGCTTGCCGAGCCGTGCGCTTCGGCCGGGCGGCTGAAGAAGGATGCGGCCAGAGCGATAGGCGTTGGGGAAGGAACAACGGTGAATATCGGCACGCTGGACCACTTTGCCGGTATGGTCGGAACGGGCAACGTACACGCGGGATGCATGAGCCTGTCCACCGGCACGGTGATGGGGCTGTCCGCCATAGCCGCCCTGCCCGTCCGGCAGGATACCGGCATTCCGATGCATTACGGGTTCCTTCCCGGCTCTTATGTGATGCTGCCGGTGGCGGAAAGCGGCGGGATCAGTCTGGAGTGGTTCAGGCAAACCTGCATGGCGGGCGTTTCTTATGACGAACTGAATGCCGCGCTCGACGGGCGCGCGCCAAGCGAACTCATATTTCTGCCCTATATCGTCGGCACAAACGCGCCGGAATTCGACCGCGACGCGTGCGGCGTCTTTTTCGGCCTGCGCAGCAAGCACGATGCATTCGATCTCGCATTGGCCGTTATGGAAGGCGTCGCGCACCTGCTCAAAAAGAATTGCGACCGCATCCGCGCGGGCGGTACGCCGATCGAGCGCATCATCGCCACCGGCGGCGGCGCAAAATCCCCCGTATGGTGCCAGATGCAGGCGGATATCACCGGCATTCCCGTCCATATCCCTGCGGAGAAGGAAGCCGCCTGCCTCGGCGCGGCCATGATCGGCGCCGTCGCCGCAGGCGAATATTGCTCCTACGACGACGCGGCGGCGGCCGCGGTAAGGATGGAGCGATGCTTCCTGCCGTCCCCGGACGCGCAATATGCGCGCAAGCACCGCCAGTTTCTTGCCCTATATAGCGCGATGATCGACGTGCAGCGGATTCGGTAAAAGCCCTAAAAGCTCACCGCATCCGCCTGGACCACATGTGCAAAAGCTCGCTCTGGTTTTTTACGCCCAGCTTTTTATATACGTTTGTCTTTTGGTTTGCGATCGTTTTCTGGGAGGACAGCGTATGGGTATCGTTATCGAGCATCGCGTCGAATACGGCGCGTTCGGCCGGGGAGAGCTCCGCAAGTATCAGCGAATTGATCAGGTAAAGCTGCGGCGTATGCCCGCCGACCGTTTTGCGGACGGTATCCGCTATGATATTGAACTGGCTTTTGAACACATAGCCGGACGCCATGCTTTTTACGCACGAGTCCACCACCGTCTGCGGATTTTCATAAGAGGTCAGTATAATCACCCGGGCGTCCGTCCGGCGGCATATTTCGCGGGACGCCGCGATGCCCTCGAGCCCCGGGGGCGAAAGGCTCAGGTCCATCAGTACGATATCCGGCTGCAGCTCGCAGCACAGGCGGACCGCGTCGTCCTTGTTGGAGGCGCAGCCAACGAGCGCAAGGTCGGGCTCCCGCTCCGCCATACGCCGGACAAGGAATACAAAATCCTGATCGTCCTCCACCAGCATAAGCCGGATACAATCGTTCATAGAATGCCCCCCGCCGCCCTGCGCCTCTGCCTGGGGAAATATAACGAAAACACGGCGCCTTCCCCTTCCCCGCTCTGTACGTCGATATAGCCGTTATGCAGCTTCATAATGTTGAAACAGTACGCAAGTCCCAGGCCAAAATGGCTGTTGGACATCTTCGTGCTGAAATACGGCTCAAACAGCCGGCGCAGGTTTTCCCGCGGGATGCCGCAGCCGGTATCCTGAACATGCAGCGCCTGGTACCGGCGGGAGGCGTTTTCTTCAAAGGTGAACGTGATGGTTCCGCGCCGGTTCATGGCGTCGGCCGCGTTGGAGATCAGGTTGTTGAGGACCTCCGTGATATGGTCCCTGTCGCACAGGACCACCTCGCCGCCGCACAGGACGTCGAACTCTGTTTCGGCCCCGGCGTACTCCCGGCACAGGTCTATGGCGCTTTCAATGAGGTCCTTCACGAGGTAGGGTTCCCGCTCGAGCAATATATCGTTGGAATAGAGCTGCGTCTTATGGACGAAATGCTTTAAATGCTCCGTGGACCGGCCGATGATTTTTAATTCCTCCGGTGCCTCGGCGCTTAACTGCGCCGTCAGGTTTTCCATGCACCATTCGATCTTGGTCACTTCGTTTTTTAAAATATGGCTCGTATACCGGGCCCCCTTGTCTACGCTCTGCCCGGCGCCGTCCCATTTGTATTGTTCGCCCCTGAGCCGTATGCCCATCATGCCTTCCCGGAAGACCGCAACGATATAGAAAAGTACGATCGCGCCCAGCAGGTAGGCGTTCCCCTGCCATGCCTTAAAAAACGTCTCTACCCGCAGGGAATGGATCACAAATATCGTAATGAGCCAAAACCATACCGGAGGCAGCACAACAAGGACGACGCGCCGCTTTTCGCGGCGCTTTGCCGTCCATTTTTCGCATAGGACCGCTTTGATCATCAGGACTGTGGCGAGGACCCCGTATGTGAGGTTATAAACGCTTATGCCGTACCAGAAGGCAAGGCTGGTGTGCTGGAGCTCCCGCGTCGCGAGCGGCGGGAACAGAAGCATCAGCGGCAGCGGAAGGCAAAGCGCCAGGATTTTGAATATCCGGAAGCGCTTCGGCTGTACGAGATGGTATTCGTAAAAATACAGTGCGAATATAAACAGGCAGGGCATGACGAAATCATACAGCGCCGCCGTCATAAAAGAATATATATTCTCCGCAAGCGCGTAATAGCCGGGGTTGCCGAGCCGTTCGAGATGCGGCGGGACGGCCTCATAAAAAAGAAACTCCTTGAACGGCCCCAAGCTGAAAATCAGGCCGCTGACGGCGCACCACCGGTTGGTTTTGCTGTGCCTGTCCGAAAGAAAAATAATGAGCGAGAGCAACCAGAGCAACGCCGTAAATACCATAGGCTCTCCCTGTGTACGGAATTTATTTCCTTACCTATCATACAATATCGCCCCGCAAAAGTCATGTAAGATTATTCAGATCAATGGGTATTCCTATGTTTTTTAGGAACATCATGGCTTTTTCTCATGCTATACTCATGGAGGTTTCCTTTATACCCATAAATTTGTAACCATGCGGATATCGTTTGGCGCGCGGAAAGGAAGAATATGGCGGATCTTTCCTATTATGAGAAGCTCTGCGCCGGGTGCATGAAGACACGCGGCAAACAGGAGGGCCCCTGCGAGCACTGCGGATGGGAGGCGTCCCGGTACGTTTGCGCGCCGCACCACCTTCCGCTGCGTTCCATCGTAAACGGCAAATATCTTGTGGGCCGTGTCCTGGGCGAGGGCGGCTTCGGCATCACCTACATCGGGTTCGACCTCAATCTGGAGCTTCGCGTCGCCATCAAGGAATATTTTCCTTCGGGCATGGTCACGCGGCAGTCTTCCGGGGATACCCGGTCCGTCACGCCGTTCACGGGGGAGGCCGGGGAGCAGTACAAAAAGGGCCTCGAACGGTTCGTGGGGGAAGCGAAGATACTCGCGAAATTTTACGCTTTGCCAGGCATCGTTTCGGTAAAGGACTATTTCCGCGAAAACGGCACGGCCTATATCGTCATGGAGTATGTGGACGGCGTCACCCTGAAGCAGACGCTCAAAGACAGGGGCGGCAGGCTGCCCGCGGAGGAAACGCTCTCGCTCATGACGCCGGTCATGGAATCGCTTGCGCAGGTGCACGGGGCGGGGTTGATCCACCGCGATATCAGCCCGGACAATATCATGCTGACGGAGCGCGGCGCAAAGCTGATCGATTTCGGCGCGGCGCGGGAATACGCCTCGGAGGAGGACCGCAGCCGTTCGGTGATATTCAAAATGGGGTACGCGCCCTGGGAACAGTACCAATCCCGCGGGGAGCAGGGGCCGTGGACGGACGTATACGCCCTGTGCGCAACCATTTACAAATGCGTCACCGGGGAAACGCCGCCGGAGGCGCTCGAACGCATGGGGGAAGACCCGCTGCTTCCGCCTTCCCGCCTTGGCGTTTCGATACCGCCGCAGGTGGAAGGCGCGCTTTTAAAGGGCCTCGCGGTCATGAAAAAAGACAGGTATCAGGATATTCCCCAGCTTGCCCGGGCGCTTCGGGGCATGGCTTCGGAGTCGCATGCCGAACCGGGGACAGGCTCGGAGCAGAAGCCGCGCAAAGCCATGCCCAAATGGCTCTGGCCCGCCGCGGGTTCCGCCGCGGCGCTTGCGCTTGTGCTGCTCCTTGCGCGCAACGGCGGCGGAAAAGACCCCGGCGCGGATGCCCTTTCGGCAGCGACAACGCCCGCGCCCACGCCCGCCGCGGAAGCCGTTGCAACGCCGGAAAGCACGCCGGAAACCATAGCGTCCCTTGCGCCTTCGCCCGCGGCCGCGCCTTTGGAAGCCGCGCCCGCCCCCATAGCGGAGAGCGGCGCGGGAAACACGCCCGGCAACAGCATCAACGCGGGGCTGGCGGCAGAGTACAACGGATCCATCTATTACGCCAGCCGGGGGGACAGCTACCATATCCACCGCATGAACGCGGACGGTTCCGGCGATATCGCGCTCAACGATACCAACAGCTGGAACCTGAATATCGCGGACGGCACCATTTATTTCAGCAACGACAGCGACGGCAACCGCATCTACCGCATGGGCGTAAATGGCGGCCCATATGAGAGGCTAAGTGAGGACGCGTGCAGCCAGATGCGCGTGGCGGACGGCTATATTTACTACCGCAACGCGTCGGACCGCAACCGCCTGTACCGCATGCGTACGGACGGGACGGAAAACGAGCGCCTGTACGGCGAGCCCGTGGAATATTTCAATATCGCTGACGGGTACGCCTATTTTGCCGCATCGGATAACGGCGGCCGCGTCGCGAAGCTTGCGCTCGATTCCGGAGAAGCACAAATGCTCACGGAACCGGAGATGGACGGCGGATACCTGAACGTGGCGGACGGCTGCCTGTATTTTTGCGGCGACGGCAGCAACGGCATGATCGTGCGGTACGATACACAAGGCGCGTTCGACGCGTCCTGGGACGAATACGAGCTGAGCAGCTATATCAACGTGGCGCCGGACGGCTACGTCTATTTCTACTGCTACAAGGATTGGAACGGCACGCCGGGCATTTACCGTTCCAAATACGACGGCTCGGAGGCGGAGCAGCTCGTGGAGGCCGAGGGCGTATGGAACATCAACGTCGCCGGGGGCTGGATATTCTACCGCGTGAACGAATTTTCGGGCGATGACCAGACCATGTACCGCGTCCGCACGGACGGCACCGGAAAAGAACTCATCGGCTAAGGAGCACGGCATGGAGCATACGGATATCCGCCTTTGCCCAAACTGCATGCGGGAGTCCGCGCCGGGCGTCTGCCCGCGCTGCGGGTTTGACGGGGCGCGATACGACGCCCCGCCGCACCAATTAAGGCCCGGCGCCATACTGGGCGGCAAGTACCTCGTCGGGCGGAGCCTGGGCGAGGGCGGCTTCGGCATTACGTATATCGGGTTTGATCTCAACCTGGAGCTTCGCGTCGCCGTCAAGGAGTATTATCCCAACGGGTTTGTCACGCGGCAGGCAAGCGTTTCCAGGTCCGTCACGCCGCTTACGGGCGCGCAGGGAGAGCAATACGGCAAGGGGCTAAACCGCTTCGTGCAGGAAGCGAAAAGCCTGGCCAGGTTCCACGACCTAGACGGCATCGTGTCCGTCAAGGATTTCTTCCGGGAAAACGGCACGGCGTACATCATCATGGAGTATATCGAGGGCGAAACGCTCAAGCGGCACCTCGCAAACAAGGGCGGCAAACTGCCCATGGAAGAAACGCTCTCGCTCCTGCGCCCCGTCATGGAATCGCTCGCGCTTGTGCACGGAGCGGGCGTTATCCACCGGGACATCAGCCCCGATAACATCATGCTGACCCGCCGCGGCGCCAAATTGATCGACTTCGGCGCGGCGCGCACCTACGTGGACGAAGAAAACCGCAGCCGCACCGTGACGCTCAAATCCGGCTACGCGCCGTACGAGCAGTACCAGACGCGCGGGGAGCAGGGACCTTATACGGACGTGTACGCCCTGTGCGCCACGATTTATCGATGCGTCACAGGCCGGGTCCCGCCCGAATCGATCGAGCGGCTGGACGCCGATACGCTTTTGCCGCCTTCCGCGCTCCATGCGGCGCTTACCCCGCTTGAGGAGGCCGTGCTGCTAAAAGGGCTTTCGGTGAGGGCGCGGGACAGGTACCAGGATATTCCGCAGGTATTCGCCGCGCTGCAAGGCGAAGCAGGGGCGGGCCCTGAACCACAGCCTGTTCCCGCCCCTGCGCCGGAGGGAAAGAAGCGAAAGGCCGCCCCCAGGATACGCTTTCTGGCAGGCGGCGGCGCGCTGGCGCTAGCTGCCGCGCTGATACTTCTCCCCAGCATTAATCCAAAGGAGGCGGCCGCGCCTGCGGTAACGGCTGATATCCCCGGGCTTTCCCCCAAGATTTCGCCCAAGGCGTCTCCGGCCATTTCCGTTGCGACGGCTGCGCCGGAGATTGCGGCCGCAACGCCCGCGCCGACGGAGCCCCCCGCTTTGACTGCCGCGGAGCT
The DNA here is from genome assembly GCA_035561315.1 of Feifaniaceae bacterium. Lineage (GTDB taxonomy): Bacteria > Bacillota > Clostridia > Christensenellales > CAG-138 > JAEYLA01. Next base: position 9,772 of record DATMXR010000242.1, read on the forward strand.
TGCGCAAATCAACCGCTTTGCGGCGGCGTGCGGCAACCGGCACGTCGTGTTTTTACAGCCCGGCGGCTCAGTCGGCAGCGTCGGCAGCGACCTGTACGGGCAGCGCGGCCTTTACGAAGGCGCGGATATCGTGCAGCTTGCGGCGGGATACGCGCATACCGTTGCGCTGCGCGCCGACGGCAGCGTAGCAGCTACGCGGATACTGGAGCCCGCCGGGGCCGAGCCGTATGAATACGGCCAGTGCGGCGTCGGGTCCTGGCGGAATGTCGTACAGGTCGAAGCGGGTTGGGTGCATTCCGTGGGCTTGCTTTCAGACGGCACCGTGGCGGCGGCGGGCGACAACGCGCACGGCCAGTGCGACGTGCAGGGTTGGAGCGATGTCGTTGAGATCGCCGCGGGGGGCTGGAATACGGCGGCGCTCACGGCGGATGGCCGCGTCCTGGTGGCCGGGGACAACAAATACAAACAATGCGATGTTTCCTGGGAGGACGAAGGAATCGTCCACATCGCGGTGGGGCGGGAGTTTGTGGTCGGCCTGCGGGCGGACGGCACGGTCATCGCGGCGGGACGCAACCTCCAGAACCAATGTGAGGTTTCCTCCTGGCGGGATATCGTGGCGGTCGCAACCGGGGATTACCACGCCATAGGCCTGCGCGCGGACGGCACGGTGGCGACGACGTCGTTTACCGGCACGAACGCCCACGGGCAGGACCAGACGGGCGGCTGGCAAAATATCGTGGCCGTTTACGGCGGGGCGCGCACCACGGTGGGCATGCAGGGCGACGGCACGCTGCTTGTCGCGGGCCTGGTGGACGCGGATTCGTATACCAAGACGGGCGCGCTGCCTGAAAAAGCCGCGGTAAGCGGGTAACCGAAAAGTATAACAGGTCTATATTTACTTTCTGATGGGAGAACGTCATGTTCAATCAGTTCGATCCGGAGCATATTTGTCTGGGCTGCATGGCCGGCCTGCAAACGGAAGGGCCCTGCCCGCGCTGCGGGTTTGACGGAGCGCGGTACGAAGCGCCGCCGCACCAATTAAGGCCCGGCGCCATGCTGGGCGGCAAGTACCTCGTCGGGCGGAGCCTGGGTGAGGGCGGCTTCGGCATTACGTATATCGGGTTTGATCTCAACCTGGAGCTTCGCGTCGCCGTCAAGGAGTATTACCCCAACGGCCTCGCGACGCGGCAGGTAAGCGGAACCATGTCCGTGCTGCCTTTCACCTCGGAGGCGGAGCAGTACGGCAGGGGGCTTGACCGCTTCGTGCAGGAAGCGAAGAGCCTGGCCAGGTTCCACGACCTAGACGGCATCGTATCCGTCAAGGATTTCTTCCGGGAAAACGGAACGGCGTACATCGTCATGGAATATATCGAGGGCGAAACGCTCAAGCAGTACATTTTAGAGAAGGGCGGCAGGCTGCCCATGGAGGAAGCGCTCTCCCTCCTGCGTCCCGTCATGGAGTCGCTCGCGCTGGTGCACGGGGCGGGCGTTATCCACCGGGACATCAGCCCCGACAACATCATGCTGACCCGCCGCGGCGCCAAATTGATCGACTTCGGCGCGGCGCGCACCTACGTGGACGAAGAAAACCGCAGCCGCACCGTTACGCTCAAATCCGGCTACGCGCCGTACGAGCAGTACCAGACGCGCGGGGAGCAGGGACCCTATACGGACGTGTACGCGCTGTGCGCCACCATCTATAAATGCGCCACCGGAACGACCCCGCCCGAGGCGACGGACCGCATGGCGGAGGACGCGCTGCAACCCCTTTCCGCGCTGGGCGCGGCAATCGACCCCAAACGGGAGGCCGCGCTGCTCAAAGGGCTTGCGGTCAAGGCGAAGGACAGGTACCGGGACATCCCGCAATTAAACGCCGCGCTGTTCCAAACGGCGGCAGGGCCGGAACCCATAAATCCGGAACCCGCGCCGCCCGCGCCGGAGCCGCAGCCCAAGCCCAAGCCGGAACCGAAAGCCGGGAAAGAGAAGCCCTGGCAAAAGAAACGGATCAGGGCAGCCGCGATCGCCGTTATCGCCGTGCCGCTGGCGGCGGCGCTGCTCAGCGGTTTATTGCGCCCCGCGGAACAGGAAGCACCGGCGGCTGCGCCAACGCCTCTTGCCGAGACCACGCCCATGGCTGCGCTGGCAACGCCCGCGCCCGCGGAGATATTGCCCGCCGCTGCTCCGGCGGCCGCGCCCAATGTCCGGACGGCCGGGCCTGAGAGGATGCAAGGAAGGGGGAATTCCTCCGTCAACATCAATAACTCCGGACGGGCCGCGCAGCAGGGGGATTGGATCTACTATGAAGGGGAACCGGAAGGGCTTTATAAGGAAAGGCTCGATGGAACAGGCCGCGAAGCGCTCGTCGATTCCGGCTGGGCGCAGAATATCAGCGTGGTGGGAGACTGGGTCTATTATTTACAGGTATCCGGCGTTTCGCGGATCAGGACGGATGGCTCCGGGCGGGAGTTCCTGTTTGAAAACCCCGCCTATCCCTGGCAATTGCAGCTCCATGTTGTGGACGACGTATTTTATTATATGGTCGATCTGGGAGAGAGCAATGCCATTTATCGCCGCTCTGTCGGGGGCTCTCCCCAGATTCTTTACGGAATCGACAATCCGGATACATTTGTCGATATTGAAGCGGTGGAAGACGGATGGATTTATTTCTATGAATTTACGCCCAATGGCTCCACTTTGATGAAGATGACGCTGGAAGGCAGTGAATTGACATCATTGGCGCAGGGCAGCGGGCTGATGTATACCCAGGTGATCGGAGACGCCGTCTATTATCTTGATGATAGCGATTCGACCGTCTATCGGATGGATACGGACGGATCGAATAAAACGGCGGTACTGGACAGCGTCTACGATTCGTTTCATATCAGCGGCGACTGGATCTATTACCCCTATTATGAGAATTACGAAGCGTATACGTATAAACGCGACGGGCGTTTGTATAAATCGCGTTTAGACGGCAGCGAGCGTACGCAGCTTGCAAACCACGAGGCACACGATCTGTGCATTGCGGGAGACTGGGTGTTTTATATGGGCGGATATGCGGGAAGCGCTTACCGCATGAAAACGGACGGCACGCAGGACAATTACGCCGGCTGACCCGCCGATGATGAAGCTGCAAAAATGATGAAGCCGCAAAACGGAAAGGGGGCGTATGTATGGCGGGCTTGCCGGATATTGAAACGCTGTGTATGAACTGCATGAGCGTAAAATCGGGCGCCGCTTTGCCCTGCCCCCATTGCGGCTTCCCCGCGGGGGAGTGCGCCGCCTTGTCAGGCGAGCTTCCGCCGCGCACCATACTCTTCGGCAGGTACCTCCTGGGCAGGATGACGGGCAGGTGGAGCGCGGGGGTCCTGTACGCCGCGTATGACCTCAAGCGCTGCCGGCGCGTGACCATACGGGAGTATTTCCCGAAGGTCTACGCAAAAAGGGAACAGATCCGCCCCGGCGTGAGCCGCGTGGCGCCCATCAGCGGGGAGGCCGCTTCCCCGTTTCAAAGCGGCCTGGAGCAAAGCGAAATAAAAGCGCGGCAGCTGATGCGGCTCGGCGCGCTTTCCGGCCTGTTCATCCCTCAAAAATGCTTTTCTGAAAACGGGACGGCGTATGCCGTGCTCGATTACGTGCAGGGCGTCACGCTGCGCAAGCGGATGGAAAGCGGCGCCGCCGCCGCCCCGGACGCCGCGGAGCTGATACGCCCAATCGTCAGCTCCCTTGCGCGCCTGCACGGCGCTGGCCTCTCGCATGGGGAGGTGTCGCTCGGGCAGGTGCTGTTCACGCCCGAGGGGACGCTTATGCTGCTGCCGCCGTGGGGCGCGTTCGAGCGGAAAGGCGGGCCGGAGTATCCAGGCAACGCCCGCGCCGCCGCGCGGGATGCCCGCGCGATCTGCGCGGCGCTCTACGCGCTGCTTGCGGGCAAGGAGCCGCCGCCGCCTTCAGGCTGCGAAAAGGCGAAGGACATCCCCTCCCTCACCGGCCTGGGCGTTTCCGTCTCCCGGCAGAGGGAACGCGCCATATACAAAGGGCTTTGCGGCGGGTACCGGGACGCGCGCGAGCTGCACTGGGCGCTTTACGGCGCCGCCCCCGCGGAGGCGGGCGCTGTGCGCGGGCGGGACAACAACGCGACCGTCAGCCTGGAAAAAGCGGTCAGAACCATTTCAAACACGGGCGGCGGCAAGAAGACGCGGCCTTCCCCGCCGGCCCGGAACGGCTCTCCTTTTCCGGCGGCCTACGCGGCGTTCGCCGTATTGCAGCTTACGGTTGGAATTTTTTCCGCGGCGCGGGGCGGCGGGGCCGCGCCATACGCGCTGTTCGCCTGTGCCCTCATGAACGGCCTAAGTTTGATAAAAGGCTTCGGGGCAAGCCCGCTCATCCGGGCGCTGCATCTGGCGGCTGCCGCATATGCGGCGGTATTCGCGGGATATAGTTTGTTCGCGCCGGGGCCCGCGGGATGGCCGCCTGTCGTTTCCGCCGCGCTGCCGCTTCTCAACGCCGCCTGCATACTGCTTGAAAGCATCCGCATCCGGGGCGCGCGCAAAAAGCCGAAGCAATAAACTTGAAACGGATCATACACGGGGTGCCGTGCAAAGAAATAGAAGAAAATCAACTTAGGAGGAAACAGCCATGCCAATGAAACAATGTGAGAAAGCCGGCCACTTTTACGATTCCGCCATCCATTCGGAATGCCCCTACTGCAACAGCGAGTTCAACAACGCGACCCGCCCGCTGGACGCGGGCATGACGATGCCGCCGCAGGACTTTGCGGATATCGACCGCACGCGCGCGGGCGGTACGCCGCCGCGCAATCCGAACGAGGACGACGGGCGCACGCAGGTCGTCATCAAAAAGGAATTGGGGGTGGACCCGGTAGTGGGCTGGCTGGTCACCACCAACGGGTCCGAAAAGGGGCGGGATTACCGCATCCATTCCGACAACAACTTTGTGGGCCGCAATGAAAAGAGCGATATCTGCATCCGCGGTGACGAAACGATCTCCCGCGAGAAGCACGCGGTCGTCAGCTACGATACGCGGGACAACAAATATTACCTTTCCCCGGGGGAAGGCAGGAGCATCATCCGCCACAACGACAAATCCATATTCTCTACGGTGGAGCTGCGGGCCTACGATACCGTGGAGATCGGCAGGACGCAGCTGGTGTTCATGCCGCTTTGCTCGGAAAGGTTCACGTGGACGAAATGAGCGCATCCTTGAGCGTGCTTGCCGCCGCGGGCGGCGGGGAGGCGTTTGAAACCGCCACGCCCTCCGGCATATTGGGCGGCGTTCAGACGCCGGTCCTGGTTGTTTGCGCAGCGGTGCTCGCGGCTGCGGCGGCGTTTTTCGTATACGCCATGTATTTAAAAAAGCGCGGACTCTTTTTCCTGAGAAAAGGCGGTGGAACCATGAGCGCGGAAAGCCCCTGCGTCCGCATCGGGAACGCGCACCATATCGGCGCGCGGGACAGCCAGCAGGACGCGTTCGGCATATCGGATATCGGCAACCATGCGCTTTGCCGCAAAAAAGGCGTGTTCGCCGTGGTCGCGGACGGCATGGGAGGCTTATCTAACGGCGCGCTGGTCAGCACGACCGCCGCGAAATCCTTATTGGGGTCCTTCAACAGCCGCCCGTTCCATGACGACCCGGCGGCCGAGCTTTTATACATGCTGGGCCGCGCCAACGACGAGGTCAACGCCGTATTGGGCCATGCGGGCCCGGGGAAAAGCGGCTCCACCGTGGTGGCGGCGCTCATTAAGGACAGGCGGCTTTACTGGTTCTCCGTCGGGGACAGCCGGATCGCACTCGTGCGGGGCGGCGCCATATTCCAGCTCAACCGGGAGCACACCTACGGCTCGGATCTGGACGAAAGGGCCGCCATGGGCGAGCTTTCGTTCGAGGCCGCGAAAAACGACCCGCAGCGCGGCGCAGTCACAAGCTACCTGGGCATGGGGCGGCTGGAGAAGATCGACCGCAACCTCCGCCCGCTGCAGCTTTTGAAGGGCGACCGGCTGCTGCTGATGACGGACGGCGTGTTCAATACGCTCACGGACGAGGAGATACTCTCCGCCATGGCGTTTGCGCCGCACGAAAGCGCGGAGCGGCTACAAAAGCTTGTGCTCCATAAGAACAAGCCCAAGCAGGACAATTTTACGGCAATCGTGCTCGAATGCATGTGAACGGGGAGAGTAGGATGCGGAAAAAACACATCATACGGCATATACTGGCCGCGGCTGCCGCGTTATCGATATGCCTGAGCGCGCTTCCGGCGCGGGCCGCAGGCACCGACGTGCGGGAAGCAAGGAACGGCGTGGTGCGCGTGATCGCGGTCTTTTCGGAGGGAGCTTCGCTGGGGACCGGCTTTGCCGTGGGAGAGCCGGGGGACGCGGCGCAGCTGTTTGTGACCAACCATCACGTCATAGAGGGAAATCCCGAGGCGGTGTTTATCGTGCTGGATAATGTGACGGAGAACGGCACGCTCATAAAGGCCGAAATCGTAGCCGACAGCGAAAAGCCCGATCTCGCCGTGCTGCAGACGGTGGAACCCGTAACGGGAAGGACCCCCCTGCCGCTGATGTCCTCCCGGTACGTGGAGGCCGCGCAGGAAGCCTATGCGCTGGGGTTCCCCGCCGTTGCCGACGAGATCATCGAGGAGGGCGAAACTCTGCCTTCCACAATTGAGGACGTCACCATCACAAGCGGCATCATCAGCAAGGTGAGCGCCGTCATACTGGAAGCGGAATGCTACCAGATCGATATCAACATCAACCATGGGAATTCCGGCGGCCCGCTGATTACCGGGGAAGGATGCGTGATAGGCGTGAACACCTACGGGGTGGAAAACGTCAATTACGCCATACACATCGACTATATCATGGACTTTCTGGAGGAGAACGATATTCCCTATGCGGGCGTTGCGGGCCCCGGCGCGGAGCCTGCCGACCCGACGGGCGGCGGCGGTTCCGGCGAAAACGGCGGAACGCCGCCCGATACCCGGGATCCCCAATATCTCATCATAGGCGGCGTCGTCCTGGCCGCCGCAGCGGCCGCGGTGCTGCTGTCCCGGAAGAAGCAAAGCCCGAATGCCGCGCGGCAGGCGGCTCCGTTCGCGGCTCCGTTCGCGCCCGCGTCCGCTTCCCCCGCGTATACGCCCGCGGGGAACGGCGCAAGGCAGCTTGCCTGTACGCGCGGCGCGCTTTCCGGCCAGGCGTACCCGCTTTCGGGTTCCGCAGTGCTGGGGCGCGACCCCAGGCAGTGCAACATCGTATTCCCGCCGCAGACGCCGGGCATCAGCGGCGTACATTGCGAGGTGCGGGTTTCAAACGGCGCGGCGACGCTTACCGACCGGGGATCGAGTTACGGCACGTTTTATAACGGCGCAAAGCTTACGCCGCACGAGCCGGTCACGCTGCGCCCGGGAGACTCGTTCTGCCTGGCCACCCCGCAAAACGAATTCAGGCTGTCCTGAAGAGACCATTATGAATGCGGCGGATATCGAACAGATTTGCCTCAAATGCATGCGGCCGGAACTTTCCGGCGGCATATGCAACCATTGCGGAACGAAAACCGGCTTTGTGCAGGAGCCTGCGTTTGCGCTTCCGGCGGGCAGCATACTCCACGGCAGGTACCTGGTCGGCGCGGTGCTGGGGAACGGGGGATTCGGCATCACCTACATCGGCTACGACCTCAAGGAAGACCGGCGCGTAGCGATCAAGGAGTTTTTGCCCACCGGCATGGCAAACCGCTATCCCGGCACGACGACGGTCTCCGTCTACCATACCTCGCAGGAATTCTTTTACGGGCTCAAAAAATTCCTGGAGGAAGCGCGCGTCATATACAGGTACCGCACCCACGGAAACATCATATCCGTCTTGGCGCTGTTTGAGGAAAACAACACCGCGTACTACGTCATGGAGTATCTGGAGGGCTGCGACCTCAAGCAATACCTGAACAAGCGGGGCGGCGTCCTTCCCTTTGAGGAGACGCTCCGCCTGCTGCTGCCGCTGTTTGACGCGCTTACGGCGATCCATAAAGACGGGCTCATTCACCGCGATATCAGCCCGGACAACATCTATATCTGCAGCAACCGCCAGGTGAAGCTTCTCGATTTCGGCGCCGCGCGCGTGGCGCTTATGGAGCGGAGCAAAAGCCTCTCCGTTATCTTGAAGCGCGGGTACGCGCCGCCGGAGCAGTACCAGACCAACGGCAACCAGGGCCCGTGGACGGATGTGTACGCGCTGGGCGCCACATTTTACCGGTGTATCACGGGCAAGCTGCCGCCCGAGGCGACGGAGCGCCTGATGACGGACACGCTCGTCCCGCCGTCCCGCATCGCGAAGGACGTGCCGCCCGCGGCAAACGAGGCGATACTGCGTGCGCTTGCCGTAAAAACGGCAAACCGGTTTGAGAGCGCGGCGCAGTTCAGGGCGGCGCTGACAGGGCAGTTGCGCAGCGAAAGAAACATACCGCGGGATGTGCCCGCACCGCCGATCCGCATCAATCCGAATAATGAAGCGCGGGGAGTAAATATGAATAACAAAATATTGGGCAAACGGTTTTTGGCTTACCTGATCGATTCGTTGGTCGTCGGCGTGATTGCGCTGATTCTTTCCTATATCCTGAACCTCCCCGTGGCCATATACGTGCTGCTTACCTACGCGGCGTGCGTCGGGTACGGGTCGATGCTGGAATATTCGCCCGCCCGCGCGACGCTGGGCAAGCGCGCGCTCCATCTGCGCGTGGGGGACGCTTACGGCCAGCCCGTTCCGAACAACAAGATCGTCGTGCGGAACCTTGTCAAGTATTCGCCCACGCTGGGGCTGTTTGTGCCGAACAACGGGTATCTTCCGGCGCTGACCGCGCTCGTGATATTCGGCTGGGCGCTGCTCGACGCGAACCGGCAGGCGCTCCACGACAAGGCCGCGGGCACATTCGTTACGGAAATCCCGGGGTATGCGCCCGCACAGCCGTATGCGCAGCCGGTCCAGCAGCCCCAGCCCGCCCCCGCGTTTATGGGGAAGACGAGCCTGCAGGGTACGCGGGGCCATTATTTCGGCGTGGAATTCCCCGTGCAGGACGCGGTCGTGGTGGGCAGGAACCCCAACGCCTGCGGCATCGTGTTCCCCAACGACACGCCGGGCGTAAGCGGCATTCACTGCGAGGTGCGCCTGGACAGGGCCTCCCGTACCGTGCAGCTTACGGATAAGAACTCTTCCTACGGCACATTCGTGAACGGGCGCAGGCTCATTCCCGGCCGGCCCGTCGTACTGAACAGCGGCGATACCTTCACCATCGGCGAGGATCATACGTTTGCCGTCGTCATTCAATAAGGAGAAAGCAATGGACGTACGCATCGCGCAGCTCTCCAGCCGCGGGGGGAGGAGCCACAACGAGGACAGCATCCGGCTGTTCCGGAGCGCGGACGCCGCGGCCCTGGCCGTCGCCGACGGCCTGGGCGGCCACGGCGGAGGGGATATCGCCTCCGCCATCGCGGCGGATACCATGACGCGGATGTTTGCAGACGCGCCGGACGCAAGCGCTGAAAATTTGCGGGCCATGTTTGAAGAAGCGAACCGGCGCATACTCCGGGAACAGAACGGCTTTCAGAAGATGAAAAGCACCTGCGTCACGCTCCTGCTGGCGGGGAATGCTGCGGCGTGGGGGCATGTCGGGGATTCGCGCCTGTACCATTTTACGGACGGCGCGCTCAAATTCCAGACCGCGGACCACAGCGTATCCTACCTCGCCTACCGCTCGGGGGAGATCCCGTACGCGGGCATACGCTTCCACGAGGACCGGAACAAGGTGCTGCGGGCATTGGGCAACGAGGAGGAAATCAAGCCGGAGATCGCGGGCGCAGAACTGAGCCGGGGCTTCCACGCGTTCCTGCTGTGTACGGACGGGTTATGGGAATATGTGCTGGAACCGGAAATGCAGATCGACCTGTGCAAGTCGAATACGCCGGAGGACTGGATATCGTTCCTGGCCGCAAGGCTCATAAAGCGCGTCAGCGGCAGGAACGATAACTTCTCCGCCGCCGCGGTGTTTCTTACTATAGGATAGGGGGACATCCATATGAAAAAGCTGATTTGCCGGTGCGCGGTCCTGCTGCTGCTTTTTGCGGCGTTTCCGGCGCGGGCGGCGGAGCCGCTTTCCCTGAATGCGGAAGGGTATGTTGCGGAGCAGGGTACGGTACGACTGTATTGGAATACAAATTTGGGCCGGGTCCCCGCCGCATCCGAACTCTCGCTGCAGGTCGGGAACCAGACGCTGCCAATCACCGGCATACAGACGGTCGCCAAGACCGGCGAGGGTACGACATACCTGTTTTTGATCGATATCTCCGGCTCCATCGGGGAAAAGAAGCTCGGCGCCATCAAGCAGACGCTGCTGTCCGTTGTGGGCAAAATGAACGATAAGGACAACGCTGGCGTGCTTCTGGTGGGCGACGAGGTGGAGATACAGCCGCTCACTTCGGATAAGGCGGCGCTAAACGCCCGGATCGAGGGCATTGCGAGCGGCACAAAAACCACCAACCTGTACCTGGGCATTACAAAAGGGCTGGACCTCCTGGCGACGGACGCTAAAAGCAACCATAAAAAATGCCTCGTCGTGCTTTCTGACGGCGAGGATTATGCCGTAAAGGGCATCACGCGCGAAGAGGTGGAAAAGAAGATCGCGGCGCTGCGCATCCCCGTATACACGGTCGCCATGCTGGGGGAAAACCCGAAGGGCAGCTATGTGGAAAGCGCAAAGATACTGGGCAGCTTCGCGCGGCTTTCGCCCGGAGGCAGGGACCTCATGCACGGCCTGAAGGAGGAGGCCTCCGAAGCCGCGGCCAAGGACATCCTCTCCTCCGTTTCCGGCAGCCTTGTACTGACCGCGGACCTGAACGGCCTTTCGTTTGCGGGGAACGAGCAGTATATGAAGCTGGAATTAAACGCGGGGACCGCGGGCAAAGTTTCGGACGGTTACAGCATCGCCACGGGCGCGCTGACCGCCGCGCAGATTACCCCCGCCCCCAGCGCCGCCGTGACCGCCACGCCCG